>CAZJMX010000013.1:0-106048 GCA_964547345.1 uncultured Smithella sp. | reverse complement strand
TGAAGTGATCCTGGCTGGGCATGGGACAGGGAACGGCCACTCTCAGGCGGTCAATCTCATACCAAAGCCGCCACGCCTCATCGCACAGGCGAATCGACTCCCAGAGGCGATCGTCGCTCATCTTTTTCCCCGTCTGACTTTCCAGAAACGCGATGAGCCCCCGGAATTGCTCTTTCTGATAACCGATATAATAGTCCCGTACGTCTTTGAGATTGGCGGAAACCGGCGGCGCAACAACATCAACATTGTATCTTGGCACGTCGAGAAACCGCCCCGCAGCCTGAAACCACTTGTACCGGGGATCGCACACGGAACTGCTTCCCAGCATCATGTCCGGCATGGCCATGCCGCCGTCGGGGGAATTTTCCGGAATGCCGCCCCCTTCTTTCCGCAGACTGTCAAAACCCAGACCGATCCGGGCGTAGCTGCACAGCGACTGCGAATAACCGTCCTCTTCCGCCTTGAGGAGGAACCGGTCCATTTGCCGCTTTGCCGCACAGACGCCGGCGAAATTCTCCGTCGGCAGGGGCACGATGTCCATGGCCCTCAAGATCTCATCATACTGAGACATGATCATCGAATAGGCGACCTTTTGGCCGTTATCTTTTGCCGCATGAGCGGATTGATAGATGTTTTTCACCATGCCCCGTACTTTTCGGGCCATGTCGGTGCCCTTTACGGCAGCCGTCTTTCCTTGTTCCTGCTGTTCCATCGTCTCCCCCTTATCCGATCATCTCTAAGAATGCCTGGATCCTGGTTCTGAGCTGTCCGATGGTCGAGATCGAATAGTCGTCTTCAATCATCAGCACCGGAATATCCATGCCGTTTAAGTACTCCCGCAGGTCGGGCCCCTCCAGTTCGCAGGTGTCGCAATAGCGAACGATATAAAAGATCGCCCCGTTCACGCTCCAATCCTTGATAAAGTCTTTGATGTAACCGTAGCGCTGCTCCAGATCCACCTTCCTGCCGCCTTCCTTTTGGGAAACGTCGCTACGGGGGCAATGGGTTGCCAGATACCGCCTTGCAATCCCTTCCAGGGGGTCCGCCGTCTCCGGAACATCCTCCCAGAAAAAGCGCGTTCCCGTACACAGATCGTCCATCACCACCTGCGCGCCGCATTCCTCCACCAGCTCGATGAAGGCTGCATCATCAATTTCATTGCCCCAGATAAAGATCCGGGGAACCTTGACCGTCCGGGGCTGCGGACGCGCCTTGACTTCAATGATATACCGGTGCAGAAGCGACAGATGCTCCGCCCCCGGGATGCCCATTCCTGCGACCAGGACCTTCATGATCTCCGTGCCCGAAACCAGCGGCGGATTGGATTTGCGCAGGTCGTAGAGCTCCCGCAGGACCGCCCGGCGCTCGTTATAGAGCCCGATGGCCTCCCTGAGTTTGCCGGGATCGGGCTTCCGCCCCGACCATTCCTCCAGATGCTTGATAAAAAAGTCCAATTCGTTGCGATAGAACGCCTCGGACGTGGGGCCCTGCATATGGGGCACATTGATCATGTGATGGAAGGGCGACGGCTTGTGATGACTCCAGATGCCGTAAATCCGTTCGATCGTATCGCAGCTGTGGGGGGCCACAAATCCGTCCAGAAAATCGTACGACCCCTTCAGTGCCATATTGAAGCAACTCCGGACAAAGGGGCAGGCCATCGGTTCGAGAAAGGCATCCGCTTCATCGATCGGCTCGCTTTGGTTTCCCTGAATGCGATAGGGAACCATATCAAAGGCTGTGATAATTTCATCGGGGACAAAGCAGCAGAAGTAGCCGATCACTTTCTTCCCCGCCTCATGCAGTTCCTTTGCACGCATCCCTCTGTTTTGGTATAGTTCATCCAACTTGTCACCGGCTGTCATGTGTTCATTCTCCCTTTTTGTTGTCATGAGCGTATCATTTGTTCCCTGTATATTTTCCTTCGGCCTTTAATCTGGCAATCTCTTCGACTTCCAGAACCGTGTAGGCAATTTTACCTACCCGGGTAAGAGGAAGATTTTCCCGAAACTCCACCTCTCGCGGGCAGGACCATTTAATGAGGTGTTCCCGGCAGTGGGTGATCAGTGCTTCGGCCATCTCCGGACCGGCCTTGGACGGGTCCTTCAAAATAACAAAGGTCTTGACCCGCTCGACCTGAGCCTCATCGGGAACGCCGATGACACAGGCGTCACGGACGTCGGGATGGCGGCGCAGGGCATCTTCCACCTGAACGGGATACACATTCATTCCCGACGATTTGATCATTCGTTTCAACCGCAGCTTGAAATAAAAATAGCCATCTGCGTCCATCGTGAAGATATCCCCCGTGTGGAGCCAGGTGAGACCATCTTCATGCGTTTTGAGCACCTCGGCCGTCTCTTCCGGCGATTCCAGATAGCCCAGCATAACGGCGGGGCCGCTGACGCAAAGCTCGCCCTCAACGCCTGCGGGGACTTCCTCCGTCGTCCCGACAGCAACAACCTTCGCCAGCATATCCGGAAAGGGAATGCCGACACTGCCTTCCCGATAACCGGAAAGCGGCGTGGAAATGACGCCCGTTACGGACTCCGTCAGGCCATAGCCTTCCACAAGCTGAACATGCCCTCCCTGGCGCGCCACAATCGCCTCAAAGCGTTCCTTGACGGGCCGGGGCAGCGAATCAGCGCCGCAGGATGTCACCTTCAGGCAGCTCAGATCCGCGGTTTGAAAATCGGGATTCCGGCTGATGGCGTCGAAAAGGGTGGGAACGCCCGAGATAATGGAAGGCCGTTTTTTCATGATGAGTTCGGCGATGATCTCCGGGGTAAACTGAGGAACGAGAATGCTTGTGCCCCCTCCCATAAAAGTGGCGTTACAACCGATTCCCAGTCCAAAGCCGTGAAAAATTGGCATGATCGCCAATGTGGAATATTCGTCATGCTTCATTTTTATCGTTTCGCCACCCCAGGCGGCAATCATCATTCCTTCACTGATAAAGTTATAGTTGGACAACATGATGCCTTTGGGAAAGCCGGTGGTTCCGCCACTATAGAGAATGACGGCCATCTCATCCGTTGCCATATCCGCCTTCGGCGCCTCGGGGTAGTCTGCCGCCATGAGGGGCTTCCACCATTTGACCATGCGGTTTTCATGGATTTTATCCCCCCCCCGTGTCCCGGGAGTCAGCTGATCAACCATCTCCGTCAAAATCAGCGTTTCCAACCGGGCTTCACTCTTAATCTCCATAAATTTATCGTAATAAAGATCCAGGGTCAGAACCACATGGCTTTTGCTGATATTCAGGTAATAGGTCATTTCTTTGGGTGTCGATAGCGGATGGATCATGCTGGCTACAACGCCCAGCTTGTTGGCCGCGTAAAAACAGATAATGCCCTGAGGAGACGTGGGCATGGAGATGGTGATCCGGTCCCCTTTCTTCATGCCGAGAGCAGCCAGAGCATTGGCGCAGATATCGATGTCCCGGCCGAATTGCCGGTAAGTCGATGTGTAGTCAAAAAAATCGTAGGCAATGCGATCGGGAAACTGCTCCACGGTCTGCATCAGAGCTTCGTACATCGTCACGCGCGGATAGTTAAGGGTCGCTGGCACATTATTATAGAATCTCAACCAGGGTTTCTGTGCATGCATAATCTCTTTCCTTTATATTTTATTAATAGGCCGGAAGGTTCAGTCGCCGTCGTGAAGCTCATCCTTCCAACCATTGGCAAGGGTAATAGCAAGTTCAGGGCCATACATATAACTACTTTATATTACTACAATGTTTAATTACTTATGTATTGGAGGATTAAAAGTAGTTGCATGTTGCAATAGGTCCTGTGTATGATCCGGTCGCAAAAACCTGAAGGAGACGCCATGGATCTGATCAAAAAATATCTGACAAAGGATATGGATGCCTTGTTGAATTGTATCGACGAGGCCATTCTCATTGTGGATTATGAAGGAAATATTCTGAAATATAACGAAGCCTTCAGCCGGCTCACTGATCTCAGCGGCCGGTCGATAATCGGAGAAAACATGAAGGACATCGTTGCCGGTGGAACGCTAAAAGAATCCGCCGCCTTAAAGTCCCTGGAACTGAAGAAAAAAATTGATATGAACATCACGTATGAAACGGGGGCAACCGCCACATGGACCTACATCCCCGTATTCGACGAACAGGGGAATCTGGTATTAACGGTCGGGACCGGACGGGACATCACTAAGCTGGTTAACCTTGAGAAAAAACTGAAGCTTTCAGAAATTATCATCTCCCAGTTTGAAGACAAAAAATACATGCTGGAGGGAAACTTCGGACAGGGTGAAATTGTTTTCTCCAGCCCCAAAATGCAGCAGGTCATGCGCATGTGCTGGAAAGTCGCAGCAAGTTCTTCCCCCGTTTTAGTCTGGGGGGAAACAGGCGTCGGCAAGGAGCTTGTCGCCAGCTTTATTCATCAAAGCTCCGACCGCAGCAGCAAACCGTTTGTGGCCATTAACTGCGCGACCATCCCGGATGAACTGCTGGAAGCGGAACTGTTCGGTTATGAAGAAGGGTCCTTTACCGGCGCCAAAAGAAGCGGAAAGAGGGGCATCCTGGAGGATGCCCATGAGGGAACGCTTTTTTTAGATGAAATCGGTGAGCTGCCCTTGAAAATGCAAAGCAAATTACTGCGTTTTCTTCAGGAAGGAAATTTCAAGAGAATCGGAAGCAATAAACTGCAACAGGTGGATGTCCGCATCTTGAGCGCAACGAATCTCACCGAAGACCAACTGATGAACAGCAAGCATTTCCGGCAGGATCTCTTGTACAGAATCGGCGTGATTCCGATTTTCGTTCCCTCGCTGCGCGAAAGGAAAGAAGATATTTTCCCTCTCATCCGGAATTTCATTCAACAGTTTAATGCGAAATATCAAACGAGCATCAAGATACTCCCCAGAATCATGAAACAACTCTATGATTATGACTGGCCCGGCAATGTCCGGGAATTGAGAAATGTCATCGAAAGAATTGCTATCCTGTATGGGTCGAAAGAATTAAATGAAGAAGACATGGATCTGGTTTTGCACATCAAGCAGCAGGGATCAGAAAATCCAAAGATGTTTTCAGCGCCTGATCGGCCAGAGACATTGCCTTCATCGCTGAAATCGGCAACAAAACAGATTGAGGAAGATTTAATCCGGCAGGCCTATAAAACAACGGGAAGCATCGTCAAGGCGGCAAAACTGCTGGGCATTAATCCATCTACCATCCATCGGAAATTGAAAAAGGGTATTTTACAGATTCATTGAGTTCCCTGCGTCCACGGGACATGACGCATCATGCAACACATATATTGCAAGATGCATCATGTCGCCCGTAAAAAAGCCGGACGATGGCCTAAACCATTTGGTGACGATCCCCTAGCATACGAAAAGAGGAACGCGTACGGGTTACCACTTTAATCTTGACAAATAAATACGACTGTGGTTTACGCATTGCCTTATTACTTTTAGGGGTTTAATCATGAAAAAGACATTGACCAACAAATCGAATCTCAAAAGAAAGAGATCCCACGGCTTTCTGGTTCGCATGGCATCCAAAAACGGCAGGAATGTGTTGAACCGTCGCAGAGCCAAAGGAAGAAAGCGCTTAGCTGTATAATTTTGTGATGGCATCGTCTCGCAGGGATGGCGGGTTCTTCATATGAAAACGCAATCTTACCGAAGAGCGGAAAGGGTCACCAATAAAAGCAGGTATCAGGCTATTTACGAACAGGGGGTCTGGAAAAGTTCTCGATTCTTCACCATGGTCACATGCGGCAACCCGGCCGAGGTCAAACGCCTGGGCATCACTGTCACGAAAAAAGTGGGCAACGCTGTTGTCCGCAATCGGCTCAAACGACTGATTCGGGAATTCTTCCGCCGCAACAAAGATTTGTTTCCTGCGGGACATGACGTGATTGTCATGGCTAAAAAAAACAGCCCGCCTCTTACTTATCCGGAAGCACAAAGAGAATTGACTGAACTTTCCATGCGAAAAACCGGCAGATAAAACATGCTCAGAAAAACCTTGGCTAACTTCTTTGTTTTTATTATCCGTTTATATCAAGCCTGTATTTCACCCTTCATCTTCGCGCCCTGTTGCCGTTTTCACCCGTCGTGCTCGCAATATGCGATTGATGCCATAAAACTGCACGGACCGGCAAAGGGGGCGTATTTGGGCGTGAAAAGAATTCTGCGCTGCAATCCCTTGCATCCCGGCGGTTACGATCCCGTCAAGTAAACAATGAAACTGGAGGTAATCTAATAATGATGGACAAAAGGACCATTCTAGCCATCGTCCTGTCGCTGGCTGTTCTTGTGATTTTTCAAATCTTCTTTATCAAACCGCCTGCCCCTCAGAAGGCAACGGCGCCGCAGTCGTCAGCCGAGCAAACCAAGAAAGAGCAAGCCCCCGCAAAGGCAGCGGCCGAGTCCGGCCAAATAAAATCCGCGCCGAAAGAACAGGCTGCCAAACCGGAAGCGCCGCCCCGCGATATCTCGGTGGAAACACCACACTATACCGCCTTGTTCTCAACACGCGGCGGCGCCTTGAAATCGCTGAAACTCAAAAATTACTACCAGGATTGCGTAGAGTGCACCGATGATATTTATCCCAGGCTGAAAGGCTTCTTCACCGGCCAGAAAGACCCGGCCAAGCCGAAAACCAAGGATTTTGTCGAACTGGTGGATGTCCGCGACGGCATGCCCTACCCGCTGACGGTAACCTTCCCCGACTCCTCAAGCGATATCGCTCCGGATGCGGTTTTTGAAACAGCCGCAAGCAAACTCAACCTGATGGATGCCAAAGACAAACAACAGCTTGTTTTTTCGCAAACATACAGCGACGTTAAAGTCGAAAAGATTTTCACCTTCGATCCGTCAGGTTACACGGTCGGCCTGGAAGTCAAAGTGTATAATCTGACGCAATCTCCGATTACCCAGATTCCTAAAATCAACTGGTATCAGTATGTTGATCCGCAGAAAATCGACGATGATTACGGCCATGAAGGCCCCGCCATTTCAGTCGGCGGCAGCGTGGAACGCCAGGAAGTCAAGAAGCTGACTTCGGAGACGGTCCTGGGCCCGAATGTGGTTTGGGGCGCGTTTGAAAGTAAATACTTTATCGCGTCGTTTATTCCGGAGAATCCGTCTCTGACCAATGTCGTGATGAACCGCGATGCAGCAAACATGGTCGCCGTCGGCATGAAAGGCCGCAAGGAAGTGATTCCCGCCGGGCAGAACAGCGTTTTTTCTTATTCGCTTTATCTGGGACCCAAGCAGTATGATCTATTGAAAGCTCTGGGGGTCGGCCTGGAAAACGCCATTGATTTTGGATGGTTCAAATGGCTGGCGATTCCTTTTTTGTATATGCTCAATTTCCTGCAAGGATTCGTCGTCAACTACGGCATCGCCATCATTGTCCTGACCACGCTGATTAAAATTATCTTCTGGCCGCTGGGCAATTTGAGTTACAAGTCCATGAAAGAGATGAAGGCGCTTCAACCTAAAATTGATGCGATGAAGGAAAAATACAAAAACGATCAGACAAAGGTCGGTCAGGAAACCATGGCGCTCTACCGCGAGCATAAAGTCAACCCGTTTTCCGGCTGCCTGCCGATCCTGATTCAGATTCCCGTGTTTTTCGGCCTGTACAAGGCGCTGATGTATGCCATTGAACTGCGCCACTCGCCGCTTTTCTTCTGGATTCAGGATTTGTCGGCCAAAGATCCCTACTACATCACTCCGATCATCATGGGGGTCACGCAATTCATTCAGCAAAAAATGACGCCGGCGATGGGCGATGCCACGCAGCAGAAAATCATGCTGTTCATGCCGATTATTTTTACCTTCTTCTTCTTGAATTTCCCGTCGGGACTGGTCGTTTACTGGCTGTTTAACAATATCCTCAGCATCGGCCAGCAGTTCTACATTAACAAGAAATTATCCTGATGAAACGCATACGGAGTTAAAAATGAGTTCGAAGATCTTAGAAATAGAAGAAAAAACAATAGACGGCGCGATAGAAAAAGCCTGCCGCGATTTCGGCGTGCCGCGTGAAAAATTAAATATAGAGATTATTTCCGAAGGCTCCAATGGTTTCCTGGGCCTGATGGCGAAGAAAGCCAGAATCCGCGCGTCGCTTCAGTCGTTTGACATGGACTTTTCTTTAAGCAGCTCTGCTTCCGCAATCAAAGTGGAACCCCCGCGAGAAGCAAAACCCGAACCTCGCCCCGCCGCGCCAAGGCCAGAGGCAAGGCCAGAAGTTCGCCCCGCCGCGCCAAAGCATGAAGTAAAACCGGAAACCAGGCCGGAACCTAAGCGCTACGAAAAGCCGGATATCAAAATCGACCTGAGGCGAGAAAACGGCCCCAAACCGGAACACCGCGAAGCAAGACGCGCGCCCGCACCTCAGCCCCCCAGGCCTCATGTAACGCGGCCTGCGCCTCCTGCCGAATCGAAACCGGCGGATGCGGCGGACGCCATGCAAAAACCACAGGCCCTAAGCATTCCGGCAGTGGCGGCAGTTGACGCCACGACGCCTGCGGCCCTCAAGGCCAGAGACCTGCTGATCGATATTCTAGCCAAGATGACCTTTGATTGTCAGGTGAAGGCCATGGAAACGGACGACACGATTATCCTTAGCATCGCAGGCGATGAAAGCGGTCTTCTGATCGGACGTCGCGGTCAGAATCTGGATGCGATTCAGTACATTCTGAATAAAGCGATCAACAAATCCGACGCGGATCGTAAGATGATCGTCGTGGATTCCGAAGATTACCGCAAGAGAAGACAGGAATCGCTGCTGGTCATGGCCGAACGCATTCGCGACAAAGTCAAGAAAACACAGAAGCCGTTATCGCTCGCCCACATGAACGCGCATGACCGGCGCATCATTCATCTGGCGCTCCAGGAGGACGACACCCTTGTCACCAAAAGCCGCGGCGAGGGCGAATTCCGCAAAGTGATCGTTCTGCCCGCCAAAAGCAGAAACACCGGCGGCAATTCCAGAGCAAGAAACCGGCAATAGCCAGGCGGCCCTGTCCGCCCTAAGCATAGGAAGGAATCGCGCGCAACCGTGCAAGATACGGACACCATCGCAGCCGTCGCCACGCCCTTGGGCCAGGCGGGAATAGGCGTCATCCGTGTCAGCGGCCCCCGGGCCCCCGAACTGGGACGCCGCCTTTTTAGTCCCGCGCATGCAAACTGCACCTGGCAGAGTCATCATGCGTATTACGGCGATATTCTGACCGCCGACGGCAAAACCATCCTCGATGAAGTTTTAGTCACACTGATGCGTAACCCGCATTCCTTTACGGGAGAAGATGTCCTGGAAATTTCCGGCCACGGCAATCCCGTCATTTTACAATCCATCCTCGAACAACTGATCATCCTGGGCTGCCGCCCGGCCTGCCCGGGAGAATTTTCCCGGCGCGCTTTTGTAAACGGCCGCATGGATCTGTCGCAGGCTGAAGCTTTGGCCGCCATGATCTCCGCCCAGTCGGCCAAAGCCTTCGCCATCAATCTCGCACAACTGAAAGGAACGCTGGGGCATGAAATCGACCAGCTGCGACAGCTTTTAATCGACGCGCTCGCGGGTCTGGAAGCAGCCATCGACTTTACCGATGACGTCGGGGAAGACGAAACACCGGCGGCCCCCCCTCAGATTTCCGGCGCCATTGCCGCAATCGATCGTCTTTTATCAACGTATCGGCAGTCCCGGCTTTTCACGGAGGGTTTATCCTGCGTCATCACCGGCAAGCCCAACGTGGGCAAATCCAGTCTGCTGAATTCGCTTACCGGAAAGAAAAAAGCCATCGTCACCGACATCCCCGGCACCACCCGCGATCTGATCACGGAGACCATCACCTTAAACGGTCTTTGCGTGCATTTGACGGATACGGCCGGCATTCGCGCCCCCCAGGATATCATTGAGAAAGAAGGCATCGACCTGGTCCGGGAAGCTCTGACGCACGCCGACGTCATCGTAATTGTCCTCGACGGCAGCAAACCGCTGACCGACGAAGACCGCCATATTCTCGCTGAAAACAAAATCCGCGCCGACAAAGTGCTCCTCGCCGTCAACAAATCCGACCTGCCCCAGGCATGGACACCCAGGCATATTGCGGATATCTTTTCGCCCTCGACGCCCCTCCTGAACATCTCCGCAAAATTCGGCGACGGACTCCCGGACCTGAAACAGTCCATCGCTTCAACGCCGGGCGCAGACGACGCCTGTGGTGAAGGAGGCAGGATCACCCAGTTGCGTCATAAACTGGCGCTGGAAAAAGCGCTTGCCAACCTGAAAGCGGCGCGAGAAAATCTGACAACCGGCCAGTCTCCGGAGTTTGCCGCGTTTGAACTTAGCGAAGCCGTGGATGCACTCGATGAAATCACAGGCCAAAAAATACAGGAGGAAGTCCTGGATAAAATTTTCTCCAGTTTCTGCATCGGCAAGTAAATTGAAATTACAACGGCTTTGTGCTAGTGTCTCCAAGAATTCATAAATGAGCATGACCAATATCCAAGAGGTGAAATCATGAAATTATCTTCCTTCTTTCTTGTTCTGTTTCTTCTTTTTTGTTTTTCAGCCCCGACAGCATCCGCCCAGGTGAAATGCGTCAACGCCGCAGGAGAAGCCGTCATCATCAATAACGACAAACCGTCAGCAAGGCTCGAAGCCGTTGCCCGCGCCAAATGGACGGCCATTGAGCAGGTCGTCGGCGCGGAAGTAAAAGCCGGAAGCTTTGTGCAAAACTTCACGCTGGTGGAAGATGTGATCAAAACCAAAGCAGGCGGCGTGGTGAAAAGCCATAAGACCATCGACGAAACCGTCAAGGACGACATCCTGACCGTTAAAATCAACGCCTGCGTGGAACCGTCCCAGGCGAGAGATGCCGTTTCACAACTGGGTTTAAACAGCTCCATCGCGCTTTTCATTCCCGCCCGCAAGCCCGGCCGGAGCGGCGACGAATTTGAAGAGACCAATATTCTGTCGGAAACCCTCATCGCCAAACTTCTCGAACAGGGCTATACCGTGGCGGACGTCGCGCCCACGCAAGCCGTTGACGCAAGGGAAATTGAAAAAGCGATGCGCTCAGGCAGCACTTTATCGCTGCGCAGCATGATGTATAAATTTTTATCGAATCTGATCATCATCGGTAAAGTGGACTATACGATTTCCACCAAGAAAGGCGAAAACATCGGCTACGGCCTCTCCATGCCGTTCAACAACGTCACCGTTCGCCTGACCTACCGGATTCTCTCAAAAAACAAAGCGGGCAATATGGAAATTCTGACCGCGGGCGTGGAAGAAGCCAGGGCGCTTGCCAACTCCACGGAAGATGCAGCCGCCAGAGCGATGAAGGAACTGGCGGAGAATCTGACACCGGCGCTTTTGGATAAAGTCGGACAATACGTTAAAGGCAACACGAAAAAAGTGACCATTCAGATCAAGGGCATCCATGATCTGGAAACCGTTTTACAAGTCAAATCACAATTGCAAAGCATTGTCTGGGTAACAGATGTAGAAGAAAAACAAATGGGATCATTTATGGTCAGCTATCCGGAAAACACGTTGTATCTGGCCAACAGCATCAAGCAAAAAGGAAATTTCAAGCTGGTGAATTTTTCACCTTATTCACTGAGTTTTGAGTATACGGATGCACATTAACCGAGGCAAATAAACCCAAGGGAGGAGTTATTATTTATGGTTAGCGGGACATTCTATCGTTGGAACGCTGTTATGGTCTTGATCCTGTTGGCCGGTATTTTGATGCTGTCCGGCTGCGCCACAAAAGTCAAAGTCAACATGCTTCAACCTGCGCAATATCACGAAGCGTCGCTGACCAAGGCCGTGGCCGTCATGCCCTTTGCCGGCCCCGGCGGCAGTCCGTTTGCCGCAGAACTGGAAAGTGTTCTGTCAGGCATCGGCATCGACGACAAACAGTATTTCACACTGGTGGATCGCGCCTCCATTGACAAGGTCTTAAGTGAAATGAAGTTCTCTCAAAGCGGCCTGGTGGATGAGAAAACCGCCGTCCGGCTGGGCAAGCTCGTCGGCGCGAAAGGGATCTACACCGGCGTCGTTAACGTCAACAGCTACGACGACACGCCTTATACCGAAAAAAGACAGACCTGCACAAAATACGAACAAAAAAAAGACGATAAAGGAAGAACCTACCAGGGCGCCTGCCTTCACTGGCGCTATTATACCGTCAACTGCCTCAAGCGCGTCGCCAGTTTCTCTGCGACGCCCCGGCTGGTTGATGTGACAACCGGCCGCGTGCTTTACTCCCGCAACCTTTCCGCCACAAAAGACTCCGCGGGATGCGAAGACACCCGTCCGATTTCAAGCGAAATCGTTTTGCTGGAACAGGCCAGAGAACAAGTCAAAAAAGACTTCCGCCGGGACATCGCGCCTTACTATGTCATGCGGGAAATCCGCCTTAAGGACGCCACCGACGGCATCGAATCGAAAGAAGCAAAAGACAAACTCAAACGCGGCATGGAATACGCCGACAAGGGACGGATGGACAGCGCCTGCGAACTGTGGGGCGAGGCGCGCAATCTCGCGCCCGGCTCATTTGCCCTGCTGTATGATCTGGGCGTATGCGCGGAGAGCCGCGGCGATCTGGATGCCGCACTATCGCTCTACAAACAATCAGACAGGATTCTGGGCAAACCGGATGACGATATTACGCTCGCACTCAATCGCACCGGCGAAGCCATCAAAAACCGCAGCAGGCTCAAAGAACAACTCGGCAGTAAGTAGGTCCCCCTGCGTGACGGGTGAATCGTGACGGGTGATGAGCGACAACGCGGCATATGGATATTGGCATGCAGGGCGAGCCAACAAGATCACTGCCATTTTTCCCATGTTTTACCCTGCCGGGCATTTGGTCTTTATGACCACAAAATGCCGCCCGTCGTCATTTCATTATGCCTTATTTTATAATGTATTTTACGTTTTCATTTTTCATAAAACGAAGAGGCATGCACAAAATATCGAAAAAAACCTGTCAGGTATATTAATTGTTAGCCATGAAACGAAAGCAGGAAGACAATGATACTTGAAATCAGTAACTGCAATAATATTGATACCGGAAATATCGTCATCGACGATAAGGTGCTCAACATCAAATACGCGATGAATGGAACAGGGAAAAGCACAATTGCACGTGCGATAGAACTTCACACAAAGGGTGATGGAAGCATTAAAGAGTTAACTCCGTTTAAACTACTTGAATCGAAAGAAGAAGGTCGGGAACCAAATATTTCAGGACTAGATGGGGTTTCATACGTCGCACTATTCAACGATGCTTACATAAATCAATACGCATTTAAACCAGATGAAGTATTGACAAACAGCTTCGAGATATTTGTTAAGAGTCCTGATTACGAAAAGCATATTGATAAGATCGAAAAAATTATCACTGAAATCAAAAACACTTTTAGCGAATCCAAAGAAATTGATCAAGTCATTGGAGATTTGACTGCACTAAATGAAAGTTTTGGAAAATCAAAATCAGGCTATTCAGAGGCGGGTGCTTTTGCAAAAGGTATAGGCAAAGGGAATAAGGTTGCCAATATTCCGAAGGGTCTTGAAAGTTATTCGGCGTATTTGAAAAGCTCACTTAACTCGAAGTGGCTAAGATGGCAAATGGATGGCAATACCTATACCGGATTGTCTGATAATTGCCCTTATTGTACTTCGCCAACCACTGGCAAGAAAGAGGTTATCTCACAGGTAAGCAAGGAGTATGATGCAAAATCAATCGAGCATTTGAATAAAATAATAGCTGTTGTTGAAAGCTTAGGGAAATACTTTTCGCAAGATGCTAATGACAAGTTAGTAAAAATAACATGCAACATTAAAGGATTATCAAAAGAGGAAATCAATTACTTGCTTCGGATAAAAGAGCAGGTGGAGACACTAAGAAGTAAAATGCTCGATATAAAAGGCATTACTTATTTCTCTATGAAAGATGTTGGTACGGTTGCTGATTTTTTTACCAGTCTTAAGATCAATCTATCATTTCTATCGGAGATGGATTCTGCAAGCACACGCGAACTTGTCGACAGATTAAATCATTCCATCGATATTGTTCTCTTGCAAGTTGGTATTTTGCAGGGTGAGATTGCGCAACAAAATCAGTTGATAAAAAAGACGATTGAAAAGAACAAATCAGGAATTAATGACTTTTTAAGATTTGCTGGTTACAAATATCATGTGGAAGTCGAATATGTAAACGAATCATACAAGATGCGACTTCGCCATGTTGATTTTTCAGAAGCCGTCACCAATGGAAGTCAACATTTAAGCTATGGAGAAAGAAATGCATTTTCTCTAGTACTCTTTATGTATGAGTGTTTGTCTAAGAATCCGGACGTGATTATTTTGGATGATCCAATATCATCATTTGATAGGAATAAAAAATTTGCCGTTATCGATATGCTTTTTCGAGGCAAAAAGAGCCTAAGAGGAAGAACAGTCCTAATGATGACGCATGATATTGAGCCTGTCATTGATATTCTTTACAATCTGCCTCATATGTTTGATCCAATCCCGCACGCATCATTTATCGAACTGAAAGGTGGAGTTATTAATGAAATACCAATTACTCGTGCCGATATCTCAACCTTCGGAAGGATTTGTGACGACAATATATGCGGCCAAAATGAAGAAGTGGTTAAGCTAGTGTATCTGCGTCGTTATTATGAAATCGTGAGCAATAAAGGGCTTGCCTACCAGCTGCTATCAAACTTACTTCATAAACGTGCTACGCCATTTAAGAAGGAAAATGGGCAAGAGGTGCCACTAACACAAAGCGAGATTACAGAGGCAGAAAATGAAATTAAGTTAAAAATGCCATTATTTGATTATCATAAATTACTATCCAGATTGACGGATATTGCGTACATGAAGAATGCGTATAAAGGGTCTAACTATAACTACGAAAAACTCCAAATATTCCGTGTTCTCCAGGATAGCTTTCCTGCAAGCAATGTAATCAATAAATTTATCAATGAAGCATTTCATATTGAAAACGAATACATAATGCAGATTAATCCGTGCAAATATGAAATCGTCCCATCGTTCATTATTGATGAGTGCAATAGACTTGTACTCGCATGACAATGGATAATTCTGAGTCGGCTAACCCGTCGCTGCACCCGATCGAAGCCCGCTGGGCTGCTCCGGCTGTGCTTTTCGCTGCAAATGATTATCCATGCCACTGCATATCATTTACAGCGGCATGCCAAAGCGGATTTTCATCACGGCCTTTTTAACGGCCTCGGATTTGCCTGCCGCGTGCAGACGGGGCATGTGGGCATCGTCGGGACCGAAGAGGGCAAATAGTCCAGGACACATGATAAGGCTTGCGCCCGCCGGTTCCCGCCTTGCATAATAAACCGCATCTTCGTTTTCATCATAGGGTTTGATCACGTTCAGAGATGCCGCCGGATACCAGTCGATGCGTTCCGCATTGATAATCGATGTATGAATATCCAGATAACGCCTGTGGGATTCCAACTCCGCCTGATCGTCTTGCGAATCAATCGTCGCATGAGTGAATACCTTTAAAATAATATCATCCCCGCTTATTTTCTTTTCCATCTCCGGCGTTCTTTCATTGAGGGCCGTTAATTCGTTGAAGATGGTTTTCCAAAGCGGACTTGTAAAATAATTTTTCCAGTTACCCAGATGGTCCACAATCACAAATACTCACCCCATGATTTAGTAATGTTCATCGGCTTTGGCCTTGCCCTTGAAAAGGCGATAAACAAATATCGTATAGCCGATCACGATCGGCATGCCGACGAGCGCGATGACCGCCATCACCTTTAATGTGTACAATCCGGTGGAGCTGTTGTAAATCGTCAGACTCAGTGCCGGGTCATTCGAAGCCTTGATGAGGGTGGGAAACTGCGCCGCACCTGCCGCTAAAAACAAACCGGCAAATGAAGCGGACGATTCGAAAAAGGGCGCGATGTCATTTCGTTTACGCAGTGAGAAAAACAATCCGGTAAGTCCCGCCAGAGTTAATAAGACTGCGACATAAAACATGACATTTCCGGAAAGCTGCGGAAAGGTGTTCAGCAGCATGACAAAATAAATAATCGCCGTTACGGCATTGATCGCCATGAGAATCCGCGCAGCCTGAAAAGATCGCATTTGCACAGCCCCTTCGGTTTTCAGCACAGCCCACGAAGCGCCCTGCAACAAAACCGCCGCCAGACCGGTGAGTCCGAATAACAACGGCACGGGCCGAAGCAGCGTGAAAAAACTTCCGGCATATTGCATTTGACCGGTGAGCGGAACGCCATAAATGACATTGCCCAGCGCCACACCAAACAGCAGCGCCGCCATCGCGCTGCCGATCATCAAGGCCTTTTCCCACAGGCCCGCCCGTTTCGGATCATTGGCGCGAAATTCCATCGACACCGCCCGGAAGATGAGCGCAAGCAACACCAGCATCACCGCCAGATAAAAACCGGAAAACGCCGTGGCGTAGGCATGAGGAAACGCGGCAAACAAAGCGCCGCCGCCTGTGATCAGCCAGACTTCATTGCCGTCAAATACCGGACCGATGGAAGCAACCAGAGCGTCTTTTTCTTCCCTACTTTTTCCCAGAAACGGCAACAGCGCCGCAAGCCCCAGATCGAATCCATCCAAAAGCGCGTAACCGAGCAACAAGAGAAAGATCAGCACAAACCACAGGATTTGAAAATTCTGGATATTTTCCATCAATGCGCCCCCTTTCCCGAAAACGGTTCAGGACCTTTTTTTACCATTTTCACAAACAGCATCACAAACATCACAAACAAAAGCAGGTAAACCCCGGTGAACATCAACATGCTGAATATCAATTCACCTTTGGATACCACGACCGACGCGCCGGCGGCGGTTTTCATCAATCCGTAGATGATCCAGGGCTGGCGGCCGACTTCGGCGGTGATCCAGCCTGTTTCATGCGCCAGATGCGGCAGGGGAATCAGCAAGGGAAGTAAAAACAAATACCATTTCGTCGTATAAAGTTTCCCGCGCCACAAAAGCCACGCGCCCCAAAGACCCAGCGCGATGAACAGCATCCCCAGGCCCACCATGATATGATAGGACTGAAAGACGAGATTGACGGGCGGCCAGTGTTCCTTTGGATAATCGTTCAGTCCTTTGATTTCCGAATTGAAATCGAAATTATACAAAAAGCTTAGCCCTCCGGGTATATAAATGCCGTAGGTTTTTTCATTTGCCTCATCCACATAGCCCATGACGTAAATGTCTGCACCGCGCGCCGTATTAAAATGTCCTTCCATGGCCGCCGCTTTCACCGGCTGCGTATCGATCACCTGGATGGCGTGCGCATGCGCGGCGCCCAGTTGCAGAAGCGGGGTCACCGCGAAAAGCACAATGCCGATTTTCAGCATCAACCGGGCGGTTTCGCCATGCAGACCCTTGCGGACATAGTAGGCGGCAATCCCCGAGACCATGATCGCACAGGTCACCCAGGAGGCTAAAACCGTGTGAAGAAACCGGACCATCGTGGAGGGATTAAAGACGGCATCCGAAAAACTGGACAGAATAATTTTCCCGGCGGCATTCACTTCGTATCCGGCAGGCGTCTGCATCCAGGAATTGGCCACGATAATCCAAAACGCGGATAGATGGCCGCCCAGAAAGACCATCAGCGCCGCCACCCAGTAAACCCTGGGCGACACCCTTTTTCTTCCGAAAATCAGGACACCGATAAAAACAGATTCCAGAAAAAAAGCAATCACGCCTTCCGCCGCGAGAATCGGCCCGAAGATATCCCCGACCGTGCGCGAATACTCCGACCAGTTCGTGCCGAAAGAAAATTCCATGACGATGCCGGTTGCCGCCCCGACCACAAAAATCAGTCCCAGAAGTCGGGCAAAAAAATCTGTTATTGTACGATAAATGTCGTCTGTTTTGACCAGATGCAGGGTCTCCGAAATCAAAATGACCAAAGCCGTGCCCAGGGTCATCATCGGAAAGAGAAAATGAAAACCAATGGTAAAGGCAAATTGAATTCGGGCAAGAAGTAACGCGTCCATGGCGACCTCCCAGAGAATAGTTCAGGCACAGTATCGATTTTCCCGTTATTTCTCAACCGCTAATTTTATTAGCCGGCGCATATCCGGATCCGGCACTGATTCCAGTGGTTTTGCCCTCAAGAAACCCCGCAAAGGTGTTAATCGGTAAGGAAAAATGAGATTTTATCTTTTTCACGCCACCCGAAAACCGCTCAGAATGAACAGGTCATCTTGCGCGAGATACGCGTCGGGGGGGAGGAAATACATGCAAGGATTCCCTTGCTGTTCAAGGACTTATTTGATATTTACATTCAGGCATACTATTTGCGGTCTTTTTTAAAAGACTAAGGCGGTAATTTCGATTGAATGAATCGACTTCGGGCTGTCAAAAATACATCATCCGGAGAAACAAACTCAACAAGCAGGGAGACGCACCATGGCTGACCTTGTGAGATGCAAAGCTTGCGGTTTTATCACCGATCCAGGAAAGATAAAGGACGTCTGTCCGGCCTGCGGCGTATTGGCTAAAATGTTTGAGCCTTATACGCACCCTGTATCCCTGAAACGGCGCAGGATTCTGGATTTACACTCACATCCGGTGGTGGTTCATTTTCCACAGGCTTTTGCACTGACGCTCTTGTTCCTCTCCCTTCTTGTTTTTTTTGTCCCCGAAACCATTCAGGATGCATTGGGCGCCACCATGCAGGTTTTGTCGATCCTGTTGCCTTTCTCTGTCGTCGGGGCCATCGCCACGGGGCTTCTGGACGGCAAATTACGATTTCGCAAAGTCACAACACCGCTGCTGAAGAAGAAAATGCTTCTGAGCCTGATCTTTTTCGCCATTTCAATTTTGATGGCGATTCTGGCGCTCACAGGACAGCATTTGACCTTTCCCTCTCAAATGCTTTACACCGCGCTTGCCGCCGTCACTTCCCTGTGTGGCGCGCTTTTGGGCCTGATAGGCGGCAAACTTTTAGAAGCAAAATTCCCCGGTTAGTTGGCCGGTTGTAACAGGACGTTTTTTGCTGACACCATGTAACGCTTCACATTGCATATGATCCGGCCAATATCCGGATAAACGAATGGATTGAGCCGCCGCATTCGAACCTGAAGATTTGCTCCGGCAATCATCGCTTGAAGAGGGAGGGGAAAACAATGAAAAGGGGTATGGGATGGATCGGGTTGATTTCTGTTTTATTCATCGCTTGGATTGCATGCTTCATAATGCCTGCATGCGCCGGGGCAACGCCGCCCAGCAGCGTTAGACTCCGCCATGATTTGGCCAGCAACATTCTGGTCGTAACCATCGTGCATGACAACGCGGGGAAAAGTGATCACTACATTAAATTTGTCGAAATCAAGAAAAACGGCACCGTGGTCAGCATCAACACCTACAATACACAACCCAGCGCAGCGATCTTCAGCTATAATTACCGCATCAACTCCCTGGAAGAAGATACGTTCCAGGCTGTTGTGACATGCAGCCACGGCGAGAGCCGCTCATCTGCGGTGCTGACGGTTGTGCCATAAAAGATCACAAGGAGGAATCATCATGAAAAGTAAACACATTATTGCGGGGATTATCTCTATTTTGCTGCTGACCGTCTGCCTGTCGGCGCCGCGTCCGGTTCTGGGTAATCCGCCGCAGGAGCTGGTTTTAAGTTATGATATTCAGAGTCAGACGCTCACGGCGACGATTACCCACCCTTCTACGTTTACAGGCCTGCACTACATCAACCAGGTGATCGTGAAGAAAAACAACGAACTGATTAGCAAAAACGAATATAAGTCGCAAACCGGCAAGACGTCCTTCAGTTACACCTACCCCGTTGCCGCAGCGGAAAATGATCTTCTGGAAGTAACGGCTTCCTGCAATGTTCAGGGCTCAAAAACAGTGATATTGAAAGTTGAAACCAAAAAGAATTGAGATAAAACCCATTCCCGCAAAACGCACACCATCCCCCCTGACGACGATCAGAACAAATGCATATCCGGCAAACGCCCAGGGAGGTTTGCCGGTGCATAGGTGGTATTGGTTTGTGCTGATCGCATGCCTGCTGTGGCCGGGCGGCGCAAAGCCTGTCTGGGCCGCCCGGCCTGTGGAAATTGTCGTAACGGGTGTGGCAGGCGATGCGCAAAAAAACGTCCTGGCTTCGCTTACGATCCCCACAGGTCTCATCCGGGATGGCAAAGCGGACCGGCTTTGGCTGGAGCGTTTTGTAAGGCAGGCCGAGGGCAAGGTTCTCGCATCCCTGGAGCCTTTCGGTTTTTATTCCGCGCACGTCACCATTGCCATCGAAACGCCGGAGCCTGACGCCTACCTTTTGCGGGTGAACGTGGAAACCGGCAAACCGGTGATTCTGGCCGACGTCAAGGTGTCCGTCGCGGGACCCGGCGCAGCCGAGCCCGCGCTTGCATCTCTTGCGGCCGCCTTTCCGCTTAAAAAAGGTGATGTGCTGCTGCATCAGCCCTATGAACAGGCCAGGCGCGATCTTCAGGCCACGGCGCAAAACCTGGGATATCTCGACGCCGACTATCCGGTTCATGAAATCCGTGTTAATGCTGAAGCGACGTCCGCCACCCTGACACTCCTTCTGGATACCAAAGAAAAGTATTATTTCTCTAAGATCGTTATCGAAGGCGCCCCCGATTATCCCGATGCTTTTTTGCGCCGCTACCTCCCCTTTACGCAAGGCGACGTGTTTTCCAACGCCAAGCTTGCGGAAGCGCAGTTCCGGTTCAGCAATTCGGAGCGGTTTCGCGAAGTCACCATTCAGCCGGAAAAGGAGCAGGCCAGTGAATATCAGGTGCCGGTGCGCGTCGTTCTGAAATCGGCGCCAAGACAAAGTATCCGGCCGGGCGTCGGCTACGGAACGGACACGGGGGCGCGCTTCGCGCTGCGCTACCGCAACCTCAATTTGTTTTCCCGGGGCCACGAACTCCATTCCAATTTGTTTATTTCCGAAAGATTGCAGGGACTCTCCACAGGCTACATCCTCCCCGGCAATCAGGACATCCGATCCTATACCTCCGCACAAATCAATGTCCAACGGGAGGACGTCAACGCCTACGTGAGCAGTTTTGTCGCCCTGGAACTGGCCCGGACCATCAGCCTCGGCGCAAACCGCCAGGGATCGGTGTACGTGAGATTTCAGCAGGAATCCTTCACCATCGGTGATCAGAATGACGTTTCACGATATGTCTTGCCGGGCGTCAGGTTTTCCGACAATCACTATGACAACCTGATCCGTCCTCAAAGCGGATTTCGCTATGCCCTCGATCTGCGCGGAACGCACAGCGCCCTGGGCTCGACCACCCAATTAATGCAATTGATCGCCGAGGCCAGTCATGTCCTTTCTTTACCCTGGCGGCTGTCTGTTTTTACCGGGGCAAAGACCGGCATTACGTTTTTTTCCGATCCCCTGTTTGATCTGCCGCCTTCGCTGCGTTTCTTTGCCGGCGGGGATCAAAGCGTCCGGGGCTACGCCTATCAGTCCCTGGGCCCGGTGGACGCGTCCGGGCGGGTCATCGGCGGCAAGCACCTGCTGACGGCCCGCATCGATGTCCAGCGCGCCATTCTTGACGACTGGGCGGTTTCCGTGTTTTATAATGCCGGCAACGCCTTTGATTCCTTTGCCGACGTAACTTTGCGGCAGGCTGCGGGCGTGGGCGTCCATTACTATACACCGGTCGGTGCACTCAACTTGTTTGTGGCCCGGCAGATTGCAACGGAAGAGGCGGGATATCGCCTGCACTTCACGGTGGGGTTTGAATTTTGAAACGCGTCCTGACCTATCTGATTTCCGGAATAATCGTTTTGGCGATTGCCGCCTGCCTGGGGACAGCCGTGTGGCTTACCGGCACAACCGCCGGAGCGCGCTGGCTTCTGACAACGATCTCCCGCTATACGGATCTGACGCTATCGGTGAAGTCCATGGAAGGCAAACTGGCAGGCACGCTGGCACTCGAGCATCTCGATATCTCGTGGCCGCAGGGACATGTCCGGGTGGAGCAGGCCCGGATCACTATGCGGCCGCTCGGCCTCCTGACCGGTGAGGTTGACATTCAAACGCTTTTTCTGAAAAACGTCGTCATCACGGATAACGCACCGGCGCAAAAGCCTGATCTGACGTGGCCCAGAGTATCGGGATGGATCGTCTGGTGGAGCGCCGGCATCCGGAAACTCACAGCGGAAAATCTTGTCTATCACAGTCCGGAAAAACAGCCGCTGCATTTCACGAAGATCGAGGCATCCGTTCTCTGGAAAAACGCACAGCTTGCAGCAAGCGATATCCGCATGGTCTCGGAAGACGGCACGTTTACCGGAAATATCCTGGCCGGATTTTCCCGCCCTCTTCTGGAAATGAATGTCGCGGCCTCACTGTCGCATCCGGCGGCGGGCCTGGAATTCTTCGGGCTTGCAGGAAAATTCACACCGGGGAAACATCCCGAGCAGATGGCCGGGAGCCTTTATGTCTCGGGAAAGCGCAAGCGCGACGACGCCAAACCAAGCTGGGAACTGTCGCTCGATGCCGCCATGACCCGGCAGGACTTTTTGCTCCGTAAGATCCGCATGATTCTTCCGGAAAAAAGCGGCCTCATCACCGCAGAGGGCCTGCTGACGTTTAACGACACGGAGCCTTTTTTGTCCCTTCAGGCCGAGACGGCGGGCGTTGATCTTTCTTTCCTGACCGGCCTGCCGGAAAAAATCGCGGGCGGGCTTGTATTCCGTGGAACCCGCCGGCAATACGAGGGAACGCTCCGGCTGGACCATTTCGGGAAAGACCGGCCATCCCTTCACTTGACCGGAAATTATCAGGGAAACAGCGAGAGCCTCACCGTCAATGTCTTGCGAGGCGACATGCTGGAGGGAACCCTTTCCGGCCGTCTGTCGATCGACTGGCGGCAGGGTCTGACGATAGAAGGCGAGCTTGCCGGTCGTCATCTCAATCCTTCGGCCCTTGATGAAAACTGGGCAGGCGAAATCAATTTTGATCTGACCGGACATTTCTCGGCCCCGCAACAAGGGTCTTCATCCGGCGATGTTTTGGTTTCTCTCAAAGAAAGTGATCTGCACGGGCAGAAACTGACCGGAGATCTCCGCGCGTCTTTTACCTCCGACGATATCCGCATTCAGCATCTGCTGCTCCGGGGGAAAGGCTTTGAAATTTCAGCCTCGGGCGCCCTGCAGGACAAACTGAACTTCAATGCCCGGGCAGACGACCTCTCCCGTCTATTGCCTGAAATATCAGGTTCGCTTCGCGCACAGGGCTTTGTGCGTCGGCGCCAGGGGAAAATCAGCGGCGTTGTTTCCGCCAGAGCCCAAGGTTTGATGATCGACGACCTGGACATTTCCGCAGCAGACCTGAGCGCCTCATTCACTAACAACGACAAAGATCCGCTCAGGATCACTCTGGCACTGCATAAGATTCGCTATCAGCAATTTCAGGCGGATGTTTTCACCCTGCGGGCCTACGGCACGCTTGGGAATCATACCCTGAACGCCGCGCTTCGCAGGGGCCGGTATGAAACAAATCTTGCGGCCACAGGTGTGTATGATCACCATCAGTGGCAGGGGAAAATTTCACGTCTGGACGGAACAGATAAGGTGGGACGCTGGCGTCTGGTGCAACCGGCCGGACTGGTCATCACATCGGACAGCCTCAGCCTTGATCCCCTGACGCTGACCGGTGAAAATGCGGAAAGCCTTAAAGCTTCCTGCCGGTGGACAAAGGAGCCCCGGGCCGGTGCGGTTTCTTTGAACTGGACCGGCGTGAATCTGGCCAGAACCTCTGCCTGGCTCCATCAGGAATTTCTCGCCGGCATCACCGACGGACAGGTTCAATTGAATCTTCGGCCTCAAAAACAAATCGATCTGAACGGAAAAGCTTCCCTGCGGGGAACGCTCTTTGTTCAGGGAAAACCGGTCGGCATTCGTGAAAGCACCTTAACCGTGGACGGAAGCGAGAAGGGACTGCACGCGGACTTCAGCCTGCTTCTGGCCGGCGGCGGAATACTCCAGGGAGACTTCTCCTCGTCTGCGCCCGCAAGCCTGTCGCTGCCGGAGGAAGGTCATTTTAATCTGCAACTGCGGGGTGTTGATGCAACACTTCTTCATGCCCTGCTCCCCCAGTCCATCCAAGCCGAAGGACAAATATCCGGCCGGGCAGAGGGTCGTCTTTTACCTGACCGGCGCATGGTGATGACGGGCCATGCGTCCGCCACGCCATCAAAAATAGTCATCCAGGGGAAAAAAGGACATATCCGCATGGATTTGCGCCAGATATCCCTGGACTGGATCTGGCGCGATGAAACCCTCAGCGGCAATCTGGCGCTGACACTTACGGACCAGGGGAAACTGGCGGGACCCTTTAGCCTGCCGATTGCCGCGCGCCTTGGGGCCGTCATCGATAAGCGGCGAGGGATTGACGCGGCGCTTGCCGGACAGGTTCGGGAAAAAGGGGCACTCAGTGTTTTGTTTCCGGGACTGATCCAGGAAAGCCATGGCGATCTGGATGTCGATTTAAAACTGGGCGGGAGCATGGACCGCCCGCAGCTCGCAGGAAATATTCGTTTATCCAAAGCAGGAGGCTATCTGCCGGCGTCCGGCATCACCATCAAAGAGGCAAGCCTCGACGCCCGCTTCGACAAAGACACCATTTTTATTGATACCTTCCGGGCGGCATCAGGGCCCGGATACGTGGAAGGATCGGCAGTCATCAGGCTCAACGGGTATCAGATCAAAAACTTCGAAGGCCGTTTGGACGGCGAGCGTTTTCAGACCATCTACTTCCCTGAGCTTCAGGTACAAAGCTCGCCCAAACTCACCTTTTCAGGAACACCTGAAAAAATTGCGGTGCGCGGCGATCTGCTGCTGCCGGTGGTTCAGGTTGTCGGAACACAAGCGCGGGGTCCGATGGAGGCAAGCCCGGACGTCATACGGGAAGGCAAAACCAAACCCGCCGGAAAAAAACTGCCTTTCGACCTGGATGCCCGTATTAAATTGATTCTCGGCGACTCCGTCTTCTTCAACGCGGCGGGCATCGACGCACAGTTGGGCGGCAGCATCGATCTGCAATTTCAGGAGTTCGAAAAAATCATCAGCTCCGGTGAGATCCGCGTGGTCAAGGGCACTTACCGGACTTACGGCGTCAACCTGAACATCGTCCGCGGACGGCTTTATTATGCCTCCGCCCCCGTTAATCAGCCGTCGCTCGACATCCTGGCGCTCAAAACCGTAGGCGAGGTCAGGGCGGGGGTCGCCGTCAGCGGCAGGTTGCAGACGCCGCTCATCAAACTTTATTCAGAGCCGGCCATGCAGGACATGGACATTCTGGCCTACATTGTTTTGGGGCATCCCCTCGGCAGAAACACCGATCAGGCTGCGCTTCTGGCCATGGCGGCGCGTGCGCTTTTAACATCAAAGCAGGCCGAGGACCTGCAAAGCCAGATCAAAGGGCGTCTGGGGCTGGGCTCGTTTGAGATTTCAGCGGGTGCTGTGGACTCAAGCGGGAAAATGGGATATAAGCCCGTTAAAACATCCCCCGGCGGTGCGCTGCCGAATTCATCGGAGGGCATTGCCGAGACCATGGTGACCGTCGGCAGATATTTAACGCCGAATCTATACATCAGCTATGGCCGATCCCTCTTCACCGGGGCTAATTTATTATTCCTGCGTTACAATCTCTCCAAAGACTGGCAGGTCGAAAGCCAGACCGGCCAGGAAAGCGGCGTGGACATCTACTACAAACTGGAATTTAACTGACCGGAAGCGAGACTCAAATGCCATCGGAAAAATATGACATTGGAATTCAGGGCGGCACGCTAATCACGATGTCCCCCACCATGGACGTGATCGAAGATGCCGTCATCGGTATTTCAGGCAACCGCATTGCCCTGGTGGACAAGCGCCGGAACATCGACGCGGATAAAATCATTGATGCCACCGGATGCCTGGTGCTGCCGGGACTGATCAACACGCACACGCACCTGCCGATGGTCTGCTTCCGGGGTATGGCCGACGATCTGCCTTTGATGGAGTGGCTGACTCAGCACATTTTTCCGGCGGAGGCGCGCTTCGTCAACAAAAAAATGGTCTACGACGGATCGGTGCTCGCGATGGCCGAAATGATCCGTTCCGGCGCCACTACCTTTTGCGACGGTTATTTTTTTGAAAACCAGGTGGCCGAAGCCGCAATGGCTTGCGGTATGCGTGCGGTGGTTTCACAGGGTTTTGCCGATTTCGCAACACCCGATAACCCCAAGTACGAAAAATTGATGTCGGCGGCGGATCGCTTCCTCAAACGCTGGATTTCTTCTGTTCCGATGATCACGCCGGCTTTCTTTTGTCATTCTCCCTACACCTGCTCGCCTCAAACCCTGGTCAACGTCAAGGATGCCGCCCGTGACGCCGGCATTTTATACCTGATACATCTTTTGGAAAATCGCGATGAAACCGAAACGATTGAAAAACGCTACGGCAAAAAACCGGTGCGCCATCTGTATGATCTGGCCGTTTTGGATGAGTCTACCATTGCCGTGCATTGCAACTGGCTTTCTGCCGAAGACATGGCGATCTTTGCCGATCTGGGCGTCAGCGTTTCGCACAATCCGGGAAGCTCCATGAAACTGGCCGCAGGCGTCGCACCCGTTTGCGACATGCTGAAACGCGGCATTGCCGTGGGCCTGGGTACGGACGGCGCCGCGAGCAACAACACCCTAGACTTGTTTCGGGAAATGGATCTTGCCGCAAAAATCCACAAAGTCATAAGTCTCGATCCGACAGTCATGAGCGCCCAAACCGTTGTCAAAATGGCAACTCTCGGAGGCGCAAAAGTGCTGGGACTGGATCGCCTCATCGGCTCACTCGAAGTGGGAAAGCTGGCTGACATCATTTTAGTGGATCTGAATCAGCCGCACCTGACGCCGCTTTATAATCCTTACTCGCAACTGGTCTATGCCGCCCGCGGCACGGATGTGATCACAAGCATCATCAACGGCCGAATTGTCATGGAAAATCGGCAGCTGCAGACCATTGACCTGCCTGCGGCCTTACATAGCGTCCGCAACATCGCGGCGAACATTCAGGAACAAACCAACGCATTGTCGCTAACCCTCCTGACCAACGCGAAAAAATCCGGTTGAAACGAAACGGGATTTATGTAACAAAAAGCACCGGGCCGTCGCTATGGAAAGAAGAAATGCCCCCTTGATCAATGCCTGACTCCTCTTTTTATCCGACGGCAATCATCTTAAAAGGACTGAAAATGCCGGATAAGAACATCATCATCAAAGCGCTGCAAAATGCATTTCCCACTGCGGCCAGTTTTTATGATTTCAAGGAAAACGACTGGGAAATTTCCAAGCGGGCCATTCCCGGCATTATCAAATACGCTTCTCATCATTCCATCATCGATGCGGCAAACGAAGCCGCCTTTGTGGCGTTTCTGGAAAAAAATACACGCACCGAAGACGATCGGAAGCTTCCCGTCGGTTTGACCTTCCCGGATGTTCTGGACAAACTGGCCGGTAATTTATCCGTGAACGCCCTCATTGCTCAGCTGGAAATAACTGCAAAGGAACTATCGCTGCCGGAAATCCAGGCATCCATGGTCACAAGGCTCAAGCAAAGATTCGTTGTCAACACACCTAAAAAGCGCGCGCTATTGCGCATTCTGGCCTTCAGGCTGGCACAGAAACATCCGGACCTGAACTGGCATTATGACCTTCTCACACAATTGCCGGCTTCGCCGGAAAGTCAGATGGAACCCGTTCATGAAACCGCCGGTGTCACCATCACCTTCCATCTCCAGGGGCAGGGCGAAATTATCATTCCCCCGGATGTGGCCTGGCTTAAACATGAACTTTCCGAATGCATCGAATATCTGCGTCTGGAAAATCATATTTCTAAAAAAGTGATCGAAACGGTGGGGGCAACCACGTTCAATCTCAGAGCCCCCAAAAAAGCCGGCCCCCTGGATGAACCGCGGCTCTATAATGAAGCGATCCGCAATGTGATGGCGATTGCCCATCAGATGGCCACGCGCTGGCTCCTCTCCGATTATAGCAGCCTCCAGAAGAAACTGATCATTATCGTTCATGCGGGACCCATGATGGAAGCCACCCCGACCATCCAGCGAATTCTGGAAATGCCGCTTACCGCCGAATCAGGCGTCTATTTGACCGATTTTGCCCACCTGTGCGCACTCTATGCATCGGTAAAGGCAGGTTTTGAACGCTGCAGCAAGTCGTCTCACCCGGCCGTCGGTTACGGCGGCGATCTGTGGGCGGTAAATTATTTCCTGTCTTACAACTACTTCGATTATATTCCCTGCCTGCTGACTGAAAAAATGCTGCCCCGATCGGTTTCGGAATCCTCCTATGAGGATTTCAAACGCGTCCTCCACTTTCCCGAACAGGCCGGGCAGACCTCTTTCGGCGCCATCAAAGCCATGCACCGTTTTCCGCAAAGCGCACTGCTTTTGACTGAAATCGCCAAAGTTCTGCGCGCCCGCAGTATGCCGTTTGAAGCGGACACTGTGCTGGCCAATCTGCTTCTATCCAGTCCGTTGAATCTGGTGGCCCGATTGATGCGGATGCTGATTTACTCCAACATTGCGCAGACGCAAACCGACGTTCTTTCCGCCAGGCTGGCCTTTGAACGGGCCGACGCGGAAGGAGAATTCATCATCGAGAACTGCAAGCCGGAAAGTGACATCTGGCATGAAATCGGCGTCCTGAATTTCAGCCAGTCCATGAAATATCTGCAATACCTGCACGATAAAAATCCCACCAATCCATTGCAGGTCAGCCGGGAGAATATTATTTTGCGCCTGGAAAAAGCAAGGGGCGCCTTTCTCAAGAGTATGACCGTTTCCGCAACCGGCAAAGCGTTGAACTCGCTTTATATGTTCGGATACACCCTGTGCCTGCTCCAGCTGCTGCCAGTGGAAAAGAAACCGGCGGGTAAAGACAAACAAACGCAGCCGGACCTCGCGGCTGTTTTTCGAAGTGTCGGCACACGGGTTTTCCGTAATATCGGATGGATTCGGGACGACCTGCCGGATTCAGACAATAAACTGGAAAAAACGTTTCAGAATTTACTGCTCACGCTCAATCTGGTCATTGCCCGGTATGAAAACCTGGTGCTTTGCCGAAGCAATATTCCGCACATGAAATATATGTTTGCCCTGATTCTATGGGATTTCGCCCCCGTGATTACCCCGCAGATTTGCCGGATCACTCTGGAATGGCTGAAGCTGGCCCGCAAGGAAGCCTCAAAACTGCTTCTGGATAACGTCTCCGTCTATCATGTGGCCTGCGGACACATCAGCGCCGACAAGTTTTTGCAGCATGTCCAGGAGACTATGGATATGATTTACAAACATGTGACGGATGAAGACTTGAAGCAGGAAAAGGATACGCCTCAGATGCGAGCCAAGCTCAAAGACCTGTCCGCCATCAAACTGATGCTCTTGGAGCTTGACCGCAATCAGGCGGATCCGATCATTTTGTGCGCATGATTGCAGCAGCGCAGGGAGCTTGTCTTGTCATCCGCATAACCTAACCACCCGATTGCCCCGGAGGGCATACGAGGTGGCGCGAAGTCACAAGTCCTTCCCTACGGCTCTTAGTCCTTCGTAAATAATTTCAAATATTGGCCATACCCTTCTTTTTCCATACTCTCTTTCGGGATAAATCGCAGCGCCGCCGAGTTCATGCAATAGCGCATTCCCGTGGGCTTCGGGCCGTCGGGAAACACATGCCCCAGATGGGAATCGGCATTTCGGCTGCGCACTTCCGTCCGGGTTGAAAAAAGGCTTTTGTCTTCTTTCTCGACAATATTATCCTTCACAAGCGGTCTGGTAAAGCTGGGCCAACCTGTAC
The DNA here is from genome assembly GCA_964547345.1 of uncultured Smithella sp. Taxonomy (GTDB): domain Bacteria; phylum Desulfobacterota; class Syntrophia; order Syntrophales; family Smithellaceae; genus UBA8904. The sequence continues at coordinate 76,126 of CAZJMX010000013.1, read as the reverse complement.
CGGAATCAAACTTGTCCTTTGAACTGAACAGCGGTTCTCCCGAAACAATATCTACATAAATGCCTTCTTGTTTGTTCTTGTCGTATTCATTTTGAAACGGAGGTTCCGTGCCGTTTTTCTGCGTGACATTATATTGCATTTTTGTAAGCTTGCGTTTGAGCGTCGCGTCATCCGGCTTGCTATACTTTGGAGCTACAAACGGCGCTGTACTTGCATCATTTTTCCAGACCTCCTGAAGAAACCGGTCCCGTCCGGATCCGCTGCGGTAGTATTTATAGCGTAGCGGATTCTTCTTGCCATAATCCTGATGATAATCTTCCGCCGGATAAAAACCCGTAAATTTTATAATTTCCGTGGCGACGGGTGTATTGAATTTTCCTGACGTCGAAAGCGCCAGTAAGACCTTCTCAGCCATCTTTTTTTGATCATCATTCGAATAAAAAATGGCGCTACGATAGGAAGGACCACGATCCGCAAACTGACCTCCTGAATCCGTCGGGTCAATATGCTTTAGAAAATAATTTAATATCTGTTCATACGACACCCTGCTCTGATCATAATAAACCTGCACCACTTCAATGTAACCCATCTTCGAATACGTTTCATACGTTGGGTTTTCCCCCTTACCGCCGGAATAACCGGAAATCACCTTGATCACGCCGGTCAGTTTTTCTAGGTCAGACTCCACGCACCAGAAGCACCCGCCCGCCAATGTAGCAATGCTTATCTTTTGTGTATGATCTGCTTTCATCATTTTATTAACTCCCTCCAGCTGCTGAGCATTAGCGCTAAGACCAACCAACACCATACTTAAGACGACACCATATTTAAAAATATTCTTCATATTCATATCCACCTTCCTGTATGAAGAGTTTAACGACGTTCCGGCGGTTGTCAAATGGAGGGGGGTTCAAGGTTTGAGATTTGAGATTTGAGATTTGAGATTTGAAACTAAAATGCCTGATTGTTTTAGACAATCAGGCATTTTAGAAAAATAAACAAAGTGGCTCCTTGTCAACCCTTCAGAAACCTTTCAGCCAGGACGCTTAAGTTTTGGCCCAGAACGTTGCCTTCCGGAAGTTTGCCATCAGGCGCCAATTGTTCAATCAGCTGAAGAAGAAGGCTCCCCCGGTCTCGGGATTGTTAATCATGGAGATGGCTTGCTCAATCAGGCTGTTTTGCTGCCCTCCACCAGTTTCTTTCCGACGGCGGAGATGACTTCATCAAACAATCCCATTTTTATTTTCCTCTTCTTTGTGAAAATAAATCAGCGCCGCGCCCTGCTTTCCCACAGGGAGCGGCGCCTTCAGTTATTTGAGTCCATTTTTATTTTTTCTTTTTCGTATCCGCCTTTTTATCTTCCTTTACTTCAACTTTGGTCGCGGTCATCGTGTATTCGATGGTAACTTTGGAACCGACTTTCAGATCACCGTTAACTTTCGTAGCTGCGTCTTTAGCTACTTCCCATTTTTCTTTCTTGCTATTCTCAACTACAATCACATCTCCTTTGATCTCCAGGACCGGTCCGGTGACCTGATAGGTTTTGGGTCCCGCGGCAAACGCCATAGAGGCAGCCAACATCAAAACACATACAAAAAATAAAACTTTTTTCATTTGTACATCCTCCTTTAAAAATTTAAATGATCCGACCCTTATTTGACAACAATAAAGTCTTTAATGGCATCGAAGGTCTTTCCTTTGATGCCGCTGACTTTCATAACATCTTCGATGGATTTATAAGGACGTCCCTCCATAATCGCCTTGGCTTTAACAGGACCGATTTCAGGAAGTTTCTCGAGCATGGCCTGATCCGCCGTATTGATATTGACCTTCGTGCCCGGCGCCAATTTGGATGCCGCAGCCGATGTGGATTTAGCGGTCGCCTTGACATCCTGAGTCGCCCGGGTCAGATCCGCGGCTACCGGCGCATCAGCTTTGGTTGCCGCTTTGGTCGCTGTTTCCGTCGCAGAAGAAACCGGAGCCTTGCCAACAGTGACAAAAGGCTTCACGGCTGTAATGGCTTTGGCGCTCAGTCCGGCTTTCGTGAGGTCCTCCACGGATTTGTAGGGACGATTGGCGACAATCTTTTTGGCTGTGGCGGGGCCGACGCCCTTGATGCTTTCCAGCTCTTTTTCCGACGCGCTGTTGATGTCCACCAGAGCTGCAACCGCCTTTTGCGCATCCGCCTTTTTTCCCTGAGCGAATCCCGCAATCGGCAACGAAATCAGCATCACGAAAGCCAGCAAAACAGCCATCCAGATTACCGAAGACTTAGAAACATTATGGTTTGTTTTCTTTAACATTTTCCCTCCTTAGATATTCATGAAAAAAAGATTTGTATAAACGAACTCTTAAAAAACTATTGCATTTTAGCAGAGCCCGTAAGGCGTGTCAAAGACATTTCTGACAACGGCAAAAAGCGCCCGGAAGAATCCATGCCTCGCGGAAATCCCCTTGATAAAAATGGAATCATTGTTTAGTAAACCAGTACGATTGAGGAAGCGAGTTTGAAATGACTGACCCTAAAAACAAAAAACTGCATTTGGACTATCCCTGTGCCTGGGCTTATAAAATCATCGGCACCGATCAAAACGACATGCAAACCGCCGTGGCGGAAATCATTCAAGACCGTTTATGCAGGATCTCCGTTTCCCGCCTGAGCGATACTGCCAAATATATCAGTTTGAATGTGGAACTGACCGTCGAGAGCGAATCGCATCGCATGGCTTTATACGAGGCGCTCAAAGCGCATCGGGCGATTAAACTGGTTTTGTAAATATTCTAGGGTTCATCCTGTCCGGTCGCTTCTTTGTCTTGTCCGTATTGTTTAATGTTGCTTCGGTGATTGAAAACAATCAGGACGAATGTCGCCACAGCGCCTGCGGAGGCGGGCAGCGCCCAATGAGCATTCACGGCATGCCCGACGGACAAAACAGCCACCATAAAAAAAGATGCGATAAAGGGCTTGCGTTTCACCCCGTACACCAAAAGCCAGATAATGGCTGACAGAAGCGCCGCCCCAGGAACGGTAAGCAGCGTAAATCCCAGATAATTGGCCACCCCCTTGCCCCCCCGAAATCCGTGAAAACAGGGAAAGCTGTTTCCCAAAATCAGAAAAAAACCGGCCCATACCAACCACACGCCTCCGATGAAATGCATGGCGAGCGCCGCCACCGCTATCGCACGGCCGATATCAAGCGAGAAAACCACAACGGCCCAGGGCAGGCCCGCCTGCCTGTAAACATTGGTGGTTCCGGCATTCCCGCTGAAACTCAAACGCGGATCAGCCCGGCCTGCGATTTTGAAAAACAAAATCGCGAAATTGACGGAACCCATCAGATAAGCCACCGCACACATTAAGATGATTTTTTCCATGCCTCGTCCTTAATCCACTGGGGCGGCTTCATGCGGCCCTGTGTAACATCGCGCATGCGCAACCCGCTGATGCTTTCGCACAGTACACCCTGTTGATCAAAAATCCAGGCGTCAAATATGAGCGGTTCGCGGCTGACATCCACAGGACTGATCCGCGCCAGATAGGCTCCGCCCCTGCAGGTGGGCGCATGAATGATGCGCTGATCGATCCCGACGGGAAAGGGAACAACGCCTGCAAACCGCTGGCCCCAGACGCAGGCCGCGTGCATGGTTGCGTCCAGCACAAAGGGCGATCCCAAAATATCATCTTCGAGAGTGCCGCCGGAAACATCGGCCAGCGCCCCGTCTGCGGCAACAGAGAGGTCTCCGATAATATTGCGGTAAGCCGGCCCGAAAGGTATCAGCTCGCGATAAATCGACTCGGCAGGAACACCAATGCACTCACTTTGCAGCTTGCGCGCCGCGCGAAAAGACAACAATGGCGAAGGTAATACGGGATGTTCAGAGAAAGTTACGCGCGCATGTTCCAGTGTTCGAGTCATCGCGCTTTGTTTGATTTTTACCGACGTCAAAAGAGAAGCCCTGACGCCTTCATCGGATGGGTCGATTTCTATTTGCGTCTTTAAGTGATCTGCATCCGGCTCCAAAATCAGCATTCTGGAAAATTGCGCCCCGGTAAGCATTTTCAGGTTCGCCTGCGGATAGCGGCCCTGCATGGCGCGCGCCAGAACAATCATGGCCTCCACGGCGGGAAAGACGGCCTTTCCTTCAAAAAAATGATCGCGCAGATAAGCCTTGATTTCAATGGAATAAGGAAACCGGCTTTTTAAATTTTGTCGGGAAATGTCTGCCATAGGTGAACCGTTTTCGGATCGACCGCCACGGGTCTGCCAGTCGTGTTGGCGGCGCAGTGTTTGGTAAACCCTGTGCAGACCCGATAACCTTGATCCGCGTGCGTAATCACATAGTCAAATTGCAGCCGCACACGCTCCAGATTCACAGGCCGTGTATGGATGTGCATGACATCATCATAAAACAGAGATTGATAAAAGGAGATGCCCAAATCGAAAATCGGGTAGACATAACCGCTCTCTTCAACTTCCTTGTACGAATAGGCCACATCACGCATCAGCGAGGTGCGCCCGAATTCAAAATAGCGCAGATAGTTGGAATGATAAACCACCTGAGACCGGTCGGTGTCGGCATATAAGACGCGGTATTTGGCCCGATGCCAGACCAGGCCGGTGCTTTGATCCCGGACATACCTCTCATCATCCTTATAAATCTCCGGCATAAAGGGTTTGGGCTTCATGTCATACTCCTCGGAAAATCACACAGCAGTTCGTACCGCCAAAACCAAAAGCGTTGGACAGCGCGATTTCAAATTTTTGCTTGCGGGCAATATTCGGCACCACGTCCACATCAGAGAGTTCCGGATCGGGAAAATAATTAATGGTCGGCAAAATGATGCCTTGCTTCATGCCCTCAATCGTCAGGGCCGCTTCGATGGCGGCGGTAGCTCCCAGCGTGTGACCCAACTGCGATTTATTCGAAGATACGGGAATCTTTTCCAGGTGCTTGCCAAAAACATCCCGCAGGCATTTGATTTCCGTCCGGTCACCCTTGGGCGTGGATGTGCCGTGCGCATTGACATACTGAATATCTTCCGGTTGTAATTCGGCATCGGCAATGGTTTCGCGAAGCGCCCGCGTGATCGTCGGCGGATTGGGGCTGGTGTAATGGTGAGCGTCCGACGTCCAGCCCACGCCCAGCACTTCGGCCTTCGGCGTGAGTCCATGGGCTTTGATCACATCTTCGGCCGCCAGCACGACCACCCCCGCGCCTTCGGAGAGCACAAAGCCCTTGCGATCCATACTGAACGGTCGCGAGGCCTGCGCGGGATCGGTGTACGCACGATCATCCGGATGCACCTTGATCGTCGCGTTCATATTGGCAAAACCGTGAATCAACTCCGGCAGAATCGGTGTATCCGCGCCTCCCGCCAGAACAAAGTCGCAGTCCCCGTCGCGAATCATGCGCGACCCGATGCCGATGGCGTGATTACCGGACGCGCAGGCGCCCTGCGGTGAAAAAATGGGGCCTGTGAATTTCAAAAGCATCCCCGCCTTGCCGGACGGCAAATTGGCGCAAAGATTGGGCAGCAGATAGGGGCTCACGCGCAACGGGCCGCGGTGTTCCAAATCGTGCACGGCGATGCGGTAAGCATCCGAACCGTTGAGCGCCGATCCGATCAGGCAGGCCATTCGGGGTGCGATGCGTTCATCCATCGTAATACCGGCATTTGCCAGCGCCTCCCTACAAACCGCCATGGTTAAAATCACAAAAGACGCATTCCAGTTGTAGACTTCCTTCGCATCGGTGAAATCAAGCTCCAGGGGAAACCAGTCCGGAATCTCGCCCACGATATCGCAGGCCGATTCCACCTTGCAGCGCGTGACCTTGCGAAAACCCGCTTCGCCCTTGATCGCCCGCTTCCATGTTTTTTCAAACGTGCCGCCCAGCGGCGTTGCCGCCCCGTAGCCGATCACAAATACTCTGCGGTTTTGAGGTGCTTTCATGCTTTAGATCATTCCTTCTAATCGATACGCTGTAAGATGATACAGGAGTTACATCCCCCGAATCCGAACGCGTTTTTCAACACAAATTCCTGTTTTAATGTTCTGGCCTTATCCGGTGCAAAATCCAGGACAATCGCCGGATCGGGTTCGTAGTTGATCGTCGGCAGCAGGGTGTCTTTGCGCATCCCTTCCATCGCCAGAATACTTTCGATGGCGGATGAGGCGCCCATGGCATGTCCCAACTGCGATTTATTGGCTGACACGGAAGGAACATTTTGGCCGAAAACCCGCTCCAGCGCATCCGCTTCAACTTTATCGCCAATTTTGGTCGATGTCGCGTGCGCGTTGATGGCGCTAATGTCCTGCGGCTGTATACCGGCGGACAGAAGAGAGAGCTCAATACATTTTTGAACGGTCGGCAGATTCGGGGCGACAAAATGACTGGCATCGGAGGTCATGGCTGACCCGGCTACCGCAATTTTCGCTTTCAGTCCGTGTGCGCGGGCAAAGTCATCTGTTGCCAGGATGATACAGCCTGCCCCTTCGGAAACCACAAATCCCCGGCGGTGAAGCGAAAAAGGCCGGCTGGTTTTTTCAGGCGGTTCATGAGGCTGGCCTTCCCTGGGACGGTAAGCGCCGTTCATTGTGGCAAAGCCCGCCATAATCGGTTCGACCAGCGGAAAATCTACAGCTCCGGCAATCACGACATCCGCCAGATTTTGCTTAAGCAGCATATCGCCTATGATCATCGACGTCACGCCGGTGGCACAGGCCGTAATGGTCGCGCAAATGGGTCCTGTCGCTTTCGAAAGGATCGATACTTTGCCGCCAACCATGTTAATGCAGGAGTTGGGATTGGCAAAGGGATGGGGCATTTTATTTTCGGCTATGATCTGGCGGTCAGCTTTTAGAATCGCATCCAGCCCTCCGACTGCCGAACTGAACGTAATGGCAACGCGCGGCGCGACGTCCGGCGTGATTTCAATGCCGCTTTGTTGCAAGGCGCGATGGACGACCAGCAGGGCATATTTAAAAATAGGCGACGTCCAGTGCGCCATTTCCCGTGGTTGCAAAAACGGATAGGGTTTGACATCTACGTCGGCAACCTGACCGGCCACTTGCGCGGGGAAACCCGGGGTCAGCTTGAAGCGCGTCAGAGGCCCGATGCCACTTTCGCCCCGGCAAGCCCGTTGCCACTGCGTTTCCAGATCCGTCCCCAAAGAAGAAACCGCATCATAACCTAATATAAGAGTTTTACCAGACACGTAATATTATCCCTATAAATTATCAATACTCTGACCGAGAAGCCGCTCTTTTTCACGAGCGATCATCATGCAAGAGCTTTTCAAAAATATCAATTACAATTTATTGATTTTTCCAACAGAAAAAAAATTACAGAGGCAACCTGCCATCATCAGCCTTGAACCTTGCGCCTTTCGCCTTGAACCTTTTTTTCACCACGGTATCAACCGATACAGTTTGGCAAACATCTCGTAGACTTCAATCCAATTTTGAAAATCGCGGGGAGTGTTCATGTGCGCGCGTTTGTTGACCATGATCCAACTCATGTGCGCAGCGCCGTCCTTGCAGGTTGCACAGTCGCGCGTGGCGGAGGTGCAGCAGCGGTGAACCGTCTTCAAATCAGCCGCCCAGCGGTAAAAATGAATCAGTCGGCGCACAGACGGCTTGCGGCTATCCACCGATTCCGTGACGGACGGGCACTCCCTCCAGCCGAAGCGACGTCCCAGCATCATACCGCTGGTGATGACTTCATGATAATACTTGCTGGAGATAATCGTCTGAGGATACGCATCCAGCATCTCATCCATTTCAAAGCGCAAATCGCGCAGTTCTTCCGGTCGCCAGTAAAACCCATCCACGCTCTCATCATTGGACAGAAGCTGCAAATGCACCTTCAAGCCGTTGTCTTCGATGCGTTTGATGACCGGTTCGATCTTTCCCACTTGCTTGGGAGTTACGGTGTAAAGATAGTAGGTGTAGGGATCGCCTTCATAATTTTTACTGGAAATGGCAAACGTGTCTTTTCCGCGCAGAACTTTTTCATCTTCGCCGCCCCCCCAAAGCGAAATACCCACCATCATATCGGGGAATTTATCGCGGGGCACCTTGATCAGGCCGTTGGTCGCGCAATAGGTCGGCATCCGCTTATAAAATGCCTCCAGCCGGTCCATGCACAACGTCGGCTCACCGCCGATCAAAATCGCCAGATTGACGCCGCGCGCTTTTTCCTTATCAATAAAAGCTTCCCAATTCCGGATGTCCATTTCTTCCGTCACATGGTGCTCCCCCGACGAGAAAAAGAAACAGCCCTTACAGCGCAGATTACAGCGGTTGGTCAGGTCATATATGGAACTGCGGATGTTGAGATTGGCGATCCTGCGGTAGCGTTCACGCCAGGAGTCATCCAGCAGGGCACTGATTGTTTTCATGAATTCATCCTTGTTGACGGTAACTTTTCTTCATCACTATTTCAACGAACGGCGGGCGGTGGTAAAACCACATCGTCGCAGAGGTTGGCGCCTTTTTCGTATCCCATCACCCAGACCGCCAGATAAGTATCGACATAATCCAGCCAGGATTTAAACGTCTCGGGCGTATTGACGTGCCGGTAGAGCCTTGCTGTGACCACTGCAGAACCGGCGGCATAGTGACGGCAATCGGAACAATCCGTGTCCGGCACGCAGCAGGCCACCTGCCGATCCCAGTTCAGATCCGTGCGATACTGACGAAACGAACGCCCCAGGCCGATATCCTGCGAGGAATTGCAACGGGGATACGAGCAACTGTAGAGATCATGCAGCCCCTGAAGCGACGTATGCGCCACGGCGTTATAGACGGAAAATAAAACGTTCTTCGGATAGGAATTCAAAAGCGCAATCATGGACTCCCGCGTGCGCGAAAGTGACGCAGGCGTGTGACGCAGCGATCCGTCATATCCGACGGGAGACGAAAACACATTGAACGTCAGCTTGCAGTCGTGGGCCGCAAGTTCAGCGGCTACTTCGTGCGCCTCATCGATGTTTTCCCGCGTGTAGGTGTAAACGAAAACCGCCCGCGGGTCGTTTTGATAGTTTTCAATCTGCTTCTTTAAGAGATTTTTAGCCTTGCGGGTCCGCAGACTGGTTTCATCGTTTCCCCAGGCGGAAATATGAATTTTATAGCCGACGGATTCGGGAATCTTCTTAAAACCGTTGGTGGCAATGCTGCCCAGCGGCATCTCTGCGTAGCAGACGTCCAGAAGTTCCGGCACCAATGATGGCTCCGCGCCCGCCAGCACCACATAAGTGATGCCGCGCGCTTTTTCCGCCTGCATCAGGCGTCGCCAGTCGGAAGCGTTGAGATTCTCAACGGCAAACTGCTTGTCGCCTTCGAAATAGTAACAGCCGTCGCAACGGATGTTGCAGCGGTTGCTCATATCGTAAGTGGACTCCCGAAGGAAAAAATACTGACGGACTTTTTCCCAGCGGGCTTTCACGTCCGGATCGGCCAGCAGATCGGAAAATTTAAGTCTGGCGGGCTCAGGTTTTGTATTCAAGTTGGCTCTCATAGAGATTGATTTTAATCTTTAATGTTTCGAAGTCAGTTTCTCTTCGATATATTCACAGATCAGCCGCACCGTTTTGAGCTTGGGATAATCGTCTTCGTCGATGACAATTTTGTACTCATCCTGCAAAACCAGCGCGATGGTCGCCAAATCCATGCTGTCGATACCCAGCTCGTCCACCAGATCCATGTCCGGATTGAACGTCTCCGCGGTAACATCTTCCAGTTTTAATTCTCCGATAATGATTTCAGCCACATGCTGAACAATGCCCTGTGTGTCTTTGGTTTCAGGCATCCCCACCCTCCTTTTTTACTTTTTTATCTTTTTGCGGTCTTTGCTACATAAACCATACCGCTGCAAACGACGTTGTCTTTTACGGCAACCTTAAAACTATAAACATTGTCCTGTCCAATCACATCCCGGCTCAAACTTACGTCTAATGCCTCCCCCGGCCGCACCGGACGTGTGAATCGGATTCTGCGAAGCGAGAACAGTTCCAAGTCCTCACCCCTTGCCCGGACATCCTGCTTGATGACTGAATAAACCGTATGCACCAGCGCAATTCCCGGCAAAATCGGTTCGCCGGGAAAATGACCTTCAAACCATGCCGAGCCTTCTTTCGCCAAAGCCTTGGCCGAAAGCGAATTCGCCCCGATGCCTTCAACTTCATTTAGTAATTGCCACGGGTCCATTCAATCTTCACCCTCTTTTACGAGCCTCTCGTTCATTTTGGGATCAAGGGCGCAAATGTATATCATCGTTTGGTTTTCCAATCAAAATTTTTTTTCCGGCCAATGCCTGATTTTATCGTTTGAAAAATCAGCAGCGTGGATTTCTCATGATCTCCCGCCCGATCAAAACGCTCAGTGGCACAATCTGCAATCCTTTATTTTGAATCCCCACAATTATTTTTTCCATCTCTTCCAATAATTGTTCACAATCCCCGACATTCCGCGCGGGAACGTCATGCAGCAAAATGATATCATCGGCTTTTACTTTTTTCAGCAACCGGGCGGCAAGATTCCGGATACGGCGATTGCCTGCATCAAATGCACGACAACTAAAGGTAACGCAAAACATATTCAATGAATTCAAAACGGCGGGCAGTTTGGGATTGATAATGCCGACCGGCGGACGAAAAGCCTGCGTGTCAGCACCCATGGACCGCAAAACCCCCTGCGCAACGGCGATTTCCCGATAAAGAGACTGGCGGCCCTTCAACATCAGAAACGGCAGGTGATTGAAGGAATGGTTGCCGATTTCGTGACCCCGGGCCAGAATACCCGCAATAATGTCCGGATGGCTTTTGGCGTTGACCCCGGAGACAAAGAATGTCGCCTGTACGGAATATTTTTCCAGCAACTCCAGCACCTGCCGGGTCGTCGGTTCGGCCGGGCCGTCGTCAAAGGTCAGCGCAACCTGTGGTTTGCCGGTATTGCCCCGGCTGACCACAGGCCCCAGAAAATTTATCTGCGGAAAGAAACAGGCAGCCACGCACAGGCCAATGTAGGAAAGCAGCAAAACCGCCGTAAGAAAGGGATGGACAAAAAAAACGGCGACGGCCGCTATCAAAACAAGAATCCCCGTAATTTCGGCCCGACTCCAATTCCGTAGTGTTGTCGTCATGAAATCAGGTGTTCCCATAAGGGGCCTGTGTGTCCGCGGTCGTAGAGCCTCGGTAAAATCCTTGTTGCCTTACTTTCCCCGGCGCCGACCAGCCAGTGCAGTCGGCCATCGGCGTGCGCTTCGACTTTGTTCATAATTTCCACATCGGAAATAAAAGGAGACCTGTAAAATACCGGCTCGAGAAGATTCTGTGATGCACTGATCTGGCCTTCCCTCAGCGCGGTTTCATACAAAGCTGTGTGAGGATAAATACGGATGCCGCAGAAGAAGAAGAAAACCGCCTTTTCCAGCCGGTCGACCCCAATTAAAGTCTCCCGCAGGGTTTCTTCGTTTTCACCCGGACCGCCCAGCAGGAAATAATGGGCGATAAATAAGCCCGCATCCAAAACGTTGGAATGCGCCTTGAAAACATCATCCGTACTAAACGGTTTTCGCAGGCTTTTGAGCATGGTATTGCTCATGGATTCCGTTCCGAACTCCACATGGGTAAGCCCTGCATCGGCCAATCTTTTGTAATAATCGGCAGGCGGCACTGTGGGAGCGAAAAATCCGCCCCAGGGAATGGACAGGCCGGCATTAATAAATGCATCGGCCACCAGCCGGCTATGCTCGAAACTTGCGTTAAACGCCGAATCGGTCATGAAAATATATTTGGCCCCGGCATCCTGCAACTGGCGGGCCTGCCTTGCAATATCTTCCGGCGGAAACAACCGCATTTTGCTGCCTTCAATATGCGGATACGTGCAGTAGCTGCAATGAAACGGACAGCCTCTTTTGGTTTGTAAATTGAGCATGCCGCCGTACGACAAATAGTAATTCGTGTGCGTGGCGTCCGGATCGAACGCGCGATGCATAGCGCCTTGCCACGCCTGATAGTCAACCTGCGATGTATGCTTCGTCACTGCGCCGGGAATGGCCGAAACATCGGCGTCATTTTCCAGGGCATCCAAAAGCAGGGGGAAACGTTCCCCTTCTCCGGCAATGCCGTAATCCGCGTTGAGCGCGTGGAGAAATTCCAGCGGGAAAATCGTGTAGCCGCTGCCGCCCAGAATCAGCGTTGCCTGTGAATTTTGCCGGATTCTGCCCACCAGATCCTGATAGTCGGACAAAAAGCCGCGGCTGTTGATCGTGTCGGTATTGTCGATATTGCGAATGGAAAGCCCGATATAATCCGGTGCGTATTGCCGAACTTGCTCCCCCAGAGCCTCCAGGGATGAAAATTCGTTCATATCCAGGATTTTGGTTAAATAGCGGGTTTCAAGGGAGCCGGCCACATAATCGAGCCCCAGCGGATACACCGGATAGGGCTTTTTCATCATGTTGGCGGAAATCAGCAATACTTTCTTCATGAAAAAATTATGCTCTCGGTTTCATCAAAGATGCCCGCAATATCGGGTTTAAGCGTGTTTCAAGCTTTGGGCTTTTTGGCTTGTGCAATAAACGTCGCCAGAGCGCGCACCGAGGCGAATACTTTGGCGCCCAGTTCCTTGCTCTCAATTTTGACGCCGTAATCCTTTTCGATCATCATCACGAGCTCCAGAACATCGATGGAATCGATGCCCGTATCTCCACCCACCAGCGGATCATCATCCTTGATGTCTGCGGGGGTGACGTCCAGCAACCCCAGTGTTGATATAATTTTGCCCTTCAACTCATCCATTATTTCTTCAACTGTACTCATTTGCCACCTCGATATATATTAATTCTAAATTAACGTTAGGGTTCCTTTGAGCACTCGCCGCCGGAAATCAAGCGGACGTCATTGCCTAGAATTTTCTCCAACACTACCCGGACCGACCATTTCAGAAAAGTGACGAAATACTTTTTCCCTACCAGTTTAATGCCGACGATAAATATAATGGTGGAGATCGCATAGATCAATGGCCCGCCAATAATACCGATCAGCGGTTCTTTCATCCAGACCGCCATTATACTGAGAAAAATAACGGCCGGCAGACCAATCACGTAACTGAAGGCTATCATGATGATACCCGCCACCACCGATTTGGACGGCTTTTCCCGGATCTTTATCAGATCAGCCCGTTCTTCGATGGCTTGACGGCAGAATTTTTTTCCGGCGAAATAGAGCGCCGCTTTTTTGATAACGTTCAAGGCCATTCCCGACAAAGCGTATTTCTGAAAAATTGCGCGATCATATCTCCCATCGGATGCCGTTTTCAAGAAAAATCTCGATGCCCGGCATTTCTTATCTCTGCATAATTCCGCCAAGGGAATGCTTCGACCGGTTCGGATAATCACGATAAGCGATATCCTTGAAAATACCGGTTCTGGCCTGCCCGACGGTTGCGATTAATTCATCGTCCACATAGATCCGGCCATCGCCGATTCCAATGGAGGCGCCCGAGTCTTTCAGTTTCGAAAAACGCCGGACATCGACTTCAAACCGGATGCACTTATTAAACGGGCGAATCTGACCGTTGAACGCAACATCTCCGCAACCCAGCGCCCTCCCCGTCCCCATGCCCCCGTTCCAGACACAAAAGAAACCCAGCAATTGCCAGATCGCGTCCACGCCAAGACATCCGGGCTGCACCGGATCGCCGGAAAAATGGCATTGAAAATACCAGGCATCCAGACGGACATCCTGCTCGGCTATCACCCGTCCCCCTTTACCGGAACTTTCAATGAGCGTAATACGATCCACCATCAGAAACGGGGGCGCAGGCAGACGCGCCTGGAAATGCTCCGGAGGATCCGTGACAAGCGTACCATAGGCAAAAGCCAGAAGTTCTTCCAGGTTGAATGATTTTTTCTCAGTGAATTCTTGATAGGTTAACATGTTTTATTCTCTTTTCGTCGGAATATAGCGCTTTACAGGGCCGGAAGATTTATCGCACCAAATCCAGCGCCTTCCTGCCCGGTCGGAACGGATAAAAGGGCAAAATCTCAAGCGTTTGAAGTCACTATAAGAGAAACTATCATTTGTCAAAAGAAAAAACTCTGAAGAAATTTCGTGGCGCAAAACGCAAAATTCAGCTATAAGACTCCGCCACAAAATCATTTGGGGAAAAGGAATCGAAAATGAACAGAGCAGCCCTTCACAAAATCAGTTACGGACTCTACATCGTCACCTCCGGGCAGGATGGCAAGTGCAATGGTCAGATCGCCAATTCCATCATCCAGGCCGCATCCAAACCGGCTACGTTGGCCGTCTGCATCAACAAAGAGAATTATACGCATGAATTGATCCAATCCAGCCGTAAATTCACGGTTTCCATTTTATCGGAAGCAGCGCCCATGACCTTCATCGGTCTGTTCGGTTTCAAAAGCGGCCGCGATGTGGACAAGTTGAAAGATACGAAAACCAAACCCGGCGTAACGGGCATTCCCATCATTCTGGACTATTCGCTGGGCTTTATCGAAACGGAAGTAGAAGGCGAACTCGATTGCGGTACGCACACGATTTTTGTAGGCAAAGTCGTCGAAGCCGATCTGACAGGCGTTGGCGAACCCATGACCTACGCGTATTATCAGAACGTCAAGGGCGGGAAATCCCCCAAAACCGCGCCGACTTACGATCAGGACGCAGCCGCAGCCATTCCGAAACCCAAGGCCGCCGCGCGCTACGTCTGCACCGTTTGCGGCTATGTCTATGATCCGGAAAAAGGCGATCCGGACAGTGGCATCGCGCCGGGCACCCGGTTTGAAGACATTCCCGACGCCTGGACATGCCCGGTATGCGGCGCGGAAAAATCAAAATTTGAGATAGAGCAATAGGGGCGAGGAAAAAGGTTCAGGGTTAAAAGTTTCAGTCATCTATTAAACAACATAAAGGGCGCACTTCCTTTCGGACGGTGCGCCCTTTTCATATCGTCAACAGGCGATGATGAATTTGTGATGGCAGCGCCTGACTGATTTCATTCTGCCGGATCAGCGGCGGAAGGCCGCCCTGCTTGATTGAATTTCATACCATGCCGGAAGGTTCGAAACCAATCCCGCACCCATTCGAGAAATACGGAATAATCCCGCAGGGCATAAAGGGGTTCCCGATACTCTCCGTAAAAGCAACCACGGCAGTCGGACGTAATTTCCCTGACACGAAGGCGGTATTCAGCGCTCCGGAAATAGGATAAAAAATCAGGATCCATTACATTGGCCATCGGAGGTTTTTCTTTACACACGGCCACACCGCCGTCGGGGTAAATGTCCAGGCTGAGCGTTCCCGCCTCGCACAGGGCGACAGGCTGTCCGTGCAAAAGATAGTTTTGATAATCTTTGAAAAAACGCGTGGAATTGGTCAACCCCGGCCCCGAACGCCGCAATTTGATCAATTCATCGAGAACGCCGTGGCTCAGGACCTCATCCAGAGCCTCCGGGGCAAAACCGATATCCCCGGCCCGAAATTTGAAATGCTCCGCGACGTCCTGCTCCTGACTGATCATCGCCGGCGTAATATACGTGTAAATCCCGCGTTGACTGAAATAGCGAACCAGCGCGGGAAGCTCTTTGAAATTATAGGCGGACGCTACAATGTTTGCAAGCGACATGCCCTGAGGCAAAACCTTTTGACTTAAATGCAGCGTCCGGATGGCGTTATCCACCACATCGCGGCTCTGGCAAATCTCGTCTTGCAGGTCGCGGTTCAATGTATCAATGGACACGCTGATATCCTGCAATCCCGCATCGGCGCATCGGGTCAGAAGCTGAGGCGTAACCTGCGGCCCGCCGTTTGTTTGTATCCGGATTGAAAAATGATGACGTTTGAATGCTGCGATAATCTCCGGCAAATCATGCCGGAGGAACGGTTCTCCGCCGGTAATGACCAGATGGCGGGCATGTAACTGCGCCATTCGCTGAGCCACGATATTGATCTGGGCCAGGGAAAGTTCGCGGTCCTGTTTTGCGGGATCATGATCCTGACCGCACATCCTGCAGCGATAATTACAGCGATGGGTCAGATGGAACCGAATGTAAAACGGCGCCGCCGTCAATTTGGAATATATCAGCCCCAAAGAGGCATTGATCAATTTCATAGTTCGAATTCTATACCGGCACAGCGTATTCCAAAATAAAACTAAACGTCGATATCGTAATAACATTTTTCTTAACATTATTCAGTGTCATTTTTATATATTTACAAGATGGCCTAAAAGAGATACTTTTAGAGCAACTGCTACTGTTGAAGTAGGCATAAAAAGATCGGGAGGATGGATATGAAAATACTTGGCATTCTGGGAAGTCCGCGAATTGGAGGCAACAGCGACGTCCTCCTCAGTCAGGCTCTGGCCGGCGCGAAGGAAGTCGGCGCCGACGTGGAAAAGATCATCCTCGACCGCAAGCACATCGCCGGCTGCAAAGACTGCAGGAAATGCAACAAAATGGGTGTCTGCGCCATCAAGGATGATATGGCCGAAATTCAGAAAAAAATTCTGGATGCATACGCTGTCATCCACAGTTCCCCCGTTTACTTCTGGACGATGACCGCACAGATGAAAGCCTATCTGGACCGGTGGTGTGTCTTCTTTGACGAGGAGTGGAAATGGCAAAAGGCATACTATCCGAAAATGAGAGGCAAACGCATCGGACTGATCACCGTTTGCGGCGATACGAATGTGCACACGGGAGATCCGATTGTTCACAGCTTTAAGTCAACTGTGGAGATGACCAGGATGACCTGGCTTAGCGCCGTCATGGCCTCCGCTACCGAAAAGGGAGACATTACGAATAACGAAACAGCTATAAAACAGGCCTTCGAATTGGGAAAGAAAGCAGCGACACCCTGACGCCGTTTCACCGCGGAAATTGCGCCACAATAACGCGCGTCCACGGTTGGCTTTAAAAAAGGATTCACTCGTCAAGAACTTCCCTGATCTTGGCTGCCAGATCTTTTAAAGAAAACGGCTTGGGCAGGAACTTCACCCCTCGATCCAGCACACCCTGGCGTGCAATTACATCCGCCGTGTATCCGGACATATACAGGCACTTCAGCCCCGGTTTGATCGCCAGGATCCGTTCCGAGAGTTCCTTCCCGTTCATCTCCGGCATCACCACATCCGTGAGCAGCAGATCAATATTTTCACCGTCTGCTTTGACCCGTTGCAGGGCCTGGTCTTTTCCCCCGGCTGCCAGCACTGTGTAGCCCAATATTTCCAGCATCGCCTTACTGATTTTCAAAACCGTTTCGTCATCCTCCACAAGCAGAATTGTCTCGGTCCCCCCCTTACGTCCGGCTTTGAATCGTCTTCTTCATCTGCTGTTTCTATACCCTCGTCCATATAACGGGGCAAATAGATCCGGAACGTTGCGCCCTGCGCAGGCTCACTGTAGACATCGATAAAGCCGTTATTCTGTTTGACAATGCCATAGACGGTCGCCAGCCCGAGGCCCGTTCCCTGTCCTTCCTTCTTGGTCGTAAAAAACGGCTCAAAGATGTTGACCAGGGCCTCCTTTTCCATGCCGCAACCGTCATCGCTTACCGCCAGCACGACGTAGTCGCCGGGAATGCATTCGGGCCGGTCCGTGCAATAAACTGCATCGCATATCGTATTGGAGGTCTCGATTGTGATCCGCCCTGTTTTTTGGACGGCATCACGGGCATTCACAGTCAGGTTTGCCAGAAGCTGGTCAATTTGAGACGGATCGACTTTGACCTTCCACAGGTTGTGCCCCGGTTGCCAGGCCAGGTCGATATTTTCACCGATGAGCCTCTGGAGCATTTTGAGCATGCCGGTCACGGTGTCGTTTAAGTCCAGCACTTTGGGGCTGACCGTCTGCTTGCGAGCAAACGCCAGCAGCTGACGGGTTAGATCCGCCGAGCGCATCCCTGCATTCAGAACATCCTGCAGTATCTTATAGAGGGGTTCGGAGCGATCGAGCTTCTTCATGGCCATTTCCGTATTGCCGATGATCACACTGAGCATATTGTTGAAGTCATGGGCCACACCGCCGGCGAGGCGACCCACGGATTCCATCTTCTGGGCCTGGATGAGCTGCCTCTCCAGCTGCTTGCTTTCGGTTAAATCGACCAACGAGACAATGTTTGTCCCGGTTTCAGAGATTGGGGCAACACTGATAAAGAGTTCTCTGACCTCACCTTTACGGTTGATAAAACGGAATTCATAAGACGAGGGGGATGATGCGGGATCCTTCCTGCGACTCTTGTCATAACCCTTCATCATCTCCAGATCATCCTTGTAAACGAAAAGGGTCCAACTGATCTTTCCTTCCAGCTCCTGTTTTGTATACCCGCATAACTTGGCAAAGTTGTTGTTGGCCATGAGAATCGTCGTGTCTTCTGCGATGATGATATTCGCAGTAGCCGTACCTTCGAAGATCGTGCGATACTGTTCTTCACTCTTTCTGATGGCTTCCTCATCCTGCTTGCGCTTGACCGCCGTCCCTGACAAATAGGCAAACGTTTTCAATGCATCGTCCGGCACAACCGGCTGAACAGCCGACAAATAAGCAACGCACGTGCCGACCAGTTCTTCCGAATAATTAATCGCCATGGCGATGATTTCGCGGCATCCGACAGCGTCCATGGCCAGATCAGAGATATCCTGAGGCACGACCCCGAATGAAAGCTCGCAAAGATCCTTGGGTCTTCGAATGCCGTGATGGCGCATCTGCTCCATATCTTCCTCACTAACCGGCATGCTCATTTCAAATGATTCAGGTCCAAAGAAGGGGCTGACGATGTCGGAAGACAGCGGATCGATGGACAAGGACACGAGTCTCAGGGATTGGGTTTTCGGGTTATAGGCTGAAAAAGTAGCTGCGATGGCACCGGTGAGGACGCGCAGGGATTCGGCAATACTGCCAAATAAGCTCTCCGTGCCGGATGCTTCGGCAAACGCAATGGAAATATTATTCAGCCGTTCATGGTAAGACGCCAGCCGGCGGTAATTTTGCTCACTTTGCTGCAGTGCTTCCTGTGCACGATTACGTTCAGTAACATCTCTCGACACGCCGTGAAGCCCGGTTAAAAGACCCTTTTCATCCCGCAGTCCGCTGATGATTGTCTCCATCAAGCGGGTAGATCCGTCTTTATGGTAATACTCCAGGACAAGTCTCGCTTTACGGTTGGGATCATGATTGCCCTGCTCTTCGAAAGCAAGCTCCCGGCCCATGGCTTCCATCCCGAAAGTCAATGAATCCGGTGTTAACTGTTGATCGACCCTTTGCGCCATTCGTTCTTCCTGCGTGAAACCCAGTACCGTCTGAACGGAGGGGGTGATATAGACGGTCCGTAAATTCATGTCCGCAATCCAGACGACGTCCGACATCTTTTCAGTCAGGAGCCGGTATCTTCGCTCGCTATCACGCAGCGCTTCTTCCATCCTCCGGCGTTCGGTCGTATCCCGGGCAAGGCCCAGAATACCGGTGGGAACGCCCTGTTCGTCCCTGAGCAGCGTCAGGGCCGTATCGGCCCACATCGTGGAGCCGTCCTTGCGGTAGAATTCCAATTCCACTTTCACCGCGATATCTTCCTGAGGATTGGCCAACCTCTCCGGTGTGATGTTTTTTCCGATCAACTCAACCACCATCCGGAGCGATTCCGGCGTCAGATGCTCCTCCAGGGGAAGGTTCTTCAATTCGTCAAGGGTAAAACCGCGTTTATGCTTGACAGACGGAGAAATCCAGGTGGTTTTGAGATTCATGTCCATAAGCCAGATGGTTTCTTGAACATTATTCAGAATTAAACCAAACCGCTTTTCTGTTTCGCTTAAAACTTCTTCGGCCCGCCTGCGATCGGTAACGTCGCGTAAATTCATGACGAAACCGGCAATCACCGGATGATGCAGAAGGTTTTTACCGACACCTTCCATGACAAGTTCGGCGCCGTTTTTGTGCCGGATACGGAAGCTATTAGGAATGGAAACGTCTTTGGTCAAAAGCGCCCGACTAAAGTCCAGAACTGCTTTGGCATGGTCTGCCGGGTGAATCAAATATAAGCTGCTCTTGCCGATCAGCTCGTCGGGACTGAAGCCGATAAAACGCTCCGCGGAGGGACTTACATAGGAGATGGACCCCTTGGCATTTACAATAAAGAGAACATCGGTTGAATTCGCGGTGATCTCTCGAAAATACTCCTCGCTTTTTTTCAAAGCGGCTTGCGCATCCTCACGATCAGTCACGTTGTTCCGGTCTGCATCCGTTTGATGGTAAGCGCTATTCACGACATCGATGAAATCGCGCCACTCGTCCGGAACGATAAACGACTCCCCGAAAAAACTTTTCAATTGCCGCTTCAAAAGACTATGCACTTCTTTTGACTTCATTGGGTCTCCAGACCTCCGTAAAGGTGGTGATCGTCACGGTCCGTTTGGAAGCTGCTTGATCTCGTCCCAGTTGGCATTTCCCTGATATTTTAGCAGTATATTAAGTCAGAATCGGCTTTTTATCAATTTTTTTAATCAGGATGTGGCTTCGGTGACGGGGGAAGATCATTCTCGTGGGCCGCAATGACGAAGTGTGAAAGGAAACGAAGCAGATGGGCGCTTGTAAAGCCTTCGGCTTTTTCTGCAGGGAAGTTATTCAATCATAATTACACCATCCTGCGGGAATGCGCGCACCGAGTAAATAACGCCGCTAGTGGGCCTCGTCCCAGTTTTTCCCCGCCGCAATCTCCACTTTCAGCGGCACCTTCAGCTTAATCACTTCTTCCATTTCTTTTTTGACAAGCGCCATTACCTCTTCTTTCTCCCCAACCGGTGTTTCGAGAACGAGTTCATCATGTACCTGCATTATCAGGCGCGCAGCCAGATTGTGCTTTGTCAATAATCGATCAATGTTGACCATCGCCACTTTGATCAGATCGGCGGCGCTGCCCTGGATAGGGGCGTTGATGGCCATGCGTTCGGCAAACTGGCGCACCGATGGAATCTGGCTTTTCAGTTCCGGCAGATAGCGGCGGCGGTTTAAAAGCGTACAGACATAACCGTCGCGGCGCGCACCTTCTAATATACCGTCGAGATACTCGCGCACTTTCTTGTAACGCGCGAAATATCCGTCAATATAAGCCTGAGCGGTTTTCTGGGGAACACCCAGCTCTTTGGCCAGTCCAAATGCGCTCATGCCGTAGAGAATACCGAAATTGATAACCTTGGCCTGTCTGCGCATATCGGAGCTGACCATCTGCGGAAAGACGCCGAATATATCAGAGGCGGTACGGGTGTGAATATCTTCATCGGTGGCGAAAGCTTCCAGTAAGGTTGCGTCTTCCGACAGGTGCGCGAGCACCCGCAGTTCGATTTGCGAATAATCAGCGGAAATCAAAACCGACCCCGGTGCTGCGATAAAAGCCTGACGGATTCTTTTGCCTTCCAGTGTCCGGATGGGAATATTCTGTAAATTGGGATTACTGCTGGATAGCCTGCCGGTCGCTGCCACGGTTTGATTATAGGAGGTATGAATCCTTCCGGTTTGCGGATTAATCAAAACGGGGAGCGCATCCACATAGGTGGATTTGAGTTTGGCAAGACTCCGGTAGGCCAGAATCTCTGCGGGCAGTTCGTGGCTGCGGGCCAGATCGCTTAGCACATCCACATCCGTGGAATAGCCTTCTTTTGTTTTTTTGCCTTTGGGAAGTTTGAGTTTTTCAAAAAGAATTGTCTGCAATTGTTTAGGGGAATTGATGTTGAATTTTTCGCCGGCCAGACGATGAATTTTTTCTTCGGCTAAAGACAGCAACTGGCCAAGTTCCGCAGACATCTGCCTCAAAAGAATGGTGTCCACAAGAACGCCCTTTTTTTCCATTGCGGCAAGCGTGAACAGAAGCGGCATTTCCACATCGCAGTAAAGTGAATCCGCACCCGCCTCTTGCAGCTTCCCTTGCAGCACCGGGGCCAATGCCGCAATCGCGCTTACGCGTTCGCCCGCATAGGCAGCCATCTTATCGACAGGCACGAGCGCCATCGAATAGATTTTCCCCTTGCCCCCGGCGACCTCATGGGGCGCGGGGATTCTTTCGTGCAAATATTCCCAGACCACTTCATCGAGTTCATAAGAGTGCCTGGCCGGATTGAGCAGGTAAGCAGCCAACTGCGTATCTTCGCCCGATGAAACATGGAACGTCTCCAGGGAAACCAGCGCCGTCTTTAAATCATAAACATATTTTTTAATGTCCGCGCCGCCCAATACCGGCGCGAGCGCGGCAAATACTTCATCGGCCTTTAATGGGTCCGTGGCGGAGGCATGCGGAAGCGGCAGATAAAACGAATGGCCGTCGGCATGGAATGCGATGCCGACAAGTTCCGGCGGAGGATGCTTCTCCCAAATGATTTCACAGGCAACGCTTGGGCTTCCCGACAGCTTCCGAACCAGTCTGGCCAGCGCTGCGCTGTCGGCAATCACCGGGCAGTCTTTCACGGGTTTAGCCTCATTGGTTTTGATCTGCTGCAAAAGCGATGAAAATTCAAATTCGCCGAAAAGTTTCGCAAGCGCTTCCTGGTCCGGTTCGCGGCGCAGCGCGTCTTCGAGCTGAAAGTCCATATCAATATCGGTCCGAATCAGCGCGAGCTGCCGGCTCAGCCTGGCCTGTTCGGCATACTGACGGAAACTCTCGCGCAACTTCACGTTATGCAGCTTCTCCGCGTTTTCAATAACCGCTTCCACTGAACCGTACTCTTCGACGAGCCGTTTTGCTGTTTTTGGACCAATGCCCGGCACGCCGGGAATATTGTCGGAAGTGTCGCCCATCAGGCCCAGAATTTCCACAACCTTATCCGGCCCCACGCCGAATTTCTCTTTCACCGCCTTCGCGTCATAGGTTTTGTCTTTCATCGTATCGACCATCATCACCTGATCATCGACGAGCTGCATCAGATCCTTGTCACCGGAAATAATCGTTGTCCGCCAGCCTTTTTGCGTGGCTTGCACGGAAAGCGTCCCGATCAGATCGTCAGCCTCAATCCCCTGTTTTTCCAGAATGCAAACCGAAAAGCCGCGAATCACGTCCTTGATGAGCGGAACCTGAGGGATCAGGTCGTCGGGCATGGGCTTGCGTGTGGCCTTATAATCTTCAAATTCTCCATGTCGTGTCGTCGGCCCTTTGAGGTCAAAGGCGACCACGACATAGTCCGGCTTAAGATCACGCAGAAGCTTCATGAGCATCGCGGTGAAGCCGTAAACGGCGTTGGTGGGCAAGCCCTTGGAATTGGTCAGGGCCGGAATTCCGTAATAGGCGCGGTAAAGGTAGTTGCTGCCGTCCACCACGGCCAGCAGAGGTTTTTTGCTTGATTCAGTCATAGAATGAGTTCTCTTGAAAATGGACAGGCGCGCCTGCGGGACCTTTTCGCCCCCCGTAGACGCGCCAATGGTTGAATGGTCATCCGATACGTTTAATCAGCTTCTTTTTCCTGCAGGCGGCGCTGCTGTTCATATTCCTGAGCCATCCGTTCGGCCTGTTTTCGCATTTCATCGGCGGATTTTTCCATGTCTTTGGCCGATTCACGATATTCCTTGCGCATGTCGTCGCCCATCCTGCGCCACTTTTCCATCTCCGACCCCATGTTTCTGGCTTTGTATTCCGAGTAAACCGTCATGAGCGCAAAGATGACAGCGATAATCCCGAACACCATCCAGGCCTTTTGCGACGGCAGATTGTGGACATAGATGCTGGCCGTCACCAGAAAAAATGTATAGATGGCCATGTTTACCATGCCGCCGGCATAGGGGATCACGCTGATCATCGCCGTGACAGGCGCGAGAGCCGCAAGGTATGCGCTGCAACGATAGGCTGTTTCATAGTTTTCCTGCGAGCCCATGAGCTTCCAGATGACGAACAGGACGGCGGCACCGACAAAACTGCCGACGGCGGCGGCAATCGGCATAAAGATAATGACGCCGAAACCGGACATCATTCCCGCGCCATGTCCCGCAGCCTGCCCCAGACCAATAAAATTTAATATGGCATGGATGATACCCGCGATCACACCCATAATAACGACAAAAACAAGCGGCTCCAGAAACCCGCCTGTTTTCGGCATTCCCTGAAAAAATTCCACAGGCTTCGTGACGACATTCACCGCTGTTTGCGGCATGGCTGCAAAGTTAATATTCTTCGGATCCATCTTTTCGTCCTCCTTGTTGGGTATTGGAAAAACTGAATATTTTATGGGGCATGTGTCTCACGGTTGCAACTTTCCGTCAATAGCTTACACATCAAAGGAAGCATTAATCTTAAACACCTTCACCGCGCGCATATCCAGAATGTCCGTGACACCGGTTTTTACTTTGACGTCTTCAAGAAAAGCCGTGAGTTCGTCGGCGGTCGCGGCGCTTACGGTAAACCAGATATTGTATTCGTGGTTGCGCCGGTAATTATGGGTAACGCCTTTATTGGCGTTCACGACCCTGACAAAGTTGTCGATTTTATCCTCCGGCACGCGTGCCGCGCACAAGGTGCTGACCCGTCCCAGTTTCGGCCCGTCAAATACCGCACCGATCCGGCGGATGATTCCCTCGTCTTTCATCCTCTGAATACGGGAAAGCGCTTCGTCCTCACTGATGCCGCAGCGCTCGGCAACAATTTCAAAAGGGCGCTCTTCCAGCGGAAATTCCTTCTGCAGAATATTGAGTAATTTTTTATCGATCTCGTCCATCATTCCCCGGTTGATAAAGACACAGCGGTTCTTCCGCCAAATAATCCCCCGTCGCCTCAAACGCCCGGGCGCGGCACCCGCCGCAGACCTTGATAAATTCGCAGCGGCCGCACTTGCCTCCGTATTTGCCATAGTCGCGCAGATTGCAAAACACATCGGATTTTTCCCAGATCTCATTGAAGCTTTGCTTTCGCACATTGCCGCAGTCGAGCTCCAGATAGCCGCAGGGCTGCACCTGTCCCACATGAGAAATAAAACAAAACGTAATGCCGCCCAGACATCCGCGTGTCGATTCGTGAAAATGACCGCCCGCCTTTTTGACCGGCTTTTCCCCCTTGGGTTTATTCTGGTGCATAATGCGAAAATAGTGCGGCGCGCAGGTGGCCTTGAGCTGGATTTCGCACGTCAGACTTTCCTGATGAAACCACATCAGTGTTTCTTCGTAATCGGCGGCGGTAATGGCCTCATGTGCCAGATCTTTCCCCCGTCCAGTCGGCACAAGCAAAAAAATGTGATGCGCCGCCGCGCCGATTTTCAGAGCCAGATCGTGGATTTCTTTAATCTGATGCAGATTGGCCGTGGTGATCGTTGTATTAATCTGAAATTCCATACCGACCGATTTCATCGCTTCGATGCCGCGCATCGCGCCCTCAAAGGCGCCCGGCTCATTGCGGAAGTCGTCATGGCTTTCTGCGTCCGGGCCGTCGATGCTGATACTCACACGCTGGATGCCGCTTTCAATCATCTTGTGAGCGGTGGTTTCATCCACCAGCGTTCCATTGGTTGCCATGACCATCCGCAATCCCTTCCGGGTGCCGTAGGCTGCGATTTCGAAAATATCCGGTCGCAAAAGCGGCTCGCCACCCGTTAGAATGATAACCGGCTGTGACACGCTCGCGATGTCGTCAATGAGACGCAGACACTCATCGGTCGAGAGTTCCCCCGGATAAGGCCCCAGGTGAGACGCAGCGCGGCAATGCTTGCAATTGAGATTGCAACTGCGCGTCACTTCCCACGCAATCATCCGAACCTGATTTTCAGAATACTTAAACGGTTTATTCAAACAAATACTCCTCGTTTTTCTTCACTCCCTGCTTCTCACACTTTACTTTTTCAGCGCCTGCGCCAGCTGCTTTGCCCAGTAGGTCATGATGATATCCGCGCCGGCTCTTTTGATGGCAGTCACGCTCTCCATCATGGCGTTCTCTTCATCGATCCAACCCAATTGAGCTGCGGCTTTGATCATGGAATATTCGCCGCTCACATTATACGCGGCAAGCGGCAGATCGAATTCTTGTTTGGCGCGGCAGATGATGTCCAGATAGGCCAACGCAGGCTTCACCATGATGATATCCGCACCTTCCGTAACATCCAGCGTTATTTCCCGGATTGCTTCATCGGAATTGGCCGGATCCATCTGATAGGCTTTGCGGTCGCCGAACTGCGGCGCGCTCTCGGCCGCCTCGCGAAACGGTCCATAAAACGACGACGCATATTTCGCGGAATAGGCCATGATCGGAATATCTTCCATGGCGTTTTCATCCAGCGCTTCGCGCAGGGCGGCAATCTGACCGTCCATCATGGCCGAGGGCGCAACCATATCTGCGCCCGCGCGCACCTGCGAAAGCGCGGTTTCTGCCAGCACTTCCAGCGTCAAATCATTTTGCACCTGTCCTTTTTCCAGAATCCCGCAATGACCGTGACTGGTGTATTCGCAAAGACAGACGTCCGTAATGACCAGAATGTCGGGAACTTCATTCTTGATTCTTTTCACCGCCTGCTGCACAATGCCGTCTTTGGCAAACGCGCCGGTGGCGTTTTCGTCCTTTTGGGGCGGAATGCCGAAAAGAAGCACCGCCGGAATGCCCATTTCATGAGCTTCGCGCGCTTCTTTGACCAGATAATCCACAGACAGCTGGAACTGGCCGGGCATCGAATGGATCGGCTTTTTGACGCTCTTGCCGGGAACCGCAAAAAGCGGATAAACCAGATCATCAACACTTAATTTCGTTTCGCGAACCAGCCTGCGAAAATTTTCATTCTTTCTTAATCTGCGTCCCCGGTATTCAGGAAATTGCATGATCTAGTCCTCCTTTTTGGATATTTCTTCGTCCGTCAAATAGCAGGCGGGATCCGGACCCCAGACATCACCTGCCGACTCGGCCCGCGCACGGAAATTTCCACCGCAGACGGAAAGCCACGTGCATGTCGCGCAGCGGCCATGCACGTGGCTTTTCTTGTCTTTCAATTTCATCAAAAGCCCGTTTTTTTCATCCGTCCAGATTTCACTGAATGATCGTTGCCGGATATTACCCAGCGACTGATTGCGCCAGAACTGATCGGGGTACACCTCGCCGTCCCAGCTTACACAACCGATGCCGTGGCCGGAGGAGTTGCCTTCATTCATTTCCAAAAGCTCCAGAACTTCTTTGGCACGTTCGGGATTGTCCTCTTTCATCTTCAAATACAGATAGGGTCCGTCGGCGTGATTGTCCACGGTGAGAATTTCCGGGGTAAGCCCGTCGTCAAACATTTCTTTCGTCCTGGCGGCTATCAGATCCAGCAGTTTACGGGTTTCCCCGTGCGTTAAATCCTCATCGCGGAGTTTGGAGCCGCGCCCCGTGTACACCAGATGATAAAAGCACAACCGTTCGATTTTTTCTTTTCTCAGCAGATCAAACATATCCGGCACGTCGGCCAGGTTGTGCTTGTTAACGGTGAAGCGCAACCCCACCTTGATACCGGCCTCCCGACAATTGCGGATGCCTTCAATCGCCTGCTCAAAGGCGCCTTTCATGCCCCGGAACCGGTCATGCGTTTTTTGAAGTCCATCGAGGCTCACGCCCACATAAGACAGACCGACTTTTTTGAGCTTTGCCGCAACGTCTTTGGTAATAAGCGTCCCATTGGTGGAAATAACCGCGCGCAGGCCTTTGTTGGTCGCGTACTGCGCCAGTTCCAGTAAATCAGGACGCAAAAGCGGCTCACCGCCGGAAAACAAAATCACAGGCGAGCCAAACACCGCCAGATCGTCAATAAGCTTTTTGCCCTCGAAGGTCGTCAACTCATCGGGATAGTCAACATCGGCGGAGTTGGAATAGCAGTGAATGCATTTGAGATTGCAGCGGCGCGTCATGTTCCAGACGACCACCGGTTTTTTGTCCGCCGAAAATTGCAGCAGATGCGACGGGAGTTTGCCCGACTGCCGGTTGTAACGCAACACGTCGGAGGGTTCCACCGCTCCGCAGTATAGTTTGGAAATACCGATCATATCTTTTCCTTATCCGTCCAGTCTGATTCTTTTTGAAAATAATTAACCAGGGATTGCACCAGTCCCTCCATCGTATACGCTTCGTGCAAAATATCAATTACAAATCCCGCCTTTTTCGCGGTTGCCGCCGTCACCGGACCGATGCAGGCTATTTTAATAGGGGACGGAAGTTTGTAATCCGTCCCCATAATCTCAACAAAATTCGTCACGGTTGATGAGCTGGTAAACGTAATCACATCCACATCGCCTGAGTCGATCCATTCCGTCAGCTCTTCTTTTTTTCTGCCGGAATTTACAGTCCGGTAGGTTGCCGCAACGGTTACATCCGCGCCTTGCTTTTTCAGCGTCTCGGGCAATATGTCGCGGGCCTGGGCGGCGCGCGGAATCAGAATCTTTTGGCCCTGCAAATCCATGGAAGCAAACGACTTTAAAATACCTTCGGCGATAAATTCATCGGGCACCAGATCCACCCGGATGCCCCGGGCCTCAATCTGACTCGCGGTAGCCGGTCCGATGCAGCAGATTTTAATGTCCTTGAGGTCGCGGACATCCCGGCCCTTCCGGCGCAGACGATCAAAAAAGAAATGCACACCGTTGGCGCTGGTAAAGATCAGCCATTGGTAGGATTCCAGCTGGTCCATCGCATCATCCAGTTCGCGCCAATCCGCAGGGGGTTCAATGGCAATCGTTGGAAACGCGATGGGCTGGGCGCCCTGTGCTGCAAGCCGTTTCGCCAGATCATCCGCCTGCCGCTCGGGACGGGTGATGACCACGCCTTTGCCGAAAAGCGGTTGGGTATCGAACCAGCGCAGCGTGTCTCGCAATTCAACCACCGGGCCTACCACCAGAATCGCCGGCGGTTTGAAATGATTGCATTGCGCCAGTTCAACAATCGTGGAAAGCGTGCCGGTCAGGATTTGCTGCCTGGGCGATGTGCCGCGTCGAATCAACGCCGAAGGCGTCTGGGGCGCTTTGCCGCGCGCCATCAACGCCTCTGTGATCTGTCCGAGATTTTTCACCCCCATCAGAAAAACCAGCGTACCGATGCCGACCAGCGCCTGCCAGTCGATATCGCTTTTTTCCTTGGTCGGATCTTCGTGACCGGTAATAAACGCCACCGTGGAGGTGAGCCCCCGATGGGTGAGCGGGATGCCCGCATAGGCCGGCACCGCGATGGCCGACGTCACGCCGGGAATGATTTCAAACGCTACGCCGTTTGCAACGAGCACTTCGGCTTCCTCGCCGCCACGACCGAAAATAAACGGATCGCCGCCTTTGAGGCGCGCCACAATGTTGCCGTCCAGGGCTTCCCTGGCCAGTAGTTCGTTAATCTTGTCCTGCGACAGCGTGTGATCGCCGCCTTTCTTCCCTGCATAGATCAATCGCGCGGAAGACGGCGCATACCTGAGCAGTTCTTCGTTGACGAGGTTGTCATAGATCACCACGTCGGCCAAACGCAGCGCCTCAACCGCCTTGATTGTCATCAACCCCGGATCCCCCGGCCCCGCGCCAATGATATAGACTTTCCCTTTTTTCATCTTTCAGCACACCAAATCCAGTAGTTTCTTGCCGCCTTTTTCCATGATCATGCAGGCGAGTCTGCGGCCCATTTCTTCGGCCTCGTTCAACTCGCCCCAGACTTTATCCCGGATCACACTCGTTCCATCCGGCGCAGCCACCAACCCTTCAAGGGTTAACCGCTTTCCTTGTAGCAAGCCGTAGGCGGCAATCGGCAGACGGCAGCCGCCGCCCAGCGCCCGCAGGTACGACCGCTCCGCCATCACCTCCGAGGCAGTCGTTGCACCATTGAGCCGCGCGCAAAACTCTGCAAGTTCCCTGTCTTCTTTACGCACCTGCAAGCCCAGAGCACCCTGCCCCACCGCCGGAAGCATCAACTCAACCGGGAGAAACTGCGTGATGGTTTCAACATATCCCAAACGCTTCATTCCCGCCGCGGCCAGAATGACGCCGGCAAGATTTTCCGTTTCGATTTTTTTGAGGCGCGTATCGATATTGCCGCGCAGCGGGACGATGTTGACGTCCGGCAGGATCGACTTAATCTGCGCGCCGCGCCGGAGTGATCCCGTGCCGATTTTCGCGCCTTTGGGCATAAATTCAAACTTGATGTTGCCGCGGGACACCAGCACATCGCGCACGTCCTCGCGCGGGAGAATGGCTGCAAACATCAACCCTTCCGGAATATCCCCCGGCACATCCTTCATGCTGTGCACGGCCAAATCGATGCTCCCCGAAAGAAGCGCCTCTTCAATTTCCTTTACAAACACACCCTGGCCGCCGATTTGCGCGAGCGACACATCCTGCATGATGTCGCCGCTGGTTTTAATCACACAGATTTCCACCGTGATTGCCGGGGCGACTTTTTTCAAAATCTCGACGACCGAATGGGTCTGTGTAAGCGCCAGTTTGCTGCCTCTTGTTCCCACTTTAATATGCATACGACTCCTTTAATCATCCAGCCGGAAAAGCTGGCGGGCCGCCGCCACAATATCCTGCGACATAAACTCGGCGCTTTCCTCTTTCATCACCGCCACCGGCGCGTGGAGAATTTTATTGACGATGCCGTTCACCAGCGCGTCCACCTTTTCACGGTCGCCGCCTTCAAGATTCGAAAGCCAGCTTTGGGCTTTGTTCATTTCCATCCGCACAATGCCTTCGGCTTTCGACCGAAGCGACACAATCGTGGGCACGGCTTCGAGTTCCTTAAGCCAGTTTAAATAATTCGCCACCTCTTCCGTCACGATGGCCTCGGCTCTCAGCGCCTCGCGCCGGCGGTTTTTGATATTCTCATCGACGATGCCCTGCAAATCATCGATATTGTACAGATAGACATTTTCGATTCCGTCCGCAGCCGGATCGATGTCGCGGGGTACGGCGATATCGATCAAAAAAAGCAGCCGGTTTTTGCGCTTGCGTAAACAGCGGTGCACCATCTCCTCAGTCACAATATAGAACGGCGCACCGGTGGAACTGATGACAATATCAGCATCACAAAGCGCATCGTCAAGAGCATCCAAACCCAGCGCCCTGCCGTGAAACTTTTCCGCAAGCGCCAGTCCCTGAGCGGCGGTCCGGTTGGCGACCGTGATTTCCGAAGCCCCGTTGCCGATGAGATGCGTACAGGTCAGCTCCGCCATTTCGCCCGCACCGATGACCAGAATCTTTTTGCCGGAAAGTGTCCCGAAAATCTTCTTGGCCAGTTCAACCGCGGCAAAGCTCACCGACACGGGGTTTGCGGCGATGCCGGTTTCCGTGCGCACACGTTTTGCCGTGCGAAACGCCCGGTGCATCAGGCGGTTGAGCGCGATGCCGGTTAAATTCTGCGCCAGCGCCTGACGGTAGGCTTCCTTCACCTGACCGAGGATTTGCGCCTCGCCCATCACCAGCGAGTCGAGACTCGACGTCACCCGGAATAGATGCCTCACGGCTTCCTCGTTGTGATATCCATACAGGCAGCCGGCCGCTTCCTCCGGGGTCAGACCGCCGTATTTGGCCAGATAAGCCCTGAGTGCATCGATGGCGCTTTGCGCTTCGTCGGCTGCCGCAATCAGTTCTACGCGGTTGCATGTAGACAGATGCAGGATCTCGCTTACTCCGTCTATCGACAGCAGGTCATCCATGAGGTTGATCTCCCCCTGGCACCCGGCAAAGAGTTTTTCGCGAACAGCGAGCGGCGCTGTTTTATGATTTAACCCGACAAGTACAATCATCTTCAAATAAAATTATGTATGGTTGAAAAACAAAAACGAACGACCAGAGCCGACAACAAAAACAGCGCGAACGCCGCTAAGGACAGAGCCGCCATCCGAAACCCCTTCCAGCCGATGACCAGACGCTGATGCAGTAGAATTCCATAAACCACCCAGACCGCAAGCGCCCAGATCACCTTGGGATCGGACGCCAAGGCTTCCTCCCAGACGAAGGCGGCATAAAGAGCGCCCCCGATCATCCCGAGCGTGAGCAGAACAAATCCCCACAAAAGCCCGATGGCATTAATCCGGTCCAGATCACCCAATGAAGGCAAAAACCAGCTCATCTTGCCTGATTTTTTGTGTTTGAGCAGGCTGTTTTGAATCAGATACATCGCTCCGGCCGCCGACGCCAGAACAAAAAGCGCCTCGCCGGCAATCGCCAGCACCAGATGGGTCGCAGTGAGCCATCCCTGCCACTGGGGCGGCACCAGATTTTTATCCGCCCCCTGGCCGGCGGCGGCAATCATAAACACTAAAATCAGCGGCGCGACAAAAGCGCCCAGCACACGTGTTTTGGTTTTAAATTGCAGGCCCAGATAAATGCCGGCTATCGCCCAGGCATAAAGCGACAGGATGTGTCGCGAGCCGAAATTGCTCCATCCCTCGGCATGAAAGGCCGCCAAAATCAAATTGAGCGTCAAAAGCACAAAGCCCGCCGCCAAAACCCAGGTGGATATTTTGGCCAGTTGGACTTTTCTCACCAGAAGCGACAGCAGATAACCTAAGGCGGCCAGAGCCAAGCACACCACAGCCGGCACAAACAAAACGATTTCCGGATTAGTCAAGCCGCACCTCCTCGCCGGTGATGTCGCGGACGATTATCTTTATCTTGCTTTCATCCTTCTGCCGGATCACATCCAGCAGGCCCGCCGCCATCAGTTTTTCAAACCAGACTTTGCCCATGCCTGCGTTTTTATCCATCCTGCCCCGCAACTGCCCCAGAATGTTGGTGAGCGTCGCGTATTCCTCGCCGTAAGCAGATTCCAGTTCTTCCCGCAACTGCCTGGCCAGCGCCGGTGAATTGCCGCCTGTGCCGCAGGCGATGGTCAAATCGCCCCGCTCCACCAAAGAGGGTAATATAAAATCGCATTTTTGCGGATCATCCACGATATTGACGGGAATGCCAGCGGCTTTGGCGTCCCGGGAAATGACGGCGTTTGTTTGCTCGTCATCCGTCGCACCGATGACCAGGGTTGCCCCGGAAAGGTAAGGCGCCGCATATTCAGCATGAATATGATCAATGCGATGATCCGCCTTCAGATTGGCAAGTTCCGGGATAAGATCCGGGCTCACCACACAGACTTTTGCGCCGCAGGCAAGCAATCGCTCGACTTTTCTAGCCGCAACTTCGCCGCCGCCGATCACAACGCATTTTTTCCCGGCAATGTCCCAAAAGACAGGATAATATTTCAAGTTTCCCCCTTCCGGCCGCAGCGAAGCACCCGTGATTTGCTTAAAAAGGGTAAGCTACCATGAAGGATGGCAAAATTCAAGCAAGGGGATCAGCCATCATGATTTTTATCTCATCGGAATCAGTGAACAATTATTTGACTTGACGAACGGGCAACCTTTCTGTCAAATTAAAGAACAAACAACCAGATAAAGCGTATCATTCAAGATCAGGAGAACCGATGGAGTAATGTCATATGAAGCGATTCATAGAAAATTACACCCGCGAGCATTTTGATGTGATTGTCATCGGCGGCGGCATCACCGGCGCATCGGTCGCTTACGAGGCTGCGACACGGGGATTCAAAGTGGCTCTCCTGGAAAAGAATGATTTTTCCTGGGCGACTTCCGCCGTCACCTCTAAATTAATCCATGGCGGGTTGAGGTATCTGGCCAATGGCGAGATCGGACTGGTGCGCGAATCGTTACGCGAACGCCGTGTGCTGGAAAATATCGCGCCCAATTTTGTATATCCGACGCCCATCATGATGACGCATTATGACAAACCTCTCAAAAATAACAAATGGGTCGTCAAGTTGGGCATGCTGATGTACGACCTGCTTTCCTATGACAAGAGTTTTACCTGGGATGCCGGTAAAAAAATCCCGTGGCACAAAACCATCTCCAGACTTGCTGTGCTGCAGCGCGAATCCGGCGTGCGGGCAGAAGGCCTCACCGGGGCTTCCATATTTTATGATTGCGCCAGTATCTTTCCGGAGCGGTTGACGCTGGCTTTCATCAAATCGGCCGTTTCTTACGGGGCCTGTGTTTCCAACTATGCGCGTGTAGAAGGCTTTCTCATGGACACAGATCATCACATAACCGGTGTGCGCGTAAAGGATCTTTTAAAAGACAGAACCCATGAAGTTGCCGGCGCCGTCACGATCAATTGCGCCGGCCCCTGGGCGGATATTGTGCTCGGCCTGGCACAATCCCAGGATATCGGTTGCAGCGTATTGCGCCGGTCGGAAGGAATTCATATCATCACAGGAAAACGGATGCTCTCCGGTAGATATGTTGTGGGCGCCATGACGTCGGAAGACCGTCACTTGTTCCTCATCCCCTGGCGGGGTCATACGCTGATCGGCACAACGGACAAGCCTTTTATCGGCAATCCCGACGATTATCAGGTCACCAAAACCCGCATTCTGGAGCTGATTGACAATGTCAACCGCACTTTCGGCGACGGCACGCTGTCTTTTGCCGATGTGAAGCATGCCTATGGAGGCCTGCGACCGCTGGTGGAAAGTCAGACCCAAGAGACCTATGCCTGTTCGAGGCGCTATGAAATTCATGACAACCTGGAAAACGGCCTCAACGGTCTGATGACGGTTGAGGGCGGCAAATATACAACCAGCCGCAATCTGGCCGCAAAATGTCTGGAAATGGCGACCAAAAAGCTGGGCCGGCCTCCCGGCAAAAGCATCACAGCCAAACAGTATCTCAAGGGATCGGAAATCAAGGACTTGGGCATCTTTTTGTCGGAAGCGATCAGAAATCACAGTGACTTCAGCCGCGCCACCATGGATTATCTTTGCCGTCACTACGGCACGGAATATTCCGAAGTCATCAAACTTGCGCGCACGGACAGGACTTTGTCCGAGACCTTAAACGACGACGGCGAGATGACGGCACAGGTCGTTTATGCCGTGCGTTGCGAAATGGCGCGCACCTTGTCGGATATCGTGTTGCGCCGGACCGGAATTGCCACGTTGGGGAATCCCGGCGAGGCCGTGTTGCGCAAAGTGGCGGTCATTGCCGCCAAAGAACTGCAATGGGATGCGGATCAGATGGACCGGGAAATTTTGGATACGGTCAGTCGGCTCAGGCTTCCGGAACACTGAAACAATGGACCGTCCGTAAACGTTTTTACAGGGCGCCGACAATGGCAAGCCAGGATAAGAGGAGGACAGGTTGATAAAATCCAAAATTTTCCGGCCCGACTGGACGGAAAAATCTCCGGACGCAGGGACCTACCGGTCTATCTTTAAATACGGCGATCCACAGCAGTTCAAACATCCCAGCGATGCCTGGTACCGGATGATCAAACAGGATTTTCATTTGACCGACGCTGACTTCGCAAACAAACGCGAAGAAGGACGAAAACAGGTCGTATTAAACCGTCCCGTGTCGCTCAAAGCGCATCAGATTGAAGCCATCCAGGCGATCGTGGGCAAAGAAAATGTTGCAAAAGACGATTACAGCCGCGTCAAATATGCGTCGGGCAAAACCACGGAAGAGATGCTGGAACTCCGCCTGGGTGTTATCCGCGAAGTGGCGGACGTGGTCGCGCATCCGCGCGACAAGCATGATGTGCGCAAACTTGTGGCCTATTGCGATCAGGAGAGGATTCCTGTCACGGTTTTCAGCGCGGGGTCTTCCGTAAACTTCGGATGCCGTCCGGTCAGAGGCGGCGTTTCTCTGGTGGTCAGCACGCATATGAACCAGCTTCTGGACATCAACGAACAAAACCAAACCGCGCGTGTGCAGCCGGGCATGTTCGGACCCGCCTATGAGGATGCGCTCAACCGAGCGCAGGAACTCTTTGGAGCAAAGCATCGCTATACCGGCGGCCACTTCCCGCAGTCTTTCGAATATTCCACGGTGGGCGGCTGGGTTGTCACCTCAGGGTCCGGACAGGCCTCAACCTATTACGGCGACGCCTATGATATTGTGTTCAGTCAGGAATACGTAACGCCGGCCGGCACATTCAAGACACTGGATTATCCGGCCACCGCCACCGGTCCCCGGGTCAATGACATCATGAAAGGGTCGGAAGGCGCCTTCGGGATTCTGGTTGAGGTCACCATGAAAATTTTCCGCTACAGGCCTCAAAACCGCGTGCGCTTTAGCTTCATGTATCCCACCTGGGAGGCCGCTGTGAACGCCAGCCGCGAAATCATGCAGTCGGAATTCGGCAAACCCGCCATTTATCGTATCTCCGATCCGGAAGAAACCGAGAGGGGATTAAAACTCTACGGCATGCCGTCCATTGTGGATAAGTTTCTGGTCCTGCGGGGATGCAAGCCCATGCAGCGCTGTCTGTGTCTGGGCAATGCGGAAGGAGACGAAGACTTTACCCGCCTGGTGGCGCGCAAGATTAAGGCGGTTGCCCGCCGGTTCGGCGCGATCTCGCTTAGCGGTTATGCCGCGCGAAAATGGGAGCACACGCGCTATACCGAACCTTACATGCGCGAGGATCTCGGCGACTACGGCATTTTAATTGATACGCTGGAGGCGGCTGTGACCTGGGATAATCTCCACCGCCTGCATGAGGGCGTGCGCGCCTACATCAAGACCCGGCCCGAGACGATGTGCATGACGCATGCCTCGCACTTTTACCCGCAGGGAACCAACCTCTATTTCATCTTCATGGCCCGCATCCACGATCCCGAAGAATTCCGGACATTCCAGCGGGGCATCATTGACAGCATTCAGAAATACGGCGGCTCGCTCAGCCACCATCACGGCGTGGGCCGCATGATCGCGCCCTGGATGGAAGCCCATCTGGGCGCCGAGCAGTTGGCTGTTTTGCGCGCGTTGAAAAAACATTTCGATCCGCGCAACATCATGAATCCCGGCGGTCAGCTCGGCCTGGACCAGCATTCTGAAATCAGGCTGACCGGAATCCGTGAATCATGATTGACACCGCCCGTCCTTTGGGCTTATTGTCTGCCTCATCATCAAGTATTGCGATGAGCAGATAAACGATACCACTGAGTATAAGGAGGGAAACATGAAAAGAACATTGAGGATAGTGTTTGTTGCCGCCATGATGATCATGATCGGGGTCGCCATCGGACAAGCCGCAAAAGACGGCCGGTTTATTATCCATAAAACCAACGAAACGGTTCTGGATACCAAGACCAACCTGATGTGGGCGGCAAAGGACAACGGCAGCGACATCAGCTGGAAAGACGCCAAGGCCTATTGCGAGAACTTTAACGCGGGCGGCTACAAGGACTGGCGGATGCCGACGCAGGAAGAACTGTCCAGTTTGTATGATGCGAGCAAAACAAGGCAGGCGCCCTGCATCGGGTCTTTCACGATTCACATCGCAACAGACACCATCGAGTCAACCTGCTTCGCGACATGGACCTCTGAAACACGCGCTTCTGATGCGTCCCAGTTTAATTTCGTCTATGGCGCGCAGTCCTGGTATCTCCAGTCTCACACGTACGGCACACGGGCGCTGCCGGTGCGCACCAACAAATAGGCCATCAGACGCTTTCTTCCTTTGCGTTTGCTTGCTTTCGTGCCCCTTTTTTAAACGCGCCGCGCTGATTCAAGATCGGCCCACCGGTTCGGAATGGACGTATCGATCCGGTTTAAGGCTTGCGGCGGCCTCCTGGCTGCAGAGACGCTTTGCCGTCTCCGTAGCCTCCGGAAAGGGATTTACCCGATTCCCCCGACTTCCATCACGTCGATCATCTATTGACATTCATCGCGCGATCTCTAAATTAAAAAGTGCTCAGACTTGTTTCACTGAATAAATGTTGATTCACAATCCATAACTTATCCGTTTTCAGGGAAAGGACACAGGATGAAAGGCACACCCGTAAAGATCAATGCGGTCTGTAAATGCTGCTACATGCTGATCGCACTGGCATTCGTCT
The DNA here is from genome assembly GCA_964547345.1 of uncultured Smithella sp. Lineage (GTDB taxonomy): Bacteria > Desulfobacterota > Syntrophia > Syntrophales > Smithellaceae > UBA8904. The sequence goes on along the minus strand of CAZJMX010000013.1, from coordinate 38,310 downwards.
CCTGCGGCGGCGGTGGCGACAATGCCCCCGCCCCATCCCCGGCGCCGGCTTCCATTTCCCTGACGCTTGTTGCCGGTGGTTTCGTAAACCCGGTCAGCATCACCCACGCCGGAGACGGCAGCGGCCGGCTCTTCATTGCTCAACGAGGCGGACTCATTCGCATCCTGAATGGCGGGGTTATAAACCCTGCGCCCTTTCTGGACATAAGCGGCCTTGTGACAGCCGGCGGTGAACAGGGGCTTTTGGGACTGGCCTTTCCTCCCGGTTTCACAATCCGCCGCAGTTTTTACGTCAACTATACCGACCGGGCAGGCATCGGCAACACCCAGATCGCCCGCTTCAGCCTGTCGGTAAATGATGATATCGCCGACCCGGCAACAAATCAGGTTTTATTAAATATCGTGCAGCCGTTTACCAATCATAACGGCGGACAGCTTGCTTTCGGCCCGGACAATTTTCTTTACATCGGCACGGGCGACGGCGGCGGCAGCGGTGATCCTTCAGGCCATGCCCAAAGCCTGACTACGCTCCTGGGAAAGATCCTTCGCATTGACGTTCTTTCCGGAACGAGTCCCTACGCAATTCCTGCCGGCAATCCTTTCGGAAGCGAGATATGGGCCTACGGCCTCAGAAACCCCTGGCGTTTTTCTTTTGATCGGTCAACCGGCGATATTTACATAGCGGATGTCGGGCAAAGCCTGGTCGAGGAAATCAACTATCAAGCGTCGGGCAATGGCGCAGGAGCCAACTATGGATGGAATATTATGGAAGGCAGCCAATGTTATAACAGCCCGACATGCGTGAGCGCCGGCCTCACCCTGCCCGTATTCGAATATCCTCACACCGGCGGCAACTGCTCTGTGACAGGCGGGTATGTTTACCGGGGAGCCATCACCGCGCTGCAGGGCATGTACATCTACGGCGACTTCTGCAGTGGACGCATCTGGGGTCTGCGGCGAAGCGGCGGTGTTTTCGTTAATCAGCTGCTGGCGGATACGACAGTGTCTATTTCTACTTTCGGTGAAGATGAGAACGGCGAACTTTACGTGGCCGACTTTACCGCAGGCAATATTTATCGAATCAGCGCACCGTAGGGTGTCCGCCCTTTATGCCATTGCGTTAAACCATCGCGTCATGCGCATGACTATAAAATGTGATCCATAACCGCAAGGGGATGAACCCGTAAACCTTCTCCCCGGGTCTGCGACAAATCCGTGAATCCTGGTTGACACCCCCCGGACTTTTGCCTTATGGTCTGTCCTCGACTTGAAAGCATCATCGCTGAAAGGATATTGATTCGTTTATGAGAAACAATGAAACGCCTCTGAAAATCCTGATCGCAGGAGCGGTCTTTTTTCTGTCTTCCCTGTTGCTGCCCGATACAGGCACAGCGGCAGGCTGGTATTTACGCGGGGCTCTTGGTTATGAAAAGTCGCTGACGTCGGATTTTTCCGACACGGATTGCGCATCGACCCACCCGCCGGCGCTCTTTGGTTGTGTAAGCGGCAATGACGGACAACCGATCGGGGCTTACGGGGATTTCGGACGTTTTCCGCTTGCGGAAATCGCCGTGGGGCGACAGGTTCTGCCCTGGCTCCGGGCGGATCTGGCCGTCGCCTACCGCTTCAATATGAACTATGAAGGCAATGCCAATTTCCTGTCCGTCGGCCCTCACCAGCCCGTTTCGGCCAAGGCCGATTCCGTAAGCGGCCTGGTCAATTTGTTTGTTGATATCAACGGGCTTCTGGCCGGGAGAAAGTTATGGCGCCTTCAACCCTATGTAGGCGGCGGTGTCGGCCTGTCCTATAATCGGATCGGGCAGATGACCTTCCGGTTTCCTGAAAATCCGGGCATGCACAAGGTCAGCATCACGCCCTCCGGAGACCGGACGGATTTTGCCTTCATGCTGGCCTTTGGCACCGGCATCCTCCTGACCGATCACCTCAGTCTGGATATCGCCTACCGTTACTTTGATCTCGGCCGGGTGGGAACGTCACCGGGCAATCTGTATATGGACGCCATCCCCCAGGGAATCGCCATAAGCGACATCGAAGCCCGCCTCCGGACGCACGGCCTCGCGGTCGGTTTGCGTTACCATTTCTGAATTTTGCGGCGGTGATTCAAAACGGTTTGCCTGTGAGCACTTCAATAATGATTGACATCGATTATATTTTGGGATTATTGTCTTTAGCATATTTCCAGCATGATCAGCCGCAGTTAACGAATGGGATCGGCAGGAAGAAGCTAAGCGATTTTCTGGAAACCAACAAAAAACCACCAGGTAAAGACAGGCTCCTTTAATCCTGACCACCGGGAAGATTTTCTGTCCACACCACACCTGAAATATTCATGACAGATAAAAAAGGTATATCGCAATGAATGCAGACGATTATTCGACGATCCGGCAACTGTTTGACAACTACCTGCAGATGTATGCATCCCGTGATGACCGGTTGACCGCGTATTTCAGCGAAGACTTTTCCGGTTTTACCGGCGGCGGCGATTTTCTGGTCAAAAACAGGGAAGAATGGGTCGCCATTACCCGCCAAGACTTCGATCAGGTCAAAGATCCGCTTAGGATCGAACTCAAGGACGTGGCCATCCAGTCCCTGTCGGATACCATCGCCGTCACCACCGGCTTCTTTACCATCCACCTGCCCATCAAAGACCATATCCTATCGAGGGAGACGGCGCGCCTGGTATTGATTTTCCGCAAGGAAGCCGCCGGCTGGAAAATCACGCACAGCAGCATTTCTATTCCCTACTATCTGGTCCGCGAGGGTGAAGTCTATCCGCTGAAGGAACTGGTGGACCGCAATCAGCAACTTGAAAAGCTGATTGATGAACGGACGATTCAGCTATCGTCGGCAAACGATCGCCTGCAACAGATCAATGCAGCCCTGGCGAAAGAAATTGCCGAACACAGGCAAGCCCAGGATGCCCTGCAGCTAAGCAGCCAAATGGTTGACGCCATTATATCCATCTCCCCGGATGGGATTGGAATTGCATCACTGGATGGAATGATACGGCATATATCTGACAAATTAGTGATCCTGCATGGCTATACCCTAGAGGAGAAGGATCAATATATTGGGACCAGCATTTTAAATTTTATTGATCCGTCGAGTCACCCCTTGCTGATTGAAAATATTCGCAAAGTGCTGGCGGATGAACGCGATCAGTCTCTTACAGAATATCTGGCAAGAAGAAAAGACGGCAGCCGGTTTCATATCGATATCAATTCCACCGTCCTGCCTGACGCCAACGGCAACCCGGAAAGTATTTTGTATGTCGAACGCGATATTACCGAACGCAAACGGGCCCAGGAGGCGCTCACGCAAAGCAACCAGAGGCTGGCCGCCATTATATCGGCCTCACCCGATGGAATCGGAATGACATCGCTCGCCGGAGAGATGGAGCTTGCCTCCGATAAATTAGCGGAAATATTCGGCTATGCGATCGAACAAAAAGATGAACTGCTGGGACAGGCGGCATTTAATTTTGTTGATCCGTCCGGCCACAAACAGCTGTCTGAAAATATTCGTAAATTGATCGCAGGCGAAACGAATCATACGATTACCGAATATCTGGCTGTAAAAAAGGATCACAGCCAGTTTTATATTGATGTCAATTCTACGGTATTACTTGATGCCGGCGGCAAACCCGCAGGCATTCTGTTTATCGCGCGCGACATCACCGAACGCAGACAGGCCCAGGCGGATAAAGAAAATCTGGAGGCTCAAAACCGGCAACTCCAGAAGGCTGAAAGCCTGGGTCGCATGGCTGCGGCCATTGCCCACCATTTCAATAACCAGCTTAGCGCGGTAATCGGGAATCTGGATCTGGCCCTGACAGCGATTTCTCAGGGGGAGAATCCCCGAGAAACGATCCTCGCTGCGATGAGAGCATCCAACCGGGCGGCATCAATGAGCAAACAAATGCTGACCTACCTGGGCCAATCGTTTGACAAGCATGAACTTCTGGATTTCTCCGATGCCTGCCGTCAGAGCCTGCCCATGCTGCAAGCCATGATGTCGGACGATGTGATTTTGAAAACCGATTTGGCTTCCTTCGGGCCGGTGATCATGGCCAACATAAACCAGATGCTGCAGGTCATGACCAACCTGATCACCAATGCCTGGGAGGCCATTGGCGGGAGCCCGGGCACCATTTGTTTGAGTATCAAAACGGTTTCCCCCGTGAACATCTCGCCCACGCATCGCTTCCCTCTGGACTGGCAGCCGCAGGACCCTGCATATGCCTGCCTGGATGTGACGGATACAGGGTGCGGAATCGAGGAAACGGATATCGAGAAGATCTTCGATCCATTCTTCTCCAGCAAGTTTACCGGCCGGGGCATGGGACTTGCCGTGGTCCTGGGAATTGTGCGTGCCCATGGCGGCGCCATTACCGTGGAAAGCACACCCGGAAAAGGCAGCAGCTTCCGGGTCTTTCTGCCGGTTGTCAGGGAAAACATCGCCCGGCATCCGGAGTGAGTTTAAGGTTTTGCAAGTTCATAATAGTACAGAGCCGCAATTATCGGGCGCTACCGGTCAGTTGAAAGGACGCCCAGTAATAGGGATGCGGGTATTTCTTGCGGGTCTCCATCTGAGCTTTACGCAAGGCGTCTTGCTTGTCCGTTTGCTGCATTCCCCGGTAGAACCGGATCATCAGATACGCCGTTGCCAGATCGTCCACTTTCCAGAGACTGGCCACAATGGAACTGGCTCCGGCGTAGAGGAATCCCCGCGTCAGGCCGACCAGATCATCCCCGTTGGCAACTTTGCTTAGACCGGTTTCGCAGGCGCTCAAGGTCACCAGATTCGCGCCGAGTTTCATGGAATAAAGTTTATCCACAGTCAGCAGGCCATTGGACTGAGCATCGGGTGAAAGAAGCAGCGCCGATTGCAGCGGGCTATCCGGTGAAAATTGGCCGTGCGTGGCAAAGTGGATGTAATTGAAGTCCGCTCCGTGTCTGCGCAAGGCAGCTTCCGTGGCATCTTTGCGTACGAGCACCCTTGAATTGGGCCAGGTTTTTGCAACCTCGACAGCTTCTTTCTGAGCAAAGGCAAGGTCATGTCGCGGATCGCCCAGATCAGGATTGCCCAAAACCAGAATGCCGCCTCTTTTGTCGTTTTTCTTTTCGCCCAGATACTTCATGGCGCTTGCGCTGGGCATCAACCGGATCTTGTAACGGTCGATAAGATATTGTTTCCCGTCATGGAGGGCGTTCAGGGGAATGTAATGCAGAATGCCGTGAGAAACAATGATGAGATTCCTGTCTTGCAAAACCCCTTCCAGCGGTTTGAATAAACGCTGATACAGCTTACCCGCCAGCATCAGTGTTGCCTGCGAACGGGGATTTTCCAGTGACTGCCGAAAGGCTGCCACTTCTTCCACAAGGCCTGTGAGATTAATCCTGACGCTCTGCAAACCGCCATCGGAAAGGACAAACGCGTACATATCGTTTCCGTAATAGTAATACTCCACCAGGGTTTCTCCCCGGGGGATGAATGATTTGATATCGGCAATGGGAGCGGATACGACTGTCACAAGCGACGCAAGCTCCGGCGCCTCTTGCTGCAAATTCTGCCTCGCCTTGACAACAAGACTCCGGCTTTGGGACTTGTCGATATTCTTGTCCAAAGACAGGACGTCGGCCTCTGATTTACCGGAAGCAACCAGGACATTTCGCACCTGTTCTTCCCTGCCCGCCGACTTCACGGCAAAATCAAGCTTTCCGGCCAGCAGATCAACCAGGGCGCGGGACTTGGAGCGTTCCACATATTCGAAGGCTTTTGCAAACTGTTTGTCGGTATAAAGTGCTGCGATGAGCGCATGATAGACGGCCTGTTTATCGCCGACAAAACCGATTTTGCCGGCCTCGATGCTGATGGTGGAGCGCTGCTGCTCGATGATCCCCACCGCTTTTTCATAAAATCCGATGGCCTCTTTGAGATTGCCTTCTTTTTCCGCGATCCGTCCCCGGTCGAAAAGAATGATCCAGTGCATCTCCCCGCGATCCTGAATATAGGGATATTTCAGAAGAGCGTCATAGCCTTGTTTGGCCTCGGCTGACTTGCCCACTTCCATCAGGCTCTTATTCTTCATGAACTCAAAAGATAGTTTATTATTGACGAAGACGTCCCATCCGCCGATGGTTTTGAGGAAAGAGCTTGAGTCTTCAAACTTATAGGAAACGGCGCTGATGGCCTCGGGATATTTCCGGAGGAGGATGTAAATTCTGGCCAGCGCAATGTTACGATCATCCGTGACCAGCATGTAGGGATACCCCAGATACAATCCTTTGAGCTGGTCGGCTGTGGCATTGGCCTTATCCGTCTTCCCGGCCAGGGCGTAGGCGATACCCAGGATTTCCAACACTTTGACTTCCTCAAATCGCGTTAATTGCTTGTCGATAACTATTTTGTTGGCGGCTTCGGCGGCCCGAACCGCTTCTTCGTATTGTCCCAGTTCGATCAGGGCAATGGCCTTCAGCCTCGACGGGGTTGCCGAATGGTTCCAGGCATCGGCGGTAAAATCGCCTGCGTTGACCTTGGCCTGCGCCGCATCCAGACAGGGAAAGAGATTCCTGTAATTCTTCAGCTCTCCATAGGCGGAACAAAGATAAATTAAATCCTGAAAGGGCAGGCCTGCGTATTTTTCCTGCTGCGGTTCATATTCCCTGACGATTTGCGTAAAATTGGCCTCGGCGACCAGGTTCAATCCCCGGCTGTTGAACGACGCGGCGCACCCGGTTAAAACCAGCGCCGCCAGGATTGCGGTAAACAAAAGACATTGCTTATTTCCTATTGCCATGCGTCATACCCTCTTCCTTTCTAATCCCGCTGCTGTGGGACGAGCGTCAATTCACCATAGCTCTTGCTACGAAATAAAGATGCTCCTTTTTACCTCACAAGCTTGCTGCGAGGTAGTTGATTAAGAGCCTGCTTTTGTGGGAGCAGTATAGGAACATCGGGCGGGTATGTCAATGATCTCTTGCCTCGTGTCCAGCCAATTTAGAAATGTCCTGTTTGCATTGTTTATGGATATGCCTCCCCATGCGGGAGGGATCGAGGGAGGGGAAAACCGTTTTCGTTATACCCGCATGGCGCGCCACCCTTTGTGGTGGTGCCACATGATATTCAGTTTATCAGGGTACGCAGGCAGAAACAAAGCATTCCTTCGTCATACCGGCGAAGGCCGGTATCCAGGATAAAACAACTATAAGGTTGCAGCTGAGCCGGGGCGTCCCGCTCGCTCAAAATGCCCTGCAACTGTGGCTCGAATACCAACTCTAAATCAAAGATGATATCGCGGCGGCAAGGCGGAGGCTCCGCAGGCGTATTAATAATACGTCGAGGAAGCCGACAACGCAGCCAACAAAGATAGCGCTTTGAGTTAGCGTTGGTATAAGGCTCATTTCGCGACAGCCGTCAACTCGCCCTGCGGGCTCAGACAGTTCGCACCTTTTATCTTCCCTCCCCATGCGGGAGGGATCGAGGGAGGGGAAACCCGTTTTCGTTATACCCGCTTGCCGTGCCACCCTTTTGGTGGTGCCACATGATATTCAGTTTATCAGGGTACGCAGGCAGAAACAAAGCATTCCTTCGTCATACCGGCGCAGGCCGGTATCCAGGATAAAACAACTATAAGGTTGCAGTTGATCAGGGGCATCCCGCTCGCTCAAAATGCCTTGCAACTGTGGCTCTAAGCTCATTGCGCGCGAGCCGAAAACTCGCCCTTCGGGCTCAAACAGTTCGGCTCTTCCTCGCTCCATTTCGCCAAGAGCCACAACGTTTCGGGCATATTCGCTCACGTGACACCCCGGCTCAACTGCTTCGTTATGATGTTCACAATAGCCAATAACCCACAGCACATAACCTGCATTTTAGTGGCTATCTATCCTAAATTAGTGAATAATTAATTGACAGCATCTATGCTTTGAGCTTATTATCTTTCTCAAAATCTACGCAATACAAGCAGCACATTTAAGATGAAGCATTAGATTATGTGGTTAGTACGTTAGAAAACAATAGTAACAATCTAAATAGATTGGGGTATTTACATGGCACAAAAAGAAATAGATGAAAACGGAATACTTGAAGAGTTAGAAGCCGATGACGTTGAGACGGTTAATATTTCCGAGTTTGATATCGTCAAAAAGTATGATGAGGGACAAGCGCGCATAGTCATCCAGAGAAATGATTTTCTTATCCCCAACATACTGCAAATGGTTAAAGATAGGGCTATTTTGAATTTGGCTCCACCTTACCAAAGAAGGAAGAGATGGAACAATGCCAAGCGCTCTCATCTTATAGAATCGCTTCTAATCAACATACCGATACCACCGATATTCCTTTACGAGTGTGATTTGGCTAAATATGAGGTCATGGACGGACAGCAGCGTATGGATGCGATTCGCGGCTTCTTCAAGAATGAATATGCACTCACAAATCTAAAAAAATGGCCAGAACTAGATGGCCGGAAATACTCTGATCTCCCGGCCAGAATACAGGCAGGCCTTAATCGCAGAGGACTTGCAGCCATAATAATCCTCACAGAAAGTGGACAATCTGAGAATACTGCAATCGAGATTCGTCAATACGTTTTCGAACGTTTGAATACCGGCGGCGAGAAGCTGAATGCCCAAGAAATCAGAAATTGCATCTATGCTAGTCCATTCAACGATATGTTAGTGGATATATCACGAACAAGTCTGTTCACCAGCGCGTGGAACATACCACCAAAAGAACCTGATGAACCTCACAAGGTCAGCAAAGTTCTCGAGAGCAACAGACTCTATTCTGTAATGGCCGACTGCGAAATCGTTCTGAGATTCTTTGCATTAGAGGAGATGAAGTATTTCAAAGGCGGCATGAAGCGAGCCCTTGACGACTGCATGCAGAGAATGCAGAGCCTGACCAAAAAAGAATGTTTAGCGCAGAAGGACAAGTATCTTCGTTGCCTCTCAATTGCAAGCAGTACCTTTGGGCCTGCATTATTTAGGCTTCCAAACAAAGAGGGTGAACTAGCTGCAAGACATTCTGTGCCCCTGTCTGATGCAATTTTATTGGGAATTAGTGCTTTAAATAAGAAGGAATCAAGAATAATTCAGTCTTCTTCGACAAAAGTTGTTGAGCAGATAAAGAAGATGTTGAATTCTGAAGATAGTTATCAGACTCTAGTCGGTCGTGCCAATACAAAGTCGTCTATAGTTGATCGAATAAACCTCGTCACCAAAATGTTCAAATCAGTGACAAAGGGTACCTAGCAGATGTTGACAATAGCGCAAGCTTTCTCAAAAAGGTGCGATGGAATTATTGCATATCTCGATATAGTGACCGCGACGATTGCTGTTGCGAAGGCCGATAATAAATCTATCAAATCCCGTACCTCTTTTATAGCATCATCACGGAAACTTAAGGATGTCGTCCTGCAAAATCAAGATTTCTCGCTTACGGCGTTCGATGGGTCATACTTGACGCTGTGCGCGGAATACGAAATGACAGTCCGCAAGCTCATCGAAAAACTCGTCCTTGATGCGGCGAGCACGTGTACTGATTATCATCATCTTCCAAAATCAATGCGGGAATGGTACCCTGACGGCTGTTCCAATCTGATCTTAGGAATCAAACAAGACAAATTCGCACACTTGACAAAAGACCAACTTGTCCAAAGCTTGGCGAGTTGTCTAAGAACAAAGAATTATGTACTAATAGGCGAAGTCTTTTCTGATAACCAAAATAATTTTTGGCCTGATACAGTTGACGATACGTTCTCAAAGCGAATCGGCCTTACAAAAATCTGGCAGAAACTCTCACGTGACAAAAGCCTTCAGACACTAATAGGTACAACTGAGCTATCTACTGTGGAACGCCAGCTGCGCGACAGACTTGCAAAAATAATGCAACGACGTAATGATATTATTCATAGAGGGAGGAGCTACTTCACACCATCTGATACAGAGGTGAGAGACGCCGCATGTTATCTGAAAGTGTTGGTGTCTTCGCTAGGATTGCATATGAAGAAATATCTTGATGGAATATAGGATAAAACACTAATAGGTAGAATCGGGGGTTACATCCTTACTCTTGACAATTGAAGACAGACGCAAGAATTTAATCGCATCAATTAGGTTGTTCTCATAATACTGAAATGACCAAACTCATCATCATAAAAGCCACCAAGGGAGATCTCCCCGCCATTCTTGATGTCCAGAAAAAAACATTTCTGGAGGTGGCCAGAACCTTTCATTTAAAATCCCTGCCGGCGATAGAGCAGACGCTGGAAAGTCTGGTTGAAGAATTTGAACATGGGATAATATTGAAGGCGCTCCTTTCAAACACATCCGTTATTAAAAATGGACCTACCAACGGCTACATCACTGACCCATCAGGATTACTGGATTCCCGCCTCCGCGGGAATGACTATGTCGACGACGATGAGAATGTAATAATCGTTGGTTCGGTGCGGGCTTATCAAAAAGACGACACCTGCTACATCGGCAGATTGGTCGTTCTTCCGGAATATCAAAATCAGGGCATCGGGAAGGCGCTGATGCGGGAAATCGAAAATCAGTATAAAAACAGGGTCAAGCGGTATGCATTGTTTACCGGCGAGAGCGATCCGCGAAACCGGTATCTGTATGATCAACTGGGATACAAACCTTATAAAACCAAAAAGCTCGATGATGAGATCACGATGGTGTATCTGGAAAAGAGAGCTTGACGCTGACAGAGAGTGTTCTGTATGGCTGGATCGTTCAAAGTAGCGCCCCATAGAAATCGACTGACTGAGTTTACATCAGCAGAGCGCTATTGACCCTCCAGGATCAAAAACATTCTGCACTGCCGGCAGTCAAATTCGAGACGATAGGTATGATGAGCATCCCGAATCTTGAGCGGCTCTTTAACGGGGCGATCCGGATGTTGCAATTTGGGGCACAGGTCCAATTGATACCGGATGCAGTAGCGGGTGGTCATGACCGTTTTTCCGGTCGTGTCGGAAAGGGCTTCAAAGGCAGGCTCCATGACGGCTGCGCCATGGCGTTCATAGAAACGCTTGGCAAGGGCGTTTGCGACATTGGCGCGGAAGTCGAGCTTCTTCTCCGGGTAGGGGGCGTCGTTGGGCGTAAAGGGAATATTTGGACGGGGGTGTCTTTCATGTCGGATACCCGTGAGCGTCTCCAAAACATCCCGCCTCATGCCATTCAATGTGCTAACCGGAAGAAAGCCCGGCTCGCGGGGCGCAATTGTCAATTTGGCCACCTGGTAGGGCGTATTGCCGGTGCGGGTCAGGTGTTCCTCAATCTGCGATCCTGCTCGAATCGGATCGCGGGCAGGCTCAAGTAAAACCTCCGTTACCGTCTCGGCCTCATTGCCGTCTTCATCCCTTGCCGCAAGGCGGATGAACGTATCGGTTTGTATGAAATTCATTTCTACGGCGATGCGACGGTTGGCCGATGCTTTCTTCAGGATTCGAGTAAGGGCCGTATCGTAGTTGCGATAGAGGGGAGTGCCGATCTCCAGGCCCTTCAGATTATTGGGATAGATTTTATCTTTATCCACCTTGTCCACTCGAAATCCGGCAAGATCGTTTTTCTTCGTGAAAAAGCAAAGCCCGTCGCCGTTTTGAAGATCATGGCGGGTCAGTTGAAAAAAATCCTTCCCCATGCCGGTGATTTCACCCACCGGCTGTCCGATGGCTTTCTGCGTGTCAATGGAGGCAACCTTTTCCTGCCCGCCTGCGGTGAAGTATCGGGTATAGCCGCGATTGAAGGTTTTTTCCGGGGCAGGCGAAAAGGTAAATTCGCAGACACCGGAACTGCTCTTTTGGTAATCGGAATGCCCGCTGATAAAACGGTCGATGGCTTGCCGGAAGGCGGCAGTAACATTCTTTACATACTCAATCCCCTTGTACCTTCCTTCGATTTTAAAGGAGGTCACCCCGGCGTAAACCAGATCCGGTATGGCGTTGATCAGATTCAGATCTTTGAGCGAGAGGAGATATTTGTTTTGCGCGATGACGTTCCCGTCTCCATCCGTCAACGTGTAGTGAGATCGGCAGGGTTGTGCGCAAACGCCGCGATTGCCGCTGCGGCCCGCCACGGCCTGACTCATATAACATTGCCCGCTGTAGGAAACGCATAAGGCCCCATGCACAAAAGCTTCCAGCTCTATTTTAGAATTCTTGCGAATATCGGCAATCTCATGAAGTGAAAGCTCTCTGGCCAGGATCACCCGCTTGAAGCCTACGGCCTCAAGGAACCGGACCTTCTCGGCGGTGTTGTTGTGCATCTGGGTGCTGGCAATCAGGGGAATCGGGGGGAGATCAAGTTCAAGCAAACCCACGTCCTGAATAATCAGGCCATCCGCGCCCAGTTGATAGACCTCCCGGATGATATCGAGAGACTCGGCAAGTTCCTGATCCGTCAGGATGGTATTGAGCGCCACATAGACCTTGGCCCAATAGAGATGCGCATGCCGGATCAAGCGGGCAATATCGGCGACGCTCACGCCCGCTGCGGCCCTGGCGCTGAATTTCGGAGCGCCGATATACACGGCATCTGCGCCATGGTCGATTGCGGCAATGCCGATATCAGCGTCGCCCGCCGGCGCCAGCAATTCCAGTGATGTGACCATCTACTTACTCCTGAAAGAACCGGGAATGCCTTCGGCGGTCTTTCTGATGAATTCCCCAATGATATTTTTGGCTTCATCCAAAGAGGAATACGCGACGGTTTGTATTCCTGGGCTGCCTGCGATCATGGCGGATAAGGGGCGGCCGGATCCGGTCCGATAGAGGCATAAGACAGGCTTCTTGAAGGCTGTGGCCCATCCCAATTCATATCCCACTCCCAGGGAGGCTACGGTGACTTCGGCCACCACGAGATCGCAAGATGAAAGCCAGACCATATCCCGGTCGTGAATATAGCGGTCGTTCGGTCCGTCGTCGCCTGCCTCCGAGAGAGCGAGGTCACCCACATGCTCGGTCAACACCTCCCCGAAAGATCGTAACCACGCGATCATGGTTTCATAAATCGCAGCGTCGCTGCGTCCTGCCCGGATCGATCCGGCAAAATAGATCTGCATGTCATCCTCGTTAGGCTTGTGAGGGAGAGTATAGGAAACCATCTATTTCCGACTGCTGACTCGCACAATTTCAATAACTTACCGGGAAAGTTATCATGAAGAGGGTCAAAATTCAAGCAGGCGTATTGCCCAGACAGAGCCCTTCGTTTTGTCCAAATCAATTGACAGAAAAAAGAATGTAAAATAATGGACACACATATCCCGATAGAGGTGAAACCATTCGGGGCAGCGACTGCCGGAAAGGACGGGAGCCGGAAACAGGCACATCATACAACAACGATAACGTCAGGGAAGGAAACGATCATGGAATTTAAAAATGTAACAGTTGTCAAAAAAGCAAATATATACTTTGACGGCAAAGTGACCAGCCGAACGGTCATATTTTCGGATGGTTCAAAAAAAACACTGGGCATCATGTTTCCCGGAGATTATGAATTTGGCACGGCGGAGCGGGAGATTATGGAAATTCTTGCCGGTCATCTCGATGTTCTGTTACCCGGCGCCGCCGGATGGTTGACCGTTAAAGAAGGAGACGTCTTTGAAGTGCCTGCCCAATCCAAATTCAGCTTAAAGGTGAAGAGCCTCACAGACTATTGCTGTTCCTACATTAAATAAAATCGGGGAAGGCTGTTTCCGCCACGTTCGTCCGGCGGCGCCAAGATAAGGGGCCACACGAGATCCACATGCTATTTTACGTCATGGACGTTCCCAATGATTTGCAGGTCATGTTCAATCCCGGATGAGATGTGAAACCATCCGTTCCTCATTCGTGTAACCCAGCAGATGGCCCTGTGCCGACTTTTCCTGCAAAGCCTTCATCATGCGATTCGTCAAGTGATCGATATCGGCATCGGAAAGGGTCAGGTTCAACTCCGGACAGAATTCATGATACATTTGTCCGTCAAACCACTGGAAACAATTCACAGTGCTGATCGGTCGCTCAAGCTTGCAAACATAGGGGTCTTGAAGCATGCGCCGAACCATGTCGCAAACGACCGATGCATGGAGAGGCTTCGCAAGTCCGTCATTGGCCCCGGCTTTCACCACACGACTGAGCAACGCCTCGTCCATCGATCCGCTGATCACAATGATCGGCACAAGCTTATGACCAGGAGCGCGCCGGATATGCCGGATAAGCTCCATCGCATCGCCTGCCGGAAACAGGAAATCCGTGATGATCAGGTCAAAGCTTCTGTCATTTAACAGATGGATCGCAGCGCCCGGCGTTGGGGCAATGGTCAGCTCGCCCAGGCCCATCGTTTCGATGTATTTGCGCATAATCAACTGGGAGGTTGAACTGTCTTCAACGTAAAGCACCTGCCTTATCCGGTTCATATCGACATCAGCCATATCCGCTCCGATCCTTTTTTCCTAACAAAGACAGGAGAAAACCGCGAGACGAAAGATGAAATCGCTTTCATCACGAAGCGTCTTTGCGCTGTTCTCCTTTGAGGGTTAATTTCATTTCTTTGATCATCGCTTGCTTCAATCGATCGAATTGCTCTACCAGCGGGGCCAGGAGGGTATCGGCAGCGTCCAGATCGCCTTGCTTTCCCGCCTTTTCGATCGCAAAAGCCACCTTGCTCAGGGCCTCGCCACTGACATTTGCCGATGCGCCCTTGATGCTGTGGGCCTGTCGCTCGACGCCTTGCGCGTCTTTGGTTTTCAGATAACCCGCAAGGACGGCGACCTGCTGCGGGATGTCTTCCAGAAAACCTTCTGCCACCACCCGGACCAGATCCTCATCATCCATCAATCGGGCCAACATGCCTGCTTTGTCGAAGACCGGCGTCAATGGGTCTTGCGGGGGGAAACCTTCGCCGTCGGAGGCCACACGACCTAAGGCGGGCAGCCACTTCCCCAGTGCGTCTACCAAGGCCTGGGGTGACACCGGCTTGCTGACGTAATCATTCATGCCCGCCGTGAGGCAGCGCTCCCGGTCGCCCTGCATGGCGTGGGCGGTCATGGCGATGATGGGAACGCACGAGGCTCGGCCCTTGATACTTGATGCTGGATTCGCACCCTCTTCCCCGATTTCCATTTTCCAGTTGCGAATTTTCCCCGTAGCCGTAATCCCGTCCATCACGGGCATCTGCACGTCCATCAGCACCAGGTCGTAGGGAATAGTTTCAAGGGCATTAACCGCTTCCGCGCCATTGGCCACGGCGTCGGCATGCAGTCCCAGTTTTTTAAGGATACCCAAAGCCACCTGCTGATTGGTAATATTGTCTTCGGCCAGCAGGATGCGCACCTTACGGCCGGCAAACATGTTTTGCGTCTCGAGGGCCGTGTGGCGCGTAACGATGGACCAATGCGCAGGCTGCGCCCCGTCCCGCTCCGTCAGAGCCATCGACAAAATGGTCTTGAGTTCCTGGTGCCGCAACGGCTTGGTCACATACGCCTCAAAACCGATCTCCTGGAATCGCTTAGCGTCGCCCCGCATCCCCAGGGATGTCAGCATCACCATCCTGGTATCGGCCAGGCGTTTATCCGCCTTGATAATCCGTCCCAGCGTCTCGCCGTCCATGCCCGGCATCTGCATATCGATCACGGCAATCCGGAAGGGATTGTTCTCATCTCGCGCCCGGTAGAAGGCCTGGAGCGCCCGGGGACCGTCCTGCGCCTCCGACGGTTGCATGCCCCACGAGGCCAGGCGGATGGTCAGGATTTCGCGGTTGGTGGCGTTATCATCCACAATCAGAACGCGCACGTTGCGCAGATCAGCGGGCGGTACACTTTCCACCATGCCCTCCCCCGCCTGTTTACCGAGGCGCGCGGTAAACCAGAACTCCGAACCTTTGCCTGCTTCGCTTATCACACCGGCCTTACCTCCCAGTAGTTCGGCCAGTTGTTTGGAGATGACCAGGCCCAGGCCGGTGCCGCCGTATCGCCGTGTGGTCGAGGCGTCCACCTGGCTGAACTTATTGAAAAGCAAGGCAAGCTTGTCTTTGGGAATGCCGATGCCCGTGTCGCGCACCGAGAAGCGCAGCAGAACATCGTTCTCAGTCGTTTCCATTAGTGACACACGGACGGCCACCTCGCCCGTTTGGGTGAACTTGACGGCGTTGCCCGTCAGGTTGGCGAGAATCTGGCGCAGGCGGCCCGGATCACCCCGCAGTTGTGTGGGCACATCCAAATCGGCAGCACACAACAGCTCCAACCCCTTCTCGTAAGCCTGCAAGGCCAGCGTAGCCGCGAAGTCTTCCAGCAGAATCGACAGATCAAAGTCCAGCGTCTCCAGATCCAGTTTCATCGCCTCCATTTTCGAGAAATCGAGGATGTTATTGATCAGACCGAGCAGCAGTTCACCGCTTGAGTGCACGATTTGGGCGTAACGCCGCTGCTCATCATCAAGGTTGGTATCCAGCAGCAGTCCGATCATACCGATAACCCCGTTCATGGGCGTGCGGATTTCGTGGCTCATGTTGGCCAAAAACTCGCTCTTGGCTGCGCTGGCCGCCTCGGCGGCTTCCTTGGCTTTTTTCATTTCCTGCTCGGCCTGGATGCGTCCGGTGATGTCGCGTGAAACCCCCCGAAAGCCGGTCGGTGTTCCCTGGGAATCCCTGTTCAGATCCACTGAAAGTTCGTATACACCTCTCGATCCATCTTTTCTGACAAATTCCGACTCCAGCCGCTTAACGGGCTGGCCTGTTTTGTAAAGCTGGTTGTATGCCTGATGCGTTTTTTTGCCGCCTGCTTCATCTTGAAATGAACTGCTTTTCGTCCCTATCAGTTCCTCTTTGGTGTAACCGAGATGTTTGCAGGCCGCATCATTAACGAAGGTCATCCGACCTTCCAGGTCATTCTCAAAATAGGCTTCCTGCATATTCTCAAGAATGCTGCGATATCTCTCCTCCGACTGCCGTAACTTCTCTTCCATTTTCTTGCGCTCGGAAACATCACGCGACAGACCGGCAAACCCAACAGGCTTGCCTGCCAAGTCACGCATCAGGGTCGCCGAAAGTTCGGATACCCCGATCGAACCGTCTTTCCGAATAATTTTATCTTCTACAGACTTGATCGGCACCCCGGTCCGGTAAAGTTGATTAAAGGCTTCATACACTTTCGTATAGGAATCCGGATGCGTATATTGAGAATTCTTCATCCCCAGCAATTCTTCTTTGCTGTATCCGAGATGTTCAGCAAAAGCACTATTCAAGAAAGTAACCGTTCCGGCCAGATCAACCTCATAATAGGCCTCCTGAATCGTCTCCAGAATGTTTCGATATCTCTGCTCCGAGAGCCTTATCTTTTCTTCCATTTGCTTGCGTTCGGTTACATCCCGGGATACACCCCGAAATCCTATCGGTTTGCCCGACGGGTCGATGATTAACGATGCGGTTACTTCAAGTTGTCTTTTCGTTTTATCTTTTCGAATAATTTCGTAACCGATGAGTGAACCGGGTTTTCCGGTTTTATAGATTTCAGCATAGGCGGTACGCGCGATCTTAGCATTCTCTTCATCTGTGTACTGCCGGTTATTCATGCCCGTCAATTCTTCTTTGGTATATCCAAGGATATTGCATAAGGCATCGTTTATTATAGTATAATTACCGGCCAGATCCACTTCATAATAACCGTCTTGAATATTGTCCACGGTATTTCGATAGCGCACCTCGCTTCCCTGAACGGATTGCCCCGCCTGCTTGTGTCTGTTGCCCAAACAGGCATCTTCTTTTTGCCTTTTCACAGCGGGACACAGCCGCGACAGGTTGCCTTTCAAGACAAAGTCACTCGCGCCCGCAAGCAGGCAATCCACAGCATTTTCTTCGCCGACGGCGCCGGATACAACAATAATGGGAATATCGATCTTTGTCTCTTTCAACAGAGCAATGGCGGTAGAGGCATTGAATTGGGGCAGGTCATACCCGCAAAGGATGACATCCCAAGACTTCTCTCGAAGGGCTTTTTGCACAGACGCGGAGGTTTCCACCCGCTCGTAAACCGGATGATAATCGCCTTTTTTCAACTCATGGATGATCGGGAGGACATCCGCTTCAGAATCCTCAATGATCAATACCTTTAAAGGCACAGACTCATTTTTAACAGGGGGCAGGATATCATTTACGGGCTTTGATAAATCATGGCGAAGGGGAGGATGTTTTTTACTGGGCATTACGGTTTCTGCTCCTTTATTTATAATTGCCTGAAATAATTAAGTAAGCACCGAATATTGCACCGTTTATGTTATATCGGACGAATTCGCTGATAACTGAACCGTTCCGATACGGCTTTTTTTATTTTTTTAAGAACTTCCGTCTATTTTTTGAAAAACTTTGCCGGGTCATACTATTGCTGGAAATACTTGCCAGCCGGGAAATTTCTTAGTAGAAAGATGGTCGGCGTCTTTAATAACCATCGAAGGGAAACAAAAAACATGCTGACCGAAAATAATCTTGAAAGATATGCCGATGTGCTCCTCTGGGCGCTGAATACGGCGAAGAAAAAATCTCTGAAGAAAAACGAGATCGTGCTTCTTCAATATGACCTGCCTGCCTTGAGGCTTGCCGAAATCCTCTACGGGCGGCTCCTTGATCTTGGCATACGGCCGGTGCAGCGCATGGCTGCCACCCATCGCATAGAGCAAAGCTTTTATCAGAAGGCCAACCCGAAGCAACTGACTTTTATCGCCCCCGGCGATGAAGAGCTCTACAAAAACATTTCCGGCAGGATCTATCTGCATGCCCCTCAGTCGCTCACCCACCTCAAAGATATCGATCCGGGCAAAATCGGCAGGGCCATGGTCGCCCGCAAATCCCTCAAGGACATTCTTGACCGCCGCGAAGAACGGCGCCAATACAGCTGGACGCTGTGCCTGCTCCCCACCGAGGAACTGGCCCGTCAGGCCAAGATGTCGCTGAAACAATATTCGGCGCAGATCATCAAAGGCTGCTATCTCGATCGGGACAATCCCGTTGCCGAATGGAAGGCAATTCACAGGGAGGTCACCCTCATCAAAAAAAGGCTAAGCTCCCTTCCGGTCAAGTCCTTCCAAATGGAATCAGCCAGCATGGATTTGCGGATCACGCCGGGAGATCAGCGCAAATGGGCGGGCGTTTCCGGCCACAACGTGCCCAGCTTCGAGATCTTTGTCTCTCCGGACTGGCGCGGGACGGAGGGTGTTTATTTTGCCAACCTCCCCTCCTTCCGCAGCGGGAACTATATCGAAGACGTCCGCCTGACTTTTGTCAAAGGCAAAGCCGTGAAGATCCAGGCCAAGCAGGGTGAAGCGTTTGTAAAAAAACAGCTCGCCATGGATCCCGGCGCCTGCCGGGTAGGAGAATACTCGCTCACCGACAAACGCTTTTCCCGGATCGACAAATTCATGGCGGAAACGCTCTTTGATGAAAATTTCGGCGGAAAAGAAGGCAACTCTCATCTGGCGGTAGGATCATCCTACAGCGACACCTACAGCGGCGATCCGGCAAAACTCACCCCGGCGCTCAAGAAAAAACTGGGCTTCAATGATTCCGCGCTCCACTGGGACCTTGTCAACACGGAACCCAAAACAGTGACGGCGCATCTGACGAACGGCAAGAAGATGCTCGTCTACGACCGGGGTATATTTAAAATTTGAGACACGGGGAGAAATATGGCGTCTGATCAGAGTTTCGTTGAATTTGTCGCGGATCAGATGGCGGCGGCCGGCAACATTTCCTACCGGAAAATGTTTGGCGAATATGCCGTTTATTGCGGCGGTAAAGTCGTTGCGCTGATTTGCGACAATCAGCTTTTTGTAAAACCGACGGTCGAAGGCAGAGCCTACATCGGCAACGTCTGTGAAGCGCCGCCGTATCCCGGCGCCAAGATGCATTTTCTGATCGAAGATGCCTATGAAGATCCGGAATGGATCAGCGGTTTAATCACGATTACGGCAAAGCAGCTTCCTCTGCCCAAACCCAAAAGACGTAAAAAAAGAGCGCCAAAATGAGGGGCTTCTGCACCAGCGGATCGAAACAACGATCAGGCATATAGGCCATTTACGGTCCATAACCGGAACTGCTGACAGATTGACGGCAGGAAATCCAGGGGACAAAACGCGACATGAAAAGTCGAGCCAGAGATCACCGACAGTCTGCGCCGGATGCAAAAGGCCACCGACAGGCCCTGCCGGCAGGCATCTGGGCGCTGGGCTTTGTCTCTTTGTTCATGGATATATCATCGGAACTTATTCACAGCCTGCTTCCGATTTTTATGGTTACGACCCTCGGGGCATCCATGATTGCCATCGGATTTATCGAGGGGATCGCCGAAGCCGCCGCCGCAGTCACAAAGGTTTTTTCGGGAACAATCAGCGACTATATCAAAAAGCGGAAGATCCTCGCCGTGCTGGGCTATGGACTTGCAGCCATCACAAAGCCTATCTTCCCCCTGGCAACAACCATCGGCTGGGTCTTTAGCGCAAGGTTTATTGACCGGATCGGCAAAGGCATTCGCGTCGCGCCGCGAGACGCCCTGGTGGCAGACATAACTCCTCCCCGGCAGCGCGGGGCGGCGTACGGGCTTCGCCAAACGCTCGATTCCGTTGGTGCATTCGTCGGTCCGCTGCTTGCCGTGACGTTCATGATCTGGTTTGCAAACGACATCCGAACGGTCCTGTGGATTGCGGTTATCCCCGCTTTTATCGCTCTGGGTGTGCTGGTTTTCGGCGTTCATGAACCCCTAAGGCCGGGGCCCGCCAAGCCCGGTGCGAAAAGTCTCCTCACGTTCCGCGGCGCCCGGCGTCTTCCGCGCCGCTACTGGCTTATCGTGCTGCTCAATGCGGTTTTCACGCTGGCCCGTTTCAGCGAAGCGTTTTTAATTCTACGCGCTCAATCTGTCGGGCTGGCCATCGGATTCGTACCGGCAATCATGATCGTTATGAATGTTGTTTACGCGGTGACCGCCTACCCGGCAGGGGTTCTGACCGACAGGATGAATCCCCGGACATTACTGGCCATGGGACTTGCCGTATTGGTTGCGGCCGATATTGTGTTGGCCATGGCCGTAACGCCTTTGCCGGCGTTCATCGGCGCGGCGCTCTGGGGTCTGCACATGGGGCTGACGCAGGGACTGTTTGCAAAACTTGTGGCCGACAACGCTCCCGTCAAATTGCGCGGAACAGCTTTTGGTATCTTTAACCTGGTCACAGGCGGATCCCTGTTAATGGCAAGTGCCCTGGCGGGCGTGCTTTGGAGTGCCGCAGGCGCGCAGGCGACGTTTATGACCGGTGCAGCCTTTACTTCCATCACCTTGATCGGACTGATTTTGTACCGCAGGAAAACCCGGGCCGGATCGGATGCAGACGCCTAAGATTCACACCGCCGATCCCCCTGCTCTCGGAAAGAAACAGCAACCATTCCGTCGAATTTTGACGGAAAAAAGCACACAGATAGTATAAGCAGATAACGACTTCATTTTGACGGAAACGGAAATCACCCTCTATGCAAAAATTACCCGACCGCATCATTGATTTTCATACCCATCTTTTCCCGGACCGAATGTTCGACGCCATCTGGGGTTTTTTCTCCAAAGGATACGGCTGGGACGTCATCCACAAGCTCTATCACCGACAATGCATCGAGCACCTGCGGGTGCGCGGCGTGCATAAAATTGTCTTTTCCAATTATGCCCATCGCGAGGGCATTGCCGAAGGACTCAATGACTGGAATCTTCAGGTGCTTGACGAAAATCCTGAGCTCTACTGTTTTGCGGCTTATCACCCGGGCGATGCCAACGCGCTTGCCTACGCCGAAAAAGTATTGAATCATCCGCAAGTGCTCGGCATCAAATTGCATTTCCTGGTGCAGTGTTTTTATCCGCACGACGAGCGCCTTTTTCCGTTGTATGAGATGGTTGCAGATCGTGGGAAGCGCCTCCTCTTCCACGTAGGCACCGGCCCCGTAGGCAATGAATACGTAGGGCTTGAACATTTCAAAAAGCTCCTCTTGCAATACCCCGAGCTGCCGGTCAATGTCGCACATATGGGCGCATGCGAGTATCAGGGCTTTATGGATCTGTTGGACGACTATCCCCGTCTTTATCTGGATACGTCGTATGCATTTTTTAAAGACATGCAGGACAAAGGCGGCTTCAACCTTGGCCATCAGCCGCTGGAAGATCATAAAGACCGGATTTTATACGGATCGGATTTTCCCAATTTGATCCTGCCCCGCGAATCCGAAATTGAAACGCTGCTTGCCTACAACCTTTCACCGGAATTTTACGCAAACGTATTTTTTGATAATGGAAATAATCTCATTTCTTCTATTGTTGAAAGTTCGAAAATCAAGTAAATAAGCAAGAACTTGTTTACTTTCATTTTGACGAAAAGAGCAGACAGGATTTATCAGGACATCCAGATGGACAGAGGCTGAAACGAATTAAAAAATAAGATTGCCGATGAAGTTTTCCGCTCAAGATAACCTAATACGAGGAGGCTGCAAATGGGTATTATATCCTGGATCGTCATGGGACTCATTATTGGTGTATTGGTAAAAGTCTTTATACCGGGAACCGGCCCCGGCGGAATTATCTCGACGATTATACTGGGCATCGTGGGTGCGCTGGTCGGTGGATTTATCGGACATGCGGCAGGGATCGGCACCATTACGGGATTCAATATCGGTAGTTTTCTGCTGTCATTCGCCGGCGCGGTGATTGTTTTGATTCTGTACCGCCTGATCAGGAAGGGATAGCCCTGTCGGGGAGGGTCAGCCTAATACCTCGTCACATGATGCTCGGCCAGGCCGAAGAAATCGCAGACGGGATGTTTGGCGCCCCTGGCATCGGTAAAGCTGCCGCTATACAGGCCGAAGGGTTGATGGAAGTCCGACAAGATGAGGCCAAACGCCTGGTTCAGCCTTTTCGCGCGCTCGCCTTGCGGCGTAAATGCTAAACGGAGCGCACTGTCCGTCGTTTTAATCTTCCAGGGTTTCATGACGTCGCCAAACTCAAAGCGCGCAGCTTTCAGGCAATGGATTTTCCCGTCGATCCAGAAACAGTTTTCATTGTAATCCTCATCGTCGGCAATCATGTTTTGACACACGTTGAACGCCATGATCTTGCCCTCAGCCGTAAAGCCTGCGGCGGTCGCCCACTTCCAGAAGCTGAAATAAGGATAATACGTCTTTTGCTCATCGAGAAGCGCAATGCAGCTGCTTCGCTCCAGAATGATTTCCTGCGACCCCAGGCGGAGGCTGCCCGATGCGGGCACGGCGGCCTTGTGCGTGTATAAAGACCGCAAGGGGGTAATAGGAGAAACCTGAACCAGCGGTTCGACAACGTTTAAATCTTCGTAAACGGTCACATCCCCCATGACCGCGGGACGCTTCTTGTCGCCTTCGATATCAATGAGAATCCGATGGTATCCCGCATCCAGTTTATTCTCAATTCGGATATGGTATCCCGGCGCGTCAAACCGGCAGGCGTCGTCGTAGACCTGCGCTGCGACATGCAGATTTTTCCCGCCTCCCTGCCGCGTATGCTCAAACCGGATGTTGCTTTGCCGGTCGTAGGCGTAAAAAAAAGAGACGCCGGTGAACTTGGCGTCAAAGATCACCACGCCGAAATAATACGACGGCGTGATGATGCCATAGTGCTGCCATTCCTTAAGGCGAAAATTCTTCCAAAACCCGGGTACCGGACAAGAATACAGCGGCGCGTCTAGTATATTGGCATTTCGGAAAGGCGTGCGATACGTACCGACATGAATCGACCGGTTTTCCTCCACCATCCGTGCGGGGGTCAGTTGTACGTTTCTCAAAAGCGTTTTCTCCGGTATCCGGACGACTTGAATTTTTCTAGCCCGCCACCTTGGGCAGCTTCGGGAAAGTGGCGTCGAGCGTGGCGTTCCACTTGTCAATCTGCGCCTTGACGCTTTCCATCAGTTCCGAAATATCGCCCTCAATGGCGACCGAACGGATTTTATCGCCCTGAGCAATGGAATTGACGATTCCCTGATCGATATCGCTGATCACCTCGCCGAAAACCGTGTGCTTGCCGTCGAGCCAGGGTGTGGGAACATGCGTGATAAAAAACTGGCTGCCATTGGTCTGCGGACCGGCATTGGCCATGGAGAAGATCCCCGGTTTGTCGTGTCGCAATTCCTTCACAAATTCGTCCTGGAATTTGTAGCCGGGTCCGCCGCGGCCATCGCCTGCGGGGCAGCCGCCCTGAATCATAAAATCGGGAATGACCCGGTGGAATTTCAAACCGTTATAATAGCCGCGCCGCGCCAGATTGACAAAATTGCCCACGGTAACCGGCGTTTGATCGGCAAATAATTTCAAACGGATCGTGCCTTTATCCGTTTCAATCACTGCAATGAGTTTGTTTTTCATGATGAACTCCTTTGGGGGATAGATGTTGGAAACTTTAAAGATTATCGTTTGATATGTCAAGGCAAAAACCATTCCGTAAGGTTCAAGACCAATAGACATGTGCCACGAAACAGGTGCCTGTGTAACAATGCCAAATTTTTCCTTCTGGAAAGTTTTTTATCCTGACCCGGTCCTGCACAATCAACAACTCGGTGGATAAGGCATTGCAGCTTTCGGAAGAAACGTGTCTATGAAATAAAAACAGGGAACGGTTTGAATGACCTCAAGGTCACCAGACCGTTCCCTGGTATTTGTTTATTCCTGAATTCCCGCCTGCGCGGAAATGACGGCCGGAAGCGCCGCACATCAAAACCTGTAGCCTACAGCCTTAGCCTTCTTTTCTTCTACATCTTCATCCCGCCGTCGCAGAAGATTATCTGTCCCGTAATAAACGAGCTCTCATCAGAGGCAAGAAACAACGCCAGATTGGCGATGTCCAGCGGTGAACCCTTGCGATTCATCGGCACCACAAAGGGCAGCATGGCGTCCATCTGTTTGATAGTCTCCGGCGGCATGTTCTTCATCATATCCGTCCAGATCATGCCCGGAGCGATGGCGTTGACGTTGATGCCTTTCGCGCCCAGTTCTTTGGCTGCGGTTTTGGTCATGCCGATCACACCGGCCTTGGAGGCGGAGTAATTGAGTTGTCCGGCATTGCCCAGTGCGCTGGTCGAAGAAACATTGATGATTTTTCCATACCCCTTTTCGCGCATGACACGCGCCGCGCACTGAATGCCATAAAACACGCCCGTCAGATTAACGTCGATAACGGCATCCCACTGATCATCGGTCATTTTGTGCAGAATGCTGTCACGGGTAATCCCCGCGTTGTTGATAATGATGTCCAGCGCGCCGAATTCCTTGACCGCCGTATCTACCATCTTCTGCACCGTTGCGCGATCGGACACGGAGCCCATGACGGCTATCGCCTGGCCGCCTTTGGCTTTCACCTGATCCACGACATTTTTAGCATCCGCTTCATTCACATCGTTGACGATGATTTTCGCCCCTTCTTCCGCAAAGCGTAAAACAATGCCTTCGCCGATGCCGCGTCCCGATCCGGTAATAATTGCTACTTTGTCTTTCAATCTCATTTTTTAACTCCTTCTAATTATTATTTAGGGCATGTCCCTATATACGTCCCTTTCATTTTGCTATTCATCTGCATTTCCGGATGGCCTTTCATTTTAAAACGGGTTGTGGCCGATCCGTCCATCGAGCTTCCCGTATAGGTGGTTTTTCCGGCCGTCTGCATCACGCCTTCCTTGCCTTTGCACTCTACGGAATAATCGACCATATTTCCACTGATTTTCTGTCCGGTTGTTTTACATTCGTAGCTTTTATCCTGATTCTTCGGAACCGGATCGCTTTGCGTAATACATTGACGGAACGTCGTAGGCGGCATCTTTTGCGGCATGCCTTTCATTTCCACCTGTGTGGTGATTTCCCACAAACCGTCCTTGAGCTGCGCCCAAGCGCCCGCCGCCCACAAGACGGACAAAAGAACAACAACCATGATCAACGTCTTTTTCATATCCGGCTCCTTTTCTTTATGCTTAAACTTAACCGATCTGGCGTCGCTTTATAATTTCCTTACAGAGTGCCAGATAGTCTTCCGCTCCGTGGCTTTTGGGGGCGTATTCAAAGATGGACTGACCGAAACTGGGGGCTTCGGCAACAGCAATGTTTTCGCGGATGACCGTTTTGAAAACGCGCGCGCCGAACCGTTCGCGAACTTTGTCCATGATGGCGTTATTGAGCCTTTTGCGTCCGTCAAAGCGCGTGGCGATCACCTGATACGTCGGCGCGTCTTTATTGAATTTCTTTTTAACTTCCTCGATGAGCGCTAAAAGCCTGCTCATGCCCTTGAGCGCCAGAAACTCCATCTGCAACGGAATAAAAACTTCCCGGCAGGCGACCAACGCATTGATGGTGAGCAGTCCCGCAGACGGCGGGCAATCGATGATCACGTAATGAACGTCATCTACCAAAGACAGCCGTTTTTTCAGAAGCATCTCTTTTTTGGGCAACGACGCCATTTCGGCCTCCAAAAGCGATAACTCCAGATTGGCAGGCAGCACCTTCATGTCTTTTACGTCTATGATCGCATACGATAAAGGCGCATCGCCTTTCATGACGGGATAAATCGTGCTTTTTAAATCATGCGCGTCGAGGCCCAGCGAATAGGTCAGATGCGCCTGGGGATCAAAATCAATCACCAATACTTTTTTTCCCAATTGCGTCAGCCCGACGGCAACGTTGAGGGCGCAGGTCGTCTTGCCGACCCCTCCTTTTTGATTGCAAAAAGCGATGATGTCGGGGGTAGGCATGTTAAAATCTCCTCTGCATTACCTGAACCAAGGGGTTGCAACCACCCTGAAGGGTGGCAAGCCCCCTTGTTCTGTTCGTCTTACGCGCCAAACGACACTTCGCTAAGCATCCAGCCTGGCGGCAAAATCCTTGATGATCGCGGCAATAGCGGCTGGTTTTTCCATGGGAATCAAATGTCCGCCATCGGCGACCGATCCGTAAAGTCCTTGCGGCAAAAGGGAGACGGCGCGTTGGATATCCACCAGGCCGATGTTGGGGCTTTTCTCTCCTTCAATGACCAGCGCTGGACAGGGAATCTTTTCCAGAAGCGGCCAGGGATCACGGCTCCATCCACCCATGAACATGGCGGCTTCGCTCTCCGGCGAACAGGTCAGCCGCATATCTCCTGCTGTCATCTTCTCCATGCCGAATTGCTGATAAAGGCGCAGCATTTCTGCGTCCCAGTCCGAAAACAATGATCGTGATTTCAAATAAGACGTCGCCTCGTCCTCACTCTGCCAGTGGTTCACCCTTTTAATCGATTTAGAGGCCAGCGGGTGGTCTTTCAGGCTGAGCTCCATCTGATAAAACTGATCCGGCAGGAAGATGGGCTCGACCAGCACCATGCCGCACGGCTCAATACCATACGCAGCAACGGCAATGGTCAGGACGGTGGCGCCCATGGAATGACCAACCAGAAGAGGTCTTTTAATTTTCTGTGCACGGCAGAAGGCGGCAAGATCCTGGGCAATGATATCCCAGCTTAAGCCCCCCTCATGCGGATTGCATGAACGATAGTTGCAGATATAAGGCGCCCAGACCGAATGTTCAGGCGCAAAGCCTTCAATAATCGGATGCCACAGCCAGGGCAGAAAACCTGTGGCATGCGCGAAAAGCATTCTCTTTTCGCCGCCCGGATAATAAAGATAGGGCAACTCTGCGCCGCCCACGTTCTGGTGTAATAAGTCAGGAATTTGCATTTTCATCAGTAAACAATTGATTCGCGATCGGTTCGCCTTGATTAGGAGCCTATGCCGTCTGCGGCTTGCAGCTCGGTTGCAGACAGAATTTTATCAATATCCAGCAGTATCTTGATCGATCCACCCGCCTTGGCCATCCCCAGAATGTATTCCGTGTCGAGTTTGGTGCCGAACGAAGGCGTCGCTTCAATATCCGCAGCCTTGATATTCAGCACTTCGGAGACGGAATCCACGACAATGCCCATTAAGATGGTCCGACCGGTCGTCATAATCTCGACCACAATGATGCAGGTTCTTTCCGTAAATTCCGCCGAGGCCATCGAAAACTTCAGACGTAAATCAATGACGGGTATCACCTTACCCCGCAGATTGATCACGCCCTTGATATACGAGGGCGTCTGGGGCACAACAGTGATCGGCATAATCCCGATAATTTCCTTCACTTTCAGAATGCCGATGCCGTATTCCTCTCCTGCAAGGCTGAAGGTCAGATACTTGCCTTCCTTATTCGCCATCGCCTGAACCGCCTGATCGATGATCTTTGTCTGCTCTGCCATCCTTACCTCCCCTGCGTAAAGGTTCTTTTACGTTTACGGCCACCAACACAATGGTCCCGTCGCCGGATAGCCGGCCGCTGTCTTTTTAGAAAACAAATACGGCGGCGGCCACAACCGTCGTGAAATTATTATCCACACAGATTTTGGATTGGGTCACGTTGAGCGTCCGGACAATCTTGCCGCTGATCTTAAAAATTTCTTTTTTATCATCCCAGCTTTCGTCCACATTGAAATCAATACCCAGCGTGGAGGCCAGCATGGCGGCGGCCAGATCTTCCGCATGATCGCCAGTCTGCTTTTCGGTCATCCCGAAGGCGTGATGCTCGCTGATATAGCCATAAGATGACCGCTCGGCAGGAATGGCGCAACCCACCGACGCAGCGAGAAGCCTCTTGGGCTCGTTCGAGCAACAGCGGCTCATCACGCAGTAGGTGATGGCGCCGGGGACCAGATGTTTCAGCCCCTGCAATTTGGGAATCATTTTGCATCCCGGGGGAAAGATACTGGAGACCTGAACCAGATTGCACTTTTCGATGCCGGCATTGCGCAGCGCACGCTCAAAGGAATGCAACTCATCCTTGTGCGTACCCACGCCTTTTGTGAAAAAAATTTTCTTAGGAACAAATTCGTGCATGCTCGACTCCTTCTTGCCTGTTCAGGCGAATTTCAAAGCCTGATGGACCGCTATCCTCCGTCGGTTTGGGTAAAAGCCGTATTGGAGTATAAATATTCCACCTTCTCTTTGTGCTTGAGCTCCTCATTGGCCATCTTCAGAAGCATATTTCGAATTTCGCCTTCCGGGTGGATGGAGGCCATGCCTACATAAAGATTGTAGGAATTTAACTCCCGCGCGGATGCCAGCAAAAAAGCGTCCTTACTTTCCATGTCATACTTGATGCCCGGCGATCCGATGAACTCGGTCACTTTACAGTCGGGGACCTCATCAATCCTTGTCGCATTGGTGATGAAGCTTTCCTGCCGGTAGCGCATTAAATAATTTTTATGGCCCAGTTCTTCTTTCGCCAGATAAAGCAATGTTTCCCTGGCTGCCTTGTCCGCCACGGATTCGGCAAGCTTTGTATAAAAGCGATTGGCCTCTTCTTCATTGGCAATAGCTTTTTCAATAACGGCGTCAAAATCTTCTTTTTTCATGTGCAAAACCTCACGCGATGATTTAATATTCGGTCAGCGTCGCAAGACCGCGCTCACCTACCAGAATGATCCGGGTGTGCGTCAGGCGCAGAGAAATCACCTTGGCAACGGCCTGCATGACTCTGTAGCCCAACGGACAGTCGTTATCCATCATTTCACGCAGCTTCAGGGAATCAAAAGCGATCAGCTTGGTGTCCTCAAGGCAGCGGGCGCTCAGAGTATAAACGAACGGATCCACGACTGCGGACCAGCCCATCGATTCACCTTTGGCGACAATATCAATCGTCACCTGCATCGGCGGTTTGCCGGGCCCCATATAGTTCTCCATGAACAAAGCGACCTTTCCTTCCTGAAGTAAATAAAGGCAGCGGGCGGGATCGCCGTTGGAATAAAGCTGCGTTCCGGCCTGATGATGCTCTTCTTTAGCCAGCGACTCAAGTTTAATCAGTTGATCGTTGCTGAATTCCTTGAAAAAAGAAAACTCTTTCATAAGACTGATAGCGATCATAAATTAGCTCCTTTCGTTAATTGGAAATTGGTTGAAGTACTTATACCAGCCTTCCGGCGCTTACGCTACAAAATTATATCGGATCAAGCACGCTTATCATTTACACCAAATTCATCTGAATTCAAAATAAAATGATATAGCCGTTTGTCTTGCCTGAAACTTAAAAAAAGTTTATACATGCCCAGATATTGCAAAGAGGTTAATTTATGAAAAGAAGCAGAGTTTGTGCGGGTATTTTATTGATTCTTTTATCCGGTTGCCTGGCCACGCCGGAAGTCATCCGGGATGTCCGCGAGCTGCGCCAGGACCACGCCTCATACTTTGACGCAGAAGCAAACACCCGCGAGGTGCTGCCTCTGGAGACGCAAACCCGGCTGGACGAAGAATATAATGTGATTCACTTTTCCGTCTGGCATCAAAACAGCCCTTTCCACGCCCTGCCCCAGAGAGTGCAGGAAGATTTCAAGAAGGTCGCAGTCAAACCCGGATACGGGGAAAACAAGAAGCTGCATTCCCCCGCCTGGCTGAAAAAAATTCAGCACAATGCGGCGCTCAAGACCTACCCCAACGCCCTGACCCGCGGCATCATCCTGCGCAATACAAATCTGCGCGTCCTCCCGACCGCCTCTCCGCATTTTTACTCCCCCGACGGCGATGCCTGGGCCTGGCCATTTGACAATCTACAGCGGTCTTCCGTGGCCGCCAACACACCGGTGTTTGTCTGTCACACGAGCGCGGATAAATCCTGGGTGCTGGTGGAAACCTCCTTTACCTTCGGCTGGGTGCCGGCTGAAGACCTCGCATATGCAGACGATGCGTTCGTCAAAACCTGGGAGTCGGGACGGTATGCGGTGGTTCTTCGCGATTACACCTCCGTGCTGGACGGAGACAACCGATTTCTTACGCAGGCGTCCGTGGGGCATATTTTCCCTTTGACGACGCAAATGGCTGATAAAATCCAGATCCTTGTCGCTGTGGCGGATCAACACAGAAATGCCGTCATCCGGCATGGCTATTTGTCCGCAGGCAACGCCGCCCTCAAGCCGCTGCGTTTCAATGCCGCCCATGCGGCAAAAATCGCCAATGAAATGATCGGCGAGCCTTACGGCTGGGGCGGGCTTTACGGTCATCGCGACTGTTCTTCCATGACCCGGGATTTTTTTGCCGTCTTCGGCATCTGGCTGCCACGCCATTCGGAAGACCAGGTAAAGGAAGTAGGAAGCTACATCGACCTTTCGGGACTCCCTCCCGCGGAGAAAGAAAAAACCATTATTGAAAAGGGCGTACCCTATTTGAGCCTGCTGTGGCGCAAGGGACATGTCATGCTTTATATCGGCGCAAAGGACGGGCGCGCGCTTATCTTCCATAACATCTGGGGTATCCGGACTAAAGATTTGCAGGGGCGCGAAGGACGGAAAATCATCGGACAGGCCGTCATTACAACATTGCAACCCGGTCAGGAATTACGGGACATTGATTCGGCCGCCGGATCTCTGCTCAATAACATTTCCGCCATGAACATCCTGGTTCCGGCAAATGAGGACATACGATCAAAATGATTAAATACAAAATCACACTGGAATACGACGGCACCGGCTACAGCGGCTGGCAGGCGCAGAAAAACGCCAAAAGCATTCAGGCCACCCTGATCACAGCGGCTGAAAAATTTCTGGAGACAAAGGTCGATCTGCAAGGGGCGGGACGCACCGATGCAGGCGTCCACGCGCTGGGACAGGTCGCCCATCTGGAATGCGCCCGCAAACTAAGCGGCAACGACCTGCGGATGGGACTCAACGATCTTCTCCCCGCCGGCATCAACGTCCTGTCTGTGGAAAACGCCCACCCGCGCTTTCACGCACGTCATTCGGCCGTCCGCCGCAGCTATCTGTATCTGATTGCCAAAAGACGAACCGCCTTTGGCAAAAAGTATGTCTGGTGGATCAAAGATAACCTGCATATCGGCAAAATGAAACAGGCGCTCGACGTTTTTCAGGGGTTTCATGATTTTGCGTCCTTTGCCGACAAGCGAATGGAGAAGGACACCTCCACCAAAGTCGATGTTGAATCCGTCACGTTTACAGAGACAGGCAGCCTCATCGCCATCCGCATTGTCGGTTCACATTTTCTATGGAAAATGGTCCGGCGGATCGTAGGGGTAACGGTAGAGGCCGGCCGTGGCCATTTTTCGCTTCAGGAAGTGAAGTCCATGCTTGAGATGTATTCAGAAATACCCGCGCACTATACCGCGCCTCCCTCCGGTCTTTATCTGGAAAAGGTACTCTACGAAGGGGACAAGCTTGCCGAAATCCAGACGCCGATCATCCTGCTGTAGCGCGTTCGATCCGCCGCAGCCCAGACGCCCTGCGAACTGAAAAAATGACAGAAAAACATTGACATAGGTTTGGAATTTTTCTATAGTCCCGCTGCCGGAAAGCGGTTCCTACAACTAAGCAGTATGATCGAAGAAAAGCTTTCCCTCACCGGCAAGCTCGCAGGCATCAGAGTTCTACCGCCTGCTTACGAAATCGTTCGGACTTTCAAACAATTCTTAATCAGGCGGACCTATGAAAAAGGTCAAAAAAAAAGAACCGACAACCCTTGAGACCCTCAAGGACCTGATCGGTCGCAACCGCGAGTTCGACATCATCGACCTTTTCGCCGACATGCATCCTGCCGATATCGCCGATTTGATCGATGAACTCGACGAAGAAGACCGCCTGCAACTGTTTTCGCTTTTGGACGTGGATACCGCCTCCGACGTCATTCTGGAGTTGTCCGACACATCCCGCGAACAGCTCATTGAAGATCTCTCCAACGAGCAGCTCACCGACATCATCGAGGAAATGGAATCGGACGACAAGGCGGACATCATCGCCGAACTCTCCGACGACCAGGCCAAGGCCGTTTTGGAAGCCATCGAGCCTGAGGAATCCCAGGATGTCAAGGAACTGCTCAAATACGCCGAGGATACAGCCGGCGGCATCATGCAGTCGGAACTGGTCTCGATTAAAAAAGACGCGACGATCAACGATGCTTTCCAGGCCGTTGCCAGCGCCAAAGACGATATTGAGAACATCAACAACATCTTCGTGGTCGACGAGGAAGACCGGCTGGTCGGCACGGTTCCTATTCAGAGTCTCATCACGACCCGACGCTTCACCCCGATTATCGACGTCATTGATAAAGATATCCCCAGCATCCCGGTGGAAATGGATCAGGAAGAAGTGGCCAATCTCTTTAAAAAATACGATCTGGTCTCCGTCGGCGTGGTCGACGGCCAGCAGCGCCTGCTGGGACGTATCACGATCGACGACGTCATGGACACGATGGAAGAAGAAACATCCGAAGATCTATATCGTATCGCGGGCCTCGGTCATGACGACACGATTTTCAACAAGGTGGCGGAATCGGTCAAAAAAAGGCTGCCCTGGCTTTATCTGAATCTTCTGACCGCCCTCACCTCTGTTCTGGTCATCGGTTTTTTTGAAGACACCATCAAAGTCATGGTCGCCCTCGTCTTCTTCATGCCCGTTGTGGCCGGTCTTGGCGGCAATTCCGGGGGACAGACCCTGGCGCTCATCATCCGGGGAATCGCACTGGGAGAAGTGACCTTTGAGAACGCCAAACGCGTTCTCTTTCGTCAAATCGGCGTGGGAGTGGCAAACGGTGTGGCCGTGGGTGTTGTGATCGCCGTCATAGCCTACGTCTGGAAGGGCATTCCTATTTTGGGGCTCATTTTGGGGCTGGCGATGATTATCAGTATTTTTGCCGGAACAATGGCCGGCGTGCTCATCCCGCTGATTCTAAAAAAACTAAATCAGGATCCGGCGCTGGGTTCTAATATTTTACTTACAGCTTTTACCGACGCGTTCGGTTTTCTATCCTATCTGACGCTCGCCACCATCTTTCTTAAATTGATGACCTAATTCTCTATCTCCTGAAAATTATGTTGACTTTCCGAACAAACCTCCTTTTTCTCAAACGGAAAAGAAAGAGTTAGCTTATTTCTGGACAGATGCACAAACATTTTTCCTCCAGGATGGATCTGCCTTTGACCCAATTCAAAACATCGGGAAAGGTTTCTTCGCCCTCGCTTGCGAAATAACCGGCTCGACATTTTGGTTTGTCATTTTTTAAAAATAGAACAAAATTGTTATTTTTTGCTTTACGCAAATTAGTTAATTAAGTATTTAATAACATATACTTAAAAATACTATTCCCCCGTGGCATTATCCTTGCGCTAACAAACCTCGCAAGAACAAACTTTTTGAAGGAGGTATTTTTATGAATTCGGGAGATACAGCGTGGGTTTTAACCGCCAGTGCATTGGTCTTATTAATGACCATACCGGGACTGGCATTTTTCTACGGAGGCCTGGTCCGCCGCAAGAACGTCCTTTCCATTTTGATGCAGTGCTTTATCATCGTCTGCGTCATCAGCCTGCAATGGATGTTGTTTGGCTATTCCTTGTCCTTTGGTCCTTCTTTTCACGGCATCATCGGCAATCTGGACTGGATTGGATTGTCGGGAGTGGGCGCATTGCCGAATCCGGATTACTCCAAGACGATTCCGCATTCGGTCTTTATGATCTTCCAAGCCATGTTCGCCATCATTACACCGGCTTTGATCATCGGCGCCTATGCGGAGCGTGTGAAGTTTTCCGCTTTCCTGTTGTTTACGGTTTTGTGGGCGACTTTTGTTTATGATCCGCTGGCCCATTGGGTATGGAATCCGGGTGGATGGTTGAGAGCCCTGGGCGGGCTGGATTTTGCCGGCGGTATCGTCGTACATGTCAGCTCCGGTGTTTCGGCTCTGGTGCTGGCCATATTACTCGGCAAACGGGTTGGTTACAATCACAAACCCATTCGTCCACACAATTTGCCTTTCACCGTTTTAGGCGGCGCACTTTTATGGTTTGGCTGGTTCGGGTTTAACGCCGGCAGCGCGCTCGCCGCGGATGGCCTTGCCGCCAATGCCTTCATTACAACGCATATCGCCACGGCAGCGGCGGGTTTGACCTGGGCGCTCGTGGAATGGTGGCACAATGGGACTCCGACTATTCTGGGAACCGTTACCGGCGTTGTGGCAGGCCTGGTCGCCATTACCCCCGCCTGCGGTTTTGTAAATCCGATGAACGCCATGTTTATGGGAATGATCGTCGCCGTCGTTTGTTATGTGGCTGTTTCGATTATTAAAGGAAAACTCGGTTACGACGATTCGTTGGATGCTTTCGGCGTTCATGGTGTCGGCGGAACGGTCGGAACGGTTTTAACCGGTATTTTCGCTCAGAAAGCCATCAATGCAGCAGGCGCGGACGGCTTGCTCTTCGGGAATGTTCATCAATTCCTCATCCAGGGTCTGATGGTTGTGGTTACCGTGGTCTTTGCGGTGGTCATGACATTCATCATCTATAAGATTGTGGATGCCATCCTCGGCATGCGGGTGGAAGAGAAAAATGAACTCGTCGGTCTGGATCTGACGCAACAAAGCGAAGCCGCTTATACCGTGATTGAATAGGAGGAAGAAACCATGAAATTAGTCATTGCCATCATTCAGCCCCATAAACTGGAGGCTGTCAAAAAAGAGCTGGAAGCCGTGAATGTAAATTTAATGACCGTCACCAACGTGGTCGGTCAGGGACGGCAAAAAGGCGTCACGGAAATCTACCGCGGCGCGAAGGAAGCAGGCGGACTGCTCAATAAAGTGAGACTGGACATTGCCGTCAACGAAGACTTTGTAGAACCGACGATCAAAGCCATCACGAAAGGGGCCCATACCGGCTCCGTCGGGGACGGCAAGATCTTTGTGACAGAATTGGCCGAATGTATCCGCATCAGCTCCGGCGAACGGGGCGGCGGCGCTATCGGGTGAGGTTGCTTTAATAATCTTTTTCGGAAAGCCCGGACAGTGCAAGCTGTACGGGCTTTCTATCTTCTGCTTGCCGCCATTGTCCCACTCTGCGAGCCTTTCCTCTCTGGATTGCCTGACTTGATCAGGCAATCCAGTTACTTTAATTTCCCCATGCTGGTTCATTCATCCAGCTGTATTCGATAGATCTTTGCCAAAGATGTTTGGGCAACAGGCCGTCAAGACCTGCCCCTCCCCCCGATCCGGCGGCTCGGCACGGGAAATGATATTTTCCCTTTCAGGGCCGCCGGCCCCTGCTATGCAAGAGCGGGCGGGGTATAAACCGATTTGTTTTTCCGACCGTCGACGACCGTCGCCAGTTCGACGACATACGTTTTCAACTGTTCGGCCTGGGAGCGCATCTCAGCTGAGGCGCCGGCCGACTCTTCCGCAATGGCGGCCGACTGCTGAACGACCTTGTCCATCTCCGACACGGCTAAACTGACTTGATTAATTCCTTTGGCCTGTTCCTGAGACGCCGCGGCAATTTCATCGATGAGATTACCGATCTTTCCTGCAATCTCAACGTTTTCTTTAAAGGCTTCCTGGGTCTGCTTCGTCAGGTCGCGGCTTTTTCTCACGGTTGCAATGGTATTCTCGATCAGGCTGGATGTGGACTTCGCAGCTTCGGCAGCCCGCATCGCCAGATTCCTGACTTCATCCGCTACAACGGCAAAACCCGCGCCCGCTTCTCCCGCCCGGGCCGCCTCCACCGCAGCATTGAGAGCCAGAAGATTGGTCTGGAATGCAATTTCATCAATGGTCTTGACGATTTTTCCTGTTTCCTCGCTCGATTTCGTCACCTCGTGAATAGCCGAGGCCATGGTATTTACATGACCATCAACACGGTCCACGATTTTACGAACCTCAGCCATCAGGGTTTTGGCATGACCGGCATTGTCTGCATTCTGTTTTGTCATGGAGGTGATTTCCTCAAGAGACGCGGAGGTTTCCTCAAGCGATGCGGCCTGCTCCGACGTTCCTTCCGCGAGCGACTGGCTGGAAGACGTTACTTCCGCCGATGCCTGGGCCACTTGATCCGACGCTTCTTGCAGACCGGACACGACATGATTGATCGGCCCGGTAATGCTCCTCGTGATGAAAAGAGCAATCAGGCTGCCAAGAACAACCGCGGCAATCCCCAAAATGAGAATAAGGGTTCCTCCTGCGACGGAAAACATCCGGGCTTCCTTCGCCGCAGCATCGCTGACCGTCTGGACCATCTGCGCGGTTTCATTCATGGCATTCAGAAATTTCGTCTGGGCAGGCAGAACCTGGATCATGATGATATCGCCCGCTTCAGCGTTTCTATTGGATCGGCCATATTCGACGGACTTGTCATACAAGGGCAGCATCAATCCCACTGCCGCCTTGATTTGCCCGAAAGACTCCCGCTCCTCGACAGTCCTCATCGTCTTTTCCAGGCGGGTTAAGTTTTCGAGGACCAATGCCTTGTTGCTCTTGTAAAAACCCTCTTGAGTTTTCTGGATGCTTTCATCAACCGTCAGGGCGATATTCGAGGCGGATCTTGCCATAACGTCATATTGTTTTGCGATTTCATAAAAGAATTTTAATTGCAGGATTCTGACGTTGGCAATTTCCGAGACTCTGCTGTTCATGAGGGCGACCTGGATGATGCTGACAAGGACAATGACCGCCAGAAAACCGATGATGGCGCCGAACCCTCCGATCAACTTCGTTCCCAATTTCATGCGTGACAAGTTCATTCATCTTCTCCAATCTGAAATAAAATGCCCTGAAGCCGGCTGCAAACCTTCATCTGAACCGCCGCGAAATCCGATTACACTTCAAGATATTTTGACCGTGCTTCGTGGTCGTTCTTTAACTGTTCTGCGGTGCCCGCATAGCCGATGTGCGCTTTTCCCATGAGGTAGACCCGGTGGGCCAATGACAGGGCCACCTTCAGGTTATGCTCCACCAGCAGAATGGAGACGCCGGCCTTGTTGATCTCCGCCAGAACATTGCGCACTTCCTGCACCATGATCGGCGCCAGACCCTCGGACGGCTCATCCACGAGGAGCAGCTTCGGATTTCCCATCAGGGCGCGGCCGATCGACAGCATCTGCTGCTCGCCGCCTGACAGAAACCGCCCCTGGGAGTTGCATCGCTCCCCGAGCTTCGGAAAGTGACTGTAAATGCGATCCGTCGTCCAGACGTTCGGA
The DNA here is from genome assembly GCA_964547345.1 of uncultured Smithella sp. Classification (GTDB taxonomy): domain Bacteria; phylum Desulfobacterota; class Syntrophia; order Syntrophales; family Smithellaceae; genus UBA8904. Next base: position 259 of record CAZJMX010000013.1, on the reverse strand, counting down.
TCGTGGGGTTTTTTGATCTTCCCGCCCTTGATGCCCAAAAGCAGGTTGTCATGAACCGTGAGCTCCGGAAAGATGCGCCGCTCTTCGGGAACATAACCAATGCCCGCCTGGGCTGCCTTGTAGGGCGGGAAGCCCATGATCTCTCTTCCCTCAAAAACCACCGAGCCGGATTTTGCGCGGGTCAGCCCCATGATGGTTTTCAGGGTCGTACTCTTCCCCATGCCGTTTCGTCCCAAGAGGGCTACGAGCTCCCCTTTGG
>CAZJMX010000012.1:0-107941 GCA_964547345.1 uncultured Smithella sp. | reverse complement strand
CTCGGCCTCCGGGGCCACAACCCGGCACTCTAACCAACTGAGCTACACCCACCATTTTCGCTTTGGTGCGCCTGGAGGGATTCGAACTCTCGGCCAACGGATTAGAAGTCCGTTGCTCTATCCAGCTGAGCTACAGGCGCATTATAAACCTGCACCAAAAAAGAAGTAGCCTAATATCCCCTCTTCCTTTTTTTGTCAAGATTAATTGCGGAATTTTATCTTACCGCACATATCCCGCGATGCCGTCAAAGCGGTAACCTTTCCGTACACCCGTTGCAGCCTTTGGGTTTGTGGAATAATAATGCCCTTTGGTTGACGGATTGAGCCAGCGATACAGTTCGCGCGTATTGGCCATTCTGGACGTTGCAATATTGCCGATAATGCCCTCATAAACATATCCGTCGAGCTTTTTACCGCCGCCCGTTCGGTCGTGATGATAAAAATGATCCCGCAAAACGGGATGATACCATCGGTAGAAACTGGTTGTCCCCGGCGTTTGCGACGCAAAAAGACGAAAGGCAATCCCCTCCTTGATATACCCGTTCTGGATCAGCCTTTTGGAATCCGCCTGAGGATCGGATGTAAATAAATGATCGAAATCCTTGGAATACAAATAGACATCAATGATTTTCGCCGACATATCGGATGCCACATCCACAAAGATTTCCACTTTTTCTTCGCCGGCATTGGATTTGAAGTAAATCTGATCACTGTAATAACCGGGGGCCAGATTGGCCGTATCCACTTTTATATTGATATAATCCGTTTCAGTCGAGGTTGTGCCTGAATTGGGGAAAACAGTGATCCATCCCCTGGGACCGCGCATGATTTCCTTTCCAAATACTTTAACGCCCTCCAGTTCCAGAGAGCCATCCTTGATCACGATGGAAACAACATGCGGGCCATCCGGCAGGCCTTCGGCAATAATCAACTCTTTCTTTTCCCATTCGCCCGACAGCACATCCGGCACATTAACGGGAATCTCGTTCAGATAGATTGCACAATTGCCCTCTTCGGTATGAGATTGCAGAAAAACACTGATGCCGCTTCCGTGAAAGCGAAGTTTAAGAGAACCTGCGCCCCCTTTCGTCATTGGATATCCGTTTTTTTCCGTCCATTTTCCAATCACCTCCATCGATTCTTTCAGATGGTCGGGAACCATATACTTTCCGGGTTCCGGCAGTTGATCGTAGTGAAACGAAATATATCTTTCTCTGGGAAGATCATCCGGTCGTTCGCCCGGTTTTAATTTTGGCGCAGTCACGGCCCAGCTTAACATCTCTCTGCCGCGATTCGTCAGTTCGATTCTTTTCGATAGAATCTTGCCGGGCAATTGGACGCCCAAATCAAGCCGTTGCGGATTTAAATGGATGGACGGCGTTTCCTGCAATGCGTGAATTCGAAAACCCACGTAAACGGTTCTCTGACCGCCAGGCGACGACAATTTGAAGGATAGGCGGTGGACACCGGCTTTCAAATCTTTCTGGCAGACAAACTCTTTGCCTGCCGATTCCAGCCTCATATTGGTTCTAAAAGATTGCTTTCTGGCCTTATCCCCGGAAACCTCGATACTTTCAGCAACACCCAATTCCAAATGCAGATAAACCGGTTCGCCGGACACCGTACCCTTCAATGACCTGACGCCTGACGCCTCCCATCCTTCCGGGCATGACGCCGTCCAGTCCATCGTTTGCGGCGCCATGTTCTTCAAACTGAATTCGCCGAACACCGTCTCTCCGGGTTTCACGGATCCCAAATCAATTTCTCTGGGCGTTACGGTGAGAACGGGCCGGATATCTTCATGACCGGCCCTGTTTTGGATTACCGCATTTGCCTGCGGTTGTTTGTTTGCTTTCTGATTCGACCCGGTCTGCGCAAAAACGGTCAGACCGTTACATAAGAAAAACATCATGACAAAAACAACAAAAGAAATTCTTTTTAACATAAATACCCCTGATCTATAATATGCCGCTACCTAACCCAAAGATGAAATTAACGCAATATTTAAAACACTTGACAGAGCCGACGCCGAAGAGGTAACGTTCGCCCTGATTTTTCAACAAGCTCGTTGCTGAGTGGGGTTGATATCGATACCATATCAAAATAAAGTTGCCCTATGCATGAAGACCGTTTGAAATACTGGATGGCGCTGAAATCCATTCCCGGAATCGGCAATGCGACGTTTTCATCTCTCGTCGAGCGATTCGGATCTCCCGAAGCTGTGTTTTCCACAAGCGTCGCCGCGCTTTGTTCCGTTTCCGACGTGAATAAAATAATCGCCGGGGCCATCGTCTCTTTCCGGGACTGGGACACGATGATGCGTCAAGTGGATGCATTAAACAGCAGCGGCGCAAAGGTGATCACTTTCCAAGACGAGCTCTACCCCTCAAACCTGCTCAATATTTACGACCGGCCTGTCTTTCTTTACGTGATGGGCTCGCTGCACAAGGAAGATATTCCTATCGCTGTTGTCGGGTCGCGCCGGGCCAGCACCTATGGAAAATACACAACCGAACGCATGAGCCGCGAACTGGCCTTGCAGGGCATCACCATTGTCAGCGGCATGGCGCGCGGCATTGACACCTCTGCGCACCGCGGCGCTCTATCCGTGTCCGGACGCACCATTGCAGTTCTGGGCTGCGGCCTGGACGTCATTTATCCACCGGAAAACAAAAATTTATTTTCCGCCATTGCACAAAACGGCGCGGTGATCTCGGAATTCCCACAGGGAACACAGCCGCTGCCTTTCAACTTCCCCGCGCGCAACCGCATCATCAGCGGCATGTCCTATGGTGTTTTGGTCGTGGAAGCTGGAGAAAAAAGCGGGTCACTCATCACCGCAAGGCTGGCCATGGAACAGGGGCGCGATGTTTTTGCGATTCCCGGCGCCATCGATTCCGCTTCATCTCGCGGCGCCAACAGCCTGATCAAGCAGGGCGCCAAATTAGTTGAAACGATCGATGATATTCTGGAGGACATCCTCCCGCAAGTCGAAAATATTCAGGCCCGACAACCCATGCGTGCTAAGGATGCCACTGACGTAAGGACCTTTCCGGATGTCGAAAATAAATTGGCGGCCCTGACCGGCGTTGACCGGAACATCGCCGACTGTCTCATTCAGGAGAAAATGCACGCAGACGATATTATCGCGGCGACAAAGCTTGCGCCTTCAGCTGTGATGAGCGCATTGATCACCCTGGAATTAAAAGGAATTGTCGAACAACACCCTGGAAAGTTATTTTCCCTGAAAAAATAATTTCTTTACAAAATGCATTCTTGCGTCTATAGGGGCGGCGAATTAAGAAGGAGCGGATATGTCCAACTCATTAATTGTCGTGGAATCTCCCACGAAAGTTAAAACCATCAAAAAATTTCTCGGCAAGGATTTCAATGTCGTCGCTTCCATGGGGCATATCAAAGATCTCCCGAAAAGCACATTGGGCATTGATCTTACCAAAGATTTTGAACCGACGTATAACGTCATCGACACCAAAAAGAAGACCATCGATGAACTGAAGAAGGCAGCCAAGGCCGCTGAAAACATCTACCTGGCCCCCGACCCCGACCGCGAGGGAGAAGCCATTGCCTGGCATATCGCAGATGTCATCGGCGCCAAAAAAAATAAGAACATCTATCGCGTGCTCTTTAATGATCTGACGAAAAAAACGGTGCTCGACGCCATCAGCCACCCCCTTCAACTCGATTTCGACAAATACGAGGCGCAGCAGACCCGCCGTATTCTGGACCGTCTGGTCGGTTACCAGATCAGCCCCGTTTTGTGGGATAAAGTAAAAAGGGGCTTGAGCGCCGGTCGTGTGCAATCCGTCGCCGTGCGCATCATCTGCGAACGGGAAGATGAAATCAATAAGTTTGTGCCCGAAGAATACTGGAATCTGGCGGCGCAGTTTGAAGGCAGCCATCCACCCCCCTTCGATACCAAACTGATCAAGGTTGACGGCAAAAAAGCCAAGATCGTAAATGGGGAACAAGCCAATACACTGGCTGCTGAAATCCGGAAGGCTTCCTTCGTTGTCGAAAAGCTCGAGAAAAAAGAACTCAAACGCGCGGCCCTGCCTCCGTTTACCACCAGCAAATTACAGCAGGAAGCCTCACGCTGGCTGAGATTTTCAGCCAAGAAAACCATGAGCGTGGCTCAGAAACTCTATGAAGGCATCGAGCTGGGCAAAGACGGCTCCGTCGGTCTCATCACCTATATGAGAACCGACTCTTACCGCATCGCCGATGAAGCGCTGGATGCCGTACGCGATTACATCAAAGAAAATTATTCCGCCGACTATCTGCCGAATAAACCGCATACTTACAAGAACACGCAAAAGGCGCAGGACGCCCATGAAGCCATCCGTCCCTCAACGATGGCGTATAAGCCGCAGGACATCAAAGAATACTTATCCGCCGATCAATTCAAGCTCTACCAGCTCATCTGGAACCGCTTTGTGGCCAGCCAGATGAATCCGGCGATTCTTGATCAGACCACCATCGACATCGCCGGCGCAAATTGCATTTTCCGCGCGCAGGGACAAATTCTAAAATTCCCCGGTTTCACAATCGTATACACGGAAGGCAAAGATGAAAAAGACGAAGAAAACGGCGCAGACAAACTACTTCCGGAAGTAAAGGAAAAAGAAAAACTAAGTCTGCTGAAACTCGACACCCAGCAGAAATTCACTCAGCCGCCGCCGCGTTTCTCTGAAGCGTCGCTGGTGCGCGAGCTGGAAGAAAAAGGCATCGGTCGTCCCAGCACCTACGCCGCGATTCTCTCCACCATTCAGGATCGTGAATATGTGCGTCTGGAAAAAAACAAATTTTTCCTGACGGAACTGGGCAAGGTCGTCACGGAACTTTTGGTTCAAAGCTTCCCGACAGTGCTGGATCTTGCGTTTACGGCGGACATGGAAAATAAACTGGATGCCATTGAAAGCGGCGCCAATAAGCGGGTGAAGACGCTGCATGATTTTTACGAGCTTTTCTCCAAGGAACTGGACAAAGCAAAAGATGAAATGCGCAACGTCAAGCGGGAAGAGACGCCGACCGACCTGGTTTGTGAAAAATGTAATTCACCCATGGTGATTAAATGGGGAAAGAACGGAAGATTTCTTTGCTGTTCCAATTATCCGGACTGCAAGAATACGATGAACTTCACACATGATGAAAATGGAAAGATTAAACACGTGGAAACACAAACAACGGAAGTAAAATGCAACAAATGCGGCAAAGCCATGCTGGTCAAAGAGGGGCGTTTCGGACAGTTTCTGGCCTGCTCAGGCTATCCGGAATGCAAGAACACCATGAATGCGACCAAAAATGAAAACGGTGAAATCGTCGCTCAGGAAGCGCCGACAACCGATGAGGTTTGCGAATTATGCGGCAAACCACTTGCGGTCAAACGCGGCCGCTACGGCCAGTTCCTGGGATGCACCGGTTATCCCGAATGTAAAAACATCAAGAAGATGGGCAAGGACGGCAAGGTGACTTCGCAGGAGGAAATCGTGACGGGCGAAGTCTGTGAAAAATGCAGCAAGCCGATGGCCGTCAAACGCGGCCGCTATGGCCAGTTCCTGGGATGCACCGGTTATCCCGAATGTAAAAACATTCGAAAAATGCCTAAAACAAAATCAGGCGAATGAAATCCCGTCAGGTCATCATTATCGGAGGCGGCCTGGCCGGCTGTGAAGCGGCCTGGCAGTTGCTCAAACGCGGTCATGCGGTTCATCTTTTTGAAATGAAGCCGCAGAAATTTTCTCCCGCGCACACGATGGAACACTTAGCCGAACTCGTCTGCAGCAATTCCCTGAAATCCAACGATCCACATAGCGCCCCCGGGCTTCTCAAGGAAGAAATGCGTCGGCTGGGATCACTGATTCTCAAGATCGCCGATCAAACTTCCGTTCCCGCAGGTTCAGCGCTCGCTGTGGATCGAATGGAATTTGCCCGCAAGGTGGAAGCTCAATTACTTCAACAAAATAATTTCACACTGAGCCGGGTTGAGGTCAACGAAATCCCCCGGGATGCTCTGACCATCATTGCCACAGGACCGCTCACCTCCGACACACTGGCGCAATCGATTGCTCAATTGCTGGGCAGTGCGTATTTATATTTTTATGATGCGATTGCTCCCATTGTCGAAGCCGATTCCATCGACATGGACCAGGTTTACTGGGCGTCGCGCTACGACAAAGGGACGCCGGATTACCTGAATTGTCCGCTTTCCGAAGAAGAGTACAAAAATTTTCGTCAGGAGCTACTGGCGGGAGAAAAGGTCGCTGCAAAATCTTTTGAAGACGTCAAACATTTTGAAGGCTGCCTCCCCATTGAAGTCCTCGCTTCGCGCGGAGAGGAAACGCTGGCTTACGGGCCAATGAAGCCGGTAGGTCTGATCAATCCGCGCACGGGCGCTATGCCTTATGCCGTCGTTCAACTGCGCAGAGAAAATGTGTCCGGCACACTTTTCAATCTGGTCGGCTTTCAGACCAAACTCACCTGGCCTGCACAGGAACGCATTTTCCGGATGATCCCCGGTCTCAGGCATGCACAGTTTGCGCGCATGGGGAGCATTCACCGCAACACGTACATTCACTCTCCGTCCCTGCTCCATCCTTCATTACAACTGAAAACAAATCCGGATATATACTTTGCCGGTCAAATCACCGGCGTGGAAGGCTACATGGAATCCACAGCCATGGGCCTTTTAGCCGGTTTAAATATCGCATCCCTACTGGAAGGAAAAGCACTCCAACCACCACCTGCTGAAACCGCCATTGGCGCACTTGTGCGTCACATCACCACCACCGGAATGGCAACCAACTTTCAACCCATGAATATTAATTTTGGAATTCTTCAACCGCTTACCGTCAAGAGAATGAAAAAAAAAGAAAAACATCTTTTATACGCCAGTCGCGCAACTCAGGCTCTGTCAGATTGGCTAAAATGATTTTTTTCTCTACCCTTTTCTTGCCAGCTTAGAATTGATATGTTATGAAAACTTTCAAATTGGGGCCGTTAGTTTTTAATAAAAAAATCAAAAAAGCATAAGGAGGAAGGCATGAAAAGATTTAAGCTTGTTGTCGTATGCATGGTTGTTCTGGGCTTGGTTGTGGGTGCGTCTATGGCTTTCGCTGCTGATTTAACCGGCACGTGGGATGTGTCCGTGACGACTCCGGGTGGCAAAGGGAATCCCACGTTCGTGCTGAAACAGACGGGTGATAAACTGACAGGAACCTACAAAGGTCGTTTCGGCGAAGCTCCCTGCACAGGCGTGGTTAAAGGAAATAATTTTGAAATCACCTACGAGTTGGGCGGAGCAACGACCATTTACAAGGGTAAAGTTGACGGCAATAAAATGAGCGGCGTGGCTGATCTTGGCGGTCAGGCAACAGGCGACTTCACCGGTGAAAAGAAGTAGAAATATAATTCTGCAGACAAACAAAATCCAGGGGCATGGCGCTTTTTCTGATTAGCGCCATGCCCTTTTTTATCCGGATATCAGACACCCTTGTTATTTAAATTGGCTCGAACCTTTTCAATATAGGCTAATGTTTCCTCTGGAAGTTTGTCCGGTTTCTTTTCGAGATTTCCCATTCCCCAGTTATAAGCTGCAAGCGCCAGATCGACCTGCCCGTTATATCGATCCAGAAGCGTTTTCAGATAACGAGTGCCGCCCATGACATTTTCGCGGGCATCATATGCGTTTTTCACACCCAATTCTCCGGCTGTTTCCGGCATGAGCTGCATTAATCCCATTGCACCTTTCGGCGATGTCGCGGAAGGATTGAAATGACTTTCCGCTTTGATGATAGAATGAATAAGATTCGCATCAACATCAAATTGCTGCGCTGCATCCTGAATGATCCGGTCCAGATTCGGATTTGAATGATCTGTATTATTTTTTGGCGTTTTCTGACTATTATTTGACGCATCCGGCGCGAAGTGAGCGATCTGTCCTCCATAATTCTTAGTCACTTGCGCGGCCAGAGCATTGGATTCCAGGCTATGATTGAAAAGCGTATTGTATAAACGCGAATTCATCTGAATTTGCAGCGCTCTGACCAAGAGCATCAATTGCTCCTGATTCATTGAGGATGCCGCAGATGAAGCAGTGGATGCGCTTTGCGTATCGGGCAATAAATTTTTTAAAATATTCTGGAAATTTTCTCCGGCGGGAGGTGATGGCGACGCCTGTGTGGTCGCCTGACCCGGTTGCGGATTTGATATTTTTGCCAAAGCGGCCATATCTCTCGATAGAATCATACGTCCTCCCCTGCTCCTGCCGGGAAGTAATAATCAATTCTCGTGCCATTTTTTAAAGGATTTTGAGGTAGGCTTCGACGATATCAGGATCAAACTGTGTATTTTTGTTTTTAGTCAATTCGTAAACGGCTGTTTCCTTGGGCAGGGCCGGCCGGTAGGGGCGATTATTGGTCATTGCATCATAGGAATCCACAACCGATAATAATCTTGCCAGATAGGGTATGTCGGTTCCTTTTAATCCGAGAGGATAGCCGTGACCGTCCCATCTTTCATGATGGCATTGAATGATTCTGCGTTCTTTGTCCAGCAGAATAATCGGTTTTACGATGTTTTCACCGATGGTCGAATGGTTCTGGATGATCAGATACTCATCTTCAGTCAGCTTACCCGGCTTTAGCAAAATACTGTCCGGAACGGCGATTTTACCGACATCATGGAGAACACCCGCAATTTTGAGGCTTTCCACATCTTTCACGGAACAATTCATGCTGACGGCCAGCCGGATTGCCTCATCCGTGACACGCCGGGAATGCTCTTCGGTGTAGTGATCCCGCGCCTGAATGGAGGAGATAAGCGATTTCAAAGTATCCATAATGTTTGAATAGATACTTTCATAGAGAATCTTGTTTTCCAGATTCAAAGAGGCGCGTTTAGTGAGGCTCAAAATATTGTGCAGATCTTTTTTATTGAAAACCTCTCTGTTCTTCTTTTTCCGGATACTCAAGATGCCCAAAATAGAATTGCGTATCATCAAAGGCGCGCAGATCAGCGATGGTGAAACTTCCGGATGGTCGTTGGAGTTGATGAGTATGGCTTCTTTGCGCTCGATGACTTCGTTATACAGCATCTTCACGGCCGGGCTCTGTGTATAGTTCCGGTAAATCCCCTCCGTGTTTCCCTTTACCACTTTTTCGTGGAATTCATTGTCCTGCTCGTCAAACAGCAAAATGGAACAGACCTCTCCATCCACCAGTTTCAAGGCCAATTCAGCGATTTTATGGAAGATGACATCATTGTCCATCGGAGAATCTTCTATGGAATCAAAAATATAGCTTTGCTTGGAGAGTTCAGCTGTTTTATCTTTAAGCCGGTTTTGCTCCAGAACCTGCAACAAACTCTCTCCGGACAGCATTTCATTTTGCAGTAGATGAATACCGACTTTATAAAGAAGATCATCAATATCAAAAGGTTTGGTCAGGAAATCAACCGCTCCTTTTTTGATGGCGCTGACGGTTAAATCGGTGGTGGGGTTGCCGGTAATCATGATCACGGCAACATTGGGATTCTTCTCCCGAATCAAGTGCAAAAGATCCATACCGCTCATACCGGGCATCATGATATCGCTGATGACCAGATCAAAGTTGTTTTCATCAAACAGGCGCAGGGCTTCCTGGCCATTTTCCGCTTCCATGATCTGATAATGGGAAGATTGGCTGAGTGATTCTATAATCAGGCTTCTCGTCGGCAAATAATCATCGACAACAAGAATTTTTTTGAGAATATTTTTCGTTTCCGCTTGAACTTGTCTCATCATCGCCGTGCAATTTGCCTCAAGAGGACACTTCCAGTATATTTATATTTTTTCAATTTTTTAAAGATAATAGACTGACGGGTAATCAGCATGATCTAAATAAATTACTTTTGCTTCAGGATGACATCGCGAAGATTATAACTGATCCTTTCCATTTCTTCGGATTGTTGTTCTTCCTTCCCGGATAAGGATACAACATCACGATGATTGCCGTTGGAGCCGCTTTCCTGAGCCGCAGCCGACGTAATCCTTACCTTACTTTGCCGGGTATAGGCATTAAGGACACTATCAACCTGATATGCAGTAATGGTCATTCCTCACCTCCGCAAAAACCCTTTCAGTTTTCTAATCGGCAGTTCGGAATAAAACTTTAGGACGGACTTCGCATATAACATGGAAGTATTTGATAAATAATGATTATTTTTATATATACGTTTAGGGCTGAGCGGGCTGATTCTTTTGCTCAACCGGTGAGATTTCCTGCCGATGAACAGCCAGACTGCGGGGCGCTTCAATGCCGACACGGACATATTTCCCTTTTACATCGAGAATCGTTACTCGAATATCGTCTCCAATTGTAATTGATTCGCCTTGTTTCCTCGTCAAAATAAGCATTTTTCACCTGTTCTTTTAAATATAATCCATTATCGTCATTTTCCCAATCTGTGAAGCCATATTGTATGACGCCTGCATCGCAATTTGTTTCATCTGAAAGGCTGTAATCAGCTTTGTCAAATCAGCATTTTCTATATCGGCCAACATGTTCGTAACCTGTAGATTTACCGCATCATGATTTTTGTCGGTGACCGTCAGCGATTTCATCTTAGCGCCGGCCTGCGTTTCATATTGCAGCATCTGCGTTTCCGCTTTGATGATGTTTTCTACCTGAGCGGCAATCAAGCTCTCGGCACGGGATTGGTCTGTCTCTGAAAGCGCAGCCTTTAACGCGTTTAAAGTCGCCATCAAATCAATTTTCCCGGAACCGCTAAAGGTTGCAGGAATTTCCCCGGATGTTAGGCCGGCTGTGAGGGAAAAAGTGATCGTGTTATTCTGGCTCCAGGCTCCCGTTAAGTCAATTGTTACATCATCGGTTCCGTCGCCGTCCGTGTCAATTGTCAGAGAATCAGTAGTTTGTGATGTTATAGCCATATTAGGATAATTCGTTTGGTTCGTTATGGTCCAACTAGCAGGAGTCGCGCCACGTGTCAACACAATTGTATCATCAAAGCCGATACCGGCTCCTCCGTTAATGACCGATGCCGAAGCGAACTGTCCGGTAAAAGCATCTCCTCCCGTAATGTTATAGGCCATATTATTGTTTTTACCGATCACGGCATATAATTTGTCATTATTGCCCTGATAATAACCAGCTGCGTTACCATTGACGGAGAAAGTATCATTTGCGGCAAGATTAACGCTCCCCGCAGTAAAACTCATCGTGACGCCGTCGCCGACAGTCACGGCAGCGGAAAGGTTTGTTTGCACTCCTCCCCAGGTATTGCCTCCGTCTGCGGATACCTGGTAAGTGGATGCAGCCAGAGTGCCGCCGCTGACAACCCTGAGAACATACGTCTTATTTTCAGTTCCCGTGTATGAACCTCCGGACGCGACCGTACCGTCAAACGCATTGGAGGTTGCAAGGGAGGCCGTACCGACTGAAGCTGATGCGTAAGTCGAAGAAAACGGCTTAACATCTGTAGCAGAGCCACCAAAAAGGTAGTTATCGCCGTTTTGAGCATTGAGCAGGGATAAGGTTTCTTGAATCATAGCATTGAGCGTCGCCAGGGATGTCTGCCTTGTTTCCGGAGACGCACCGGCGCCGGATTCCTCAATGGCAATATCTTTTGCTTGGTCAGTAATCTTGCGCAGGCCGGATAGATTTGTTTCTGTTAAGCTCAACCAGACATTGGAGTCCGTGATATTGGTCTTAAACTGATCGATGGACGTGATGGCCGTCCGGAAATCGAGAACATCATTTGTCCCGATCGGGTCATCGGATGGGCGGTTAATCGTTTTCTGCGTGGATAATTTTTCCATCAAATCGCCATACTGGCTTGCAACATTAAACAAATTGTTCGTGATCATATTGAACTTAATGTTTTCCGTCGTTCGGGTAATCATATCCTTTACCTCTATTCTTTGTTATCTTCCCAGATTAATGAGCAAATCCATCATTTCCGTGACTGCTTTCGAAATTCTGCCTGCTGCGTTATAGGCCATCTGATATTTAATTAAATTCATCATTTCTTCATCCAGGGACACACCTGAGAGCTGCTCTCTTTGGTCAGTCTGCTGATTAAGAATGGTCGTTTCTCGATCCAGTGTTTGTGAAATATTCACCAAATCCTGCCCCATATTGGCGATAAACGAGTTAAAATATCCGTCAATACTCGTCGTATTGGCATTTTGGGTAAGCGCAAACGAAATCGTGTTGCCGTTTGCCCATGTTCCTGTCAGACTCAAGGTCAAATCTGCGGCTGAATCCCCGTTAAAATCCAACGTAACGCTTGTATCGCTTGCCGTTAATACAGCCAGGGAATTATAGCCTCCATTTCCTGTCAGCGTCCAGTCGCCAGGAAGAGCACCTCGGGTCAATGCGATATCACTTGTTGTATTCTTAAAGGTCTGTCCGATATTGTTGATCCGTCCTGACGCTGTTCCTAGGCCGGTTACGGAAATTGTCCTCAGTGAGGCATACATTTGATCGCTTTTAATCGCCGTGATGGCGGCGGCGTTATTACCGTCGGCATTGACAGTGACGGATGCGGCAATTTTTCGCGTATCGGTCAAAATCGCATCAGTCACACTCATATAGGCCGCTTCGGCGGTCGCTTCGAAAAACAGCCCGCCCGGATTTTTATCCTGATCATAGCCGGACATGTGTAGTTCGTTGACTTTATTTATAATACTTGAAGATGTCTGATTGAGTTCATCCAGATATGAAGGGATAGCCGTATCCCGGATCGAAAGCAAGCCGGCCAGTTTTCCTCCGGAAATCTGATCATTAATGGCTTGTGTCGGATTTTCGGCGAATACGACATCATACAAGTTGTTATTGTTTGAATTTCTCTCGACACCTAATTCCCAACTGTTGAAACCTTCGACCAAGGCTTTACCGTTATCCGGCAAGAACATGTAGAGCGAACCATCTTGTTTTTCTATATAGTTAACATCAATTAACTTACTGATTTCATTTGATAGAATTACCCTTTGATCTTTAACAGACGATGCACTCGCCCCTGCGCTTTGAGCATTCACAATGATTTCGTTAAAAGAAGCCATCTGTTTGAGATAGCCGTTTAAAATGGATACGGTATCCGCTACGCTCTCATTGGCTGAAATCTGAATATTCGCCAGTTCCTGTGCACGCTGATTAAAAACATAAGACAGGTTTTGTCCTGTGGATACAACAGCGTCTCTTTTGGCTTTGCTCGATGGGTCTACGGAAACATCCCCCCAGGCATTGAGAAACTCGCCCAAAGCGTCATTAACTCCGCCGCCGATGCTTTCGTTTAAAACACCCTCGACCCTTTGCATATAATCCTGCTGGGTCGTGTAGTTGGCCACTGAGGAATTCTGCTGCACGAGCTGAAACTCCAGAAAACGGTCATAGATTCGCTCAACTTCCGAAACGCGTACACCGATTTGTTCCTGCGTGGACTGGGCGCTGCTGGACCCCGTCGTTTCAAACATGGGACGAAGTCTCGAGTAACCCGGCGTATTGACGTTGGCGATATTAGCGCCTGTAACGTTAATCGCCGTCAGGTTACTAATAATCGCTTCTTTAGCTGTATTTAAAACCCTATTAATATCGCCCATGAATCACCCCTCCGTCGCGAGCAATCTTCCTCTTCTTTTCACTTCGTTAATTGTGCCGTTTCCCAGATAAACTCCTGAACGGTTCGTCAGCGAAGATATAAAGTCAAGCGATCCTTTAATATTATTTATAGATGTATCTAATAAATAACTGTTTTCATCATTCATATTGCGGATGTCTTGCGCGATATCCCAAAGATTTCTCTTTAATTGGTCGATGACCTGACGCTGCTCAATGACTGCGTAATTTAACAAAGATATCAGACTGATCGCTCTTTCATCCAGATCAAGATTACGGGCAATTTTTCTTAAGACATTGGTTCGCGCTTCTTCGAGAATTCTTGTCTTGAGAATGATGTTTTCTTTGACGGCATTGCTTTCATTAATCTGTTCAAGGGATGCCGACCTCATAATCATTTGCTTCTCGGTCGTTAAGAATTCCCTCAACTCCGAATAAACCGCCAGTTCCTTTTTCATGACATCGATCAGGGTTGTAAAATAACCCTGACAGCCAGAGTCCTCCAGGCAGTTAGCCACAAAGGTGTTATGCTCTAACATCTCATTATCCTTATTTATTTTTAAGTTGGCACACCAGACGCTTGTCTGTAAGAACAGACGGCGGACAGGGAAGTCGCAAGAAGACCTTATCCGCCGGGAGGAAGATTAACCACAAAAGGTGGGTATTATTTTACCGGAAAATTATTTACCTACACGCTAGGCAAACAGATCGATGATCGATTCTCCCACCATTTTATTGGCAATCTGTTCTCCGCTTACGTTGTATGTGCCTTTTTCTACCTGAGTTTTTATTTCCTGCACTTTTTCTTCGCGCACATCAGGTGACTTCGACACTTCAACTTTAGCTTGCTGAATCTCTTTTGCCCTGGCGGAAAGATCAACTTTTTCTTCCGATTTCACTGCTGCCGCAGCTGAACCAGCTTGTTTATCAGTTGTCTGTGCAACACTTTCATTGCGCTGATACTGCTGGATCATTTGCGAACTAACATCTTTAATATCAGATACTTTCATTGAAACTCTCCTTAGTACTTTGATCTTATACACCGTATCGGCAAAAGCAACAAATTACTTTAATTTATTTGTAACCTCCTTTGCTATTGAATGGTTGTACTTTCTCGTCAGTTGGTCATAGAGAACTTTTTGCAACCCCAACCCGTTTCCTTTGGACGCAATGGATTCAGCAAGTTTCTGATCCATCATCATCGTATAGGTATCCTTACCGAAATTGCTCATACCGGTTTGAGTCTGGGGAATCGCCTGACGCATGGTTTTGAGCAATTGATAGGTAAATATCGATTCGAAGTCCGCACAAGTTTTCTTAAGTTTCTTAAGCTCCGCATCACTCATTTTCGTAGAAACAGTTTTCAAACCCGATTCCGGCTGAACTGTCTTTAAATTGATTTCCGGCGTCATGAGCATTCCCCTCATTCCATTAAATAATTTTGATGTCGGCCTGTAAGGCGCCTGCAGCCTTAATCGACTGTAATATGGTAATCAGATCGCGAGGCGACACGCCGATGGCATTGAGCGCCCGAACCACATCAAAAATCGTCACCGTCTGAGGAACCACCATCAGTTGTTTTTTCTCTTCCACGATCCCGACCGTGGTTGAAGTCGTCACCACAGTTTGCCCGCCCGGTACAATAGCCGTCCCCGCAAGAGCAGGAGCGACGACAGGCGCTGGTGTTGCGGCCTGCGCCTGCCCGGCGGCACGTGGGGCCGGAGCTTTGGGCGGCGCAGGAGCAAACGGCAGAGGCTGCGACACTTTGCTCTCTTCCTTGATTTGGATGCTCAAGTTCCCGTGAGCGACCGCCACTGTGGAAATGCGCACATTTTCTCCCATCACCACCGTTCCGGTTTTTTCATTGAGAATGACCACCGCAGGAGTGTCCACCGGAACATCAATGGATTCGATATGATAAACGAGTTCCGACAATGACCCGGCAAAAGAATCTTTTGCTTTGACGGAGACGGAAAAAGCATCAATCTGTTTGGCTTGCGCAAAGTCTAAAGCTTTATTGATGGCAGACGCCATGCGGCTGGCCGTGGTAAAGTCCGGCTGCTGCAAGTTAATCATCATGACTCTCTTCGCATCAAAATCATAGGCCAGTTCTTTCTCCACGGACGCGCCGTTCGAAATTCGCCCGACGCGCGTGTGATTCTTGACCGCACCGCCGCCCGCGCCTCCTGCGGAATAACCGCCCAGCGATACCGCTCCTTGAGCCACGGCATAAATCTCGCCGTCTGCGCCGCGCAGGGGCGTCAAAAGAAGCGTTCCGCCCTGGAGGCTTTTAGCCGATCCGACAGACGACACCATGATATCTATTTTAGCACCGTTTTTGGCAAAAGGCGGGAGAGTTGCCGTCACCATCACGGCGGCAATATTATCCGCTTTCAATGCAGCTGTTTTGTCTTTCATGGACAGACCCTGGCGGTTCATAATGTTGGCAAGCGACGCGGCGGTAAAGAGATTCTTGGCCAGATCATCGCCTGTTCCCGCCAGTCCAACCACAACGCCGTAACCGATCAACTGGTTGTCGCGAACACCGCCTATAGCGGCGATGTCTTTGATTCTGGCGGCAAACGAAACGCTCACCCAAACCGAAAGGACAAGCAACACGAGGAAGCAGACTGTCTTTGTTTGTTTTTTCATAATATTCTCCCGAATATATTTCTATGTCCTAGAAAGGCCAGACCCAATCGACTACGCGCGTCATCCACCCCGGTCTCATTTTGTCATTGATTACGCCTTCGCCTGTATAGACGATCCGGGCGTCTGCGATATATTGCGACGCAACGGTATTTTCCGTCGTGATATCCTGCGGTCGGACAATACCGCTGATGATCAGAAATTGATCCTCCGCGTTGACCGTCACCTGACGCCGACCTTCTATCAGGAGATTGCCATTATCCAGCACACGAACCACACGGGCGCTGATTCTGGCAATCAACGACGTATTGCGGCTGGTATCCCCCGTTCCTTTTAAAGAATTGGCATGGCTTCCACCAATGGCAATCTGACCTCCCATCGTGGCATTGTTGCTTAAAATGGCATTATCAATCCCCAAGAGAGCATCGATGGATGCGGAGGTCGAGGAATCGCGGCCCGTTGACGTGCTGGCTTTGTTCCCGCCTTGCGCGACTTCCGCAATGATGATCGTGACAATATCATCAACATATCTTGCCTTTTTGTCCGCGTAGATCATGCTTTTATCGTTTTCTCCGCGCCAGATCGAGCCTGTGGCGGCAGGCGCTGCCACAGGCTGAGGAGCGGAATAAATTGACTCCAGGCGAGCCGGCGCTATTTTTTTCGACACACAGCCTGAAGCCAGTAAGGACAACGCGACAAAAAGCATGATGGGTACAATGTATGTTTGTTTCATTCTCAAACCTCTCTTGTTTAAAAATCGACCTGAACTTTGCCATGTCCAATGACTCTGGCATAAATAACTTTATTCGAATTGGTGTTCCGGATTTTCACCATCGCGTCTTCGGCGCCGTCTTCTTCCGCTATGCCGCTGGTCATCATTTTCATTGCGCCGTTATCGAGAATCACCTGAACCATTTTCCCCTTCTTTACCGGCATGACTTCCTTGAGCATATTTCGCGTCAGCTGGATATTGGGACGAATGCTGACGATCAGAATTTTACCCAGCGCTTCATCGATCGAAGAAAGGCCGTTTAGCGGAATGCTTTTCACCCACTTCTGCTGCAACGTCACATCACCTGCCGCCAAAATACTGTCCTTGGCAATATTGTTGGTGCTCACAACAAAATCCCTCAGCACTTCGATGCGGACACGCACGTTTTCTTCCCGGACAAAAATCCCGCCTGAAAAAATGCGAACGG
Organism: uncultured Smithella sp.; assembly: GCA_964547345.1. Classification (GTDB taxonomy): domain Bacteria; phylum Desulfobacterota; class Syntrophia; order Syntrophales; family Smithellaceae; genus UBA8904. Next base: position 90,462 of record CAZJMX010000012.1, on the reverse strand, counting down.
CAAACGATGTATCGCCTAAATATTCTTCACGGGGTCTGCTTTCAATACTGAACGTCACTTTGCCGGACAAATTATCCAGCTTCGGCAAAACCGAACAAAATTCCATCCGCACATTTTCAGCGGGACGGTTCATATTCTGCTCGATATGCTGCCGAATGCCTTGCATCAGCATCTGCTCATCACCGGGCTTGGCCTGAATCCGGGAAATCCCGGCAAGTGTCAGACAACAAATCACGATAAGGATCAGGCGTACTTTAGCTTTCATGCTCAACATCACTGATTACCTCTTGAGGTTGTTGATAATGGACAGCATGCCGTCGGCCGTTTGAATGGCCTTTGAATTGATTTCATAGGCCCGTTGTCCGACAATCATGCGCACCATTTCGTCGATCACATTGACATTGGACATTTCCAGAAAATGCTGAGAGACGGTACCGACGCCATTTTCTCCGGGATTACCCGTGATCGGTTCGCCTGAAGCAACGGACTTGGCATAAAGATTCCTGCCCACGCTGGTTAGACCTGCCGGATTGGCAAATATGGCCAGTTCCAGCCTGCCTGTCGCCAGGGGGTTGCCCGCCTGATCTGCAGCCGTCCATGTTCCACCGGCATCCATGGTGAACGAAACGGTTCCCGCCGGAACGCTAATGTTGGGAATCAGCCTCATCCCTTCGGAATTCACAATCGCGCTGTCGCTATTGATCTTGAAGTTGCCCGCCCGTGTAAAAAAGGTACTGCCGTTGTCATCAATCTGGAAGAAACCGTCTTTCTCAATGGCCCAGTCGAATTGATTCCCGGTTTGCAGGTAATCGCCCTGAGTGAAAATTTTCTGCGTAGCAACAGGTTTAACACCCATGCCGACTTCGATGCCCACGGGCAGTTGATTGCCCTGCGATGTTTCCGCGCCGGATTTGGTATAGACCTGATACATCAAGTCAAGAAAGTCAGCACGTGACTTTTTGAAACCTACGGTATTGATGTTGGCCAGATTGTTGGCCACTACGTCTTGTTCCAGTTGTTGGGCGGTCATACCGGTTGCCGCAGTCCATAATGATCGAATCATATTTTTCTCCTCTTAAATCAATTTTCCAATTCTGTTGGTGGAAATCTTGTCCATATCCGTCAGCGTCAGGATGATCTTCTGATAGGTCTCAAACGTGCGTTGAATTTCCATCATATCCGTCATCTCCCTCACCGTATTCACATTGGACATTTCCAGGTAGCCGCCGGCGATCCTGTATCCTTCGGCGCTTTTGAGACCCGCTTTCCCGTCATCGATAAAACGGCCGTCCGTTGAGCGGGCGAGGACGCCAGGATCCTTAAATGCCGAGATTTTCAGTTTTCCAACCAGATTTTCATCCGCATAAATGGAACCATCTTTATCGACGTTTACATTTTTTCCCGTAATCACAATCTTGCCGGTTTCGCCCATGACATAATCACCCTTAGGCGTCACCAGCTCATTTTCTTTATTCAGCAGGAATCCGCCGCTGCGCGTATAGACATTGCCCTGTTTGGTTTGAATGGTAAAAAAACCTTCACCTTCGATGGCCAGATCCAGTGCATTTCCGGTAATACTCAGCGTTCCTTGCGCAAGGTCCAGCTTGGAAACCGTGGGGCCCAAATCCATTAAGGCGCCTTCCTGAACATTCTTGCCTTTCATGGCGTAATATAAATGTTCTGCTTTGAATCCGGACGTGGAGGCGTTGGCGATATTATTGGTGACAAAATCCAGTTGCGTGAGTTTTCTCGCACCGGCACGGCCCAGATCTGTAACGTCGTAGCGCATCGATGTTCTCCTTCATTTTTCTGTTATTGATTGCAATCGATATGCCAGATGAAACATTGAAAGGGAGACAGATGTTGAACACACCCGTCCATGCAACACACCCCATTGTTATTTTTATGTTTATTTAATTCGAAGGTCGTGATCTTCCATTAGATGCAATCGTCTGCATGCAGGCCGTGACGGATAGGCGCAGCTCACAAACAGGCAATTTTTTACCGTAGGGAATTTTTTTCCGGGGAATGGAAAAACAAGGGTTACCCGCTGTTTTTAATCCTTTGATTTTCATTGAGTGAATAGACAAAGGCGAGGATTTCCGCGACGGCCTTGTACAATTCAACCGGAATTTCGGAACCGACTTTGAGTTTGCTTAAGACCTGCACAAGATCAGGATCATTTTTAATGGGAATGCCCCTGTCTTGCGCCAGTTCAATGATTTTTTCGGCGATGGTTCCACGACCGGCGGCAGTCACTTGCGGCGCGCCGTTTTTTCCCGCATCGTATTGAATGGCGGCGGCCATTCGGAGAGGTTGTTTTTTTTCTTTGACGCTCTTCATTTTCCGCCTTTATACGTAAGAATTCACCAGATCGGTCGAACCCAGAATCTGCTGCCCGATAAACTCCGCTCTTTTTTGTCCCAGATCGGAAGTCACCAGACAATCCATCTGTTCGACGCCATAACCTGTCGATTCCAGGGCTTCCCGCAACTGCGTCGCCGATGCCTCAAGCAAATCTTTGACATCCTCACTTTCACATTGGATGACGCAGCGGATACGGCCTTCGCGTATTCCCGCTTCAATGGCCAATTCACCCAGATAGTCCATATCCAGAAATATCCGAATGGCGCAGGATGCAAATTTTTTCGCGCCTTCAGCGTTTTTGTCGTCGGGTGTGATGAAAACATCCATCTGCCGGAATGCGTCGCCCAAAGCCATGGGAATTTGAAGATACAGGCCGTTTTCATTTTGCTGATAGACCACATTAACAGCCTGCCTGGCTTCAAAGGTCTTGAGCGCTTCGGATGCAAAAGATGATAGATTCAGCAGTTTGGTCATCACCGACGCGTCAAACTTTGTTACATCCTTAAGCACTTCGCCCAGCGCTTCCGATAATTTCAACAGGGACGTTTTCAGATTATCCGCAGGCAAGGACAAGCCACCCGCAGCCTTTTGCAAAACCAGCGTGGCCAGCTCCTTCTCCAGCATAAGCCCCGTCTGCGCCACAAAATCTTTCACGAACAATGGATGGGTCTTGGTTTTGGACGAAAAAACGATTTGGCCGAAAAGCTTGATCAACCCGTCCATTTCTTTTTGGGAAAGCGCCAAAGGCAACCTGCCCGGCTTGAGCTGTTCGGCAACTTCGGCAAGCTTGCTCAATAGTTGCGGCAATGCATCGGGATGAACTCTCCATTGGAGCAACCGTTCGTTGATCTTCGCGTCCGCGCTTTGTTTTTGTGTGTCCGTCAAACTTAATATAATCTGCGGCTGTAAGCTTTGAACCTTGACTTGCAGCGTATCTCCCGGCTTCAAAGGTATTTCGCTTTTTGCAGCGATGGATGCGTCTTTAACGGACAGGAGATATTGATTGGCGTCAATCTTTTCCAAAACACGGACCGTTAACGTCTCACCCGGTACAAGATTGGCCAGGGGCAGATTCGCTCTGACGATTTCCAACATTGAACTCAGTGGAATGGATGTGTTCGGAATGACGGGAAGGACGGCCATCAGGCATTCTCATTTTTGACCCGGTAAAGATCAACGATTAATCCGATTTCCGGTTCGGTAAAACCGGTGGCTTCGGCGGTCTCGGCTTCCGAATAACCTTTTTTGATCATCTGAACAACCTGGTCGTATTTGTCCTGCGGGAGATCGGCGGGGCGCTTTCCGCCCGGTTCAACCGCGACGACATCGGCTTTCGCAAGCATTGTTTTGACTCTTTTTTCCTTAAGATCAAGTTCGAGGGCAAGTTCTTTGAGCGCCAGACGGCTCTTCTCGAGCGCCTGAAGAAAGTTTTCCGACGAGCCCTGTGATTCGGCCATCATCGCCTTGAGCTCTTTCATCATGTCCTGATGGGATTTTATAATGGGATTACGCAAGGCGGCGTTGAAACGCCATAAAAGAAAGACAACAACCAAAAGCAGAGCCAGATCAATGATCAACTGAATAAAGATAGGATTTTGCAGGTTCATTTTATACCGTAATGTTGATGTGACCTCCCTCCTCGGATAACTCGCCGTTATCGTCCGCCAGAAGTTCGGTTTGATTCTGATGGCGCTGATCTCCGCCCCTTCTTTGACCCTCTTTTTCTTCTTTTCTTCTGATGTTCGCCTTATCTGCTTCGCTGAAATGGTTGACTTTTTCTCTTGCCAGCCGGTCTTCTTCGGACAGTTTCAACTGGAAATACTTCTGTTGCATATCCGCATGCTGCTGCTGAATTTGCTGAATTTTTTCCACTTGCGATGTTTGCAAGATCGATGTTTGAAGATCTATCGCCCGGACCATGTATTCCTCCCTGTTTCATCTCGTCTTTCATGAAAGCAGGTCTGCTTTTACTTAATACATCGTCAAGATTTCAGAATTACTTAAATTTCCTTCCCTTCAGACCTTTCCTGACCGATAAGGCACGCTGACACATAGTGTATTTAGATTGTTTTGGACACCAAATTCAATCCCGGCAAAGTTTTTTTTCAGGATTTGCACGGCCAGCAAAACGCCGCTCTCCAGGTTTGAATCCGTCATATCCTCCGCCTCTCCTTGAAGATATTTCGTAATGATCTCTTTGTCACGCTCCGGCAGGGCATCCCCTGTGTATTGCATCGCGACCATGACATGCTGTGCATCGTGTTTGGTTTCCAGCAAAAATTCTCTGTTTTCACTGGCCAGCGCCCGACTCATGGCAAAACGGATCACGCGCCAGAAAACCAGAGACCACTCGGCCAGATTTCCTTTATAATCAGGGATTTTATCGTCATAACGCGTTTCTTTCCGGATATCGTGCTTGAATTCCAGGTAAAAATTCGCAAATCGCATCTCCGCCGCGATCAGTTGAGACAGATTGATTCTATCTTCCCCCCGGGCAGCCAGCGCATAAAATTTCCCTGATGCGTCACGAAACATTTCAAAAAAAGAATCGCTTTCTTTGTTGATCGAACGAATATCATTTTTGATGCGAAGGATTTCATCCTGAAGGGCTGCAGCAGTTTCCGGATATTTCTCCTCAATTTTTTTAACCGTATCGTCCATGCGGCGTTGCAACAGCTTAGATCGCCCCATGATTCCGTTTAACGGATTGGCAAAATTATGCAGAATCCCCGGCATCAGTTCACGAATGAAAGTTGCTGTAAAATCGTCTTCCAATGCCCGAAATTTTTCGCCTTTTTCCATTCACACCTCCGTGGGTTTCCTTTTGGAACGATCTGGTTGTATCATCATTCCATCTTGATTACATGATAAAATAATTCATAAAATACACATTCCTGACAGAACCCTTTCCCAACAACACATCGAGTTCCGAGGCCAGATCCTGTTTCAATTTTTTTCGTTCTTCAACCGACTTGAGAGCCACCGCGCTCCGGCTCCGGGCGGTCTTGTAAATAATGTTTCTGACGGCTACATTATTTTCAAAGCTTTCCCGCCTTTGATCCGGCCCCAGGTCAAATGCGATGTCGCACAAAAGGACGCGGTGATTGCCGCTGGCGTCTTTGAGGTCAATCATAAAATCCTTGACATAAGCCGTTTTCGACAAATCTTCTCGGGCAATGGAAACCTGTTGGTGAGCCTCGGAAACCGCAAGGCTTTCTTTGGGCGATCCCTCGCCAGTCTTAGCTTTTGCAGCATCAGTCTGTCTCTTTGCAACAGGTGCCTCTTGGGGACGATCGGGAGCTTTGCCGAAAAATAAAAAATAAACCACTAAGGCGCAAACGATAAGAACAACGAACACAACCGGTGCGCCAATCAGAAGTAATTTATTGAATGCCCACGTCTTTGCGCCGGAATCCGGACTTTCCGCGTCGCCCTCAGTGTCGGGAATATCTTGCGTCGCGGGCCCTGCAAGATCAATCTCAGGCAATTGCTCCAGAATATCCAGTTTTGCTTTTTTCACGTCCTGCCAACCTGTCTTCTATCGGGCAAACTTGACCATGCCGCGCAGCCTTAAGACCGCCTGGGCATGCAGCTGACAGACCCTCGACTCGGTCAGGTCCATCACCCTTCCGGTTTCCTTCATCGTCAGCTCTTCATAATAGTACAGGGATAAAACAAGTTTTTCCTTCGGAGGCAATTGATCAATGGCCTGCTTCAACTTGTCCTTAAATTCCATATCCACCAGCATGTTAAGTGGATTGCCTTCAGAAATTTGCTCCAGTACGTCTTCACGGCTATATTTTTCCAGATAGTCCGGCGGCAGGTCTTCCGTGGAAATCATCGAAACACAGCGGGCTTCGTCCAGAAGTTTGAAATAATCATTGAGGGATATTCCCAGGTGTCCGGCGATTTCTCCTTCAGAAGGCGCGCGTCCCAGGTTTCTTTTCAGCGCGTTCATGGCGCCTTCAATTTTGTTGTCCTTGCTGCGCGTCGCGCGGGGAACCCAATCTTTCGCGCGCAGTTCATCGAGCACCGCACCACGGATTCGAAAACTGGCATACGTTTCAAATTGAACATTTCTGGATTTGTCGTATTTATCGAGCGCGGACATCAACCCCATGACCCCTACGTTGACAAGATCTTCCTTGTCCGCAGAGTCAATGGGCAGCTTGGCTGCCAGACGCCCGACAATATTCTTCACCAGCGGCGCATACTTCATGATCAGATCATCACGTTTATGCTTATGCGCGGCTTTTATCGAAGATGTTTTCCCAGAAGAATATACTACTGCCGTTTTCATACTCCGCCATATTCTCCGCGGATAATTTCTCCGCGATTCTTTCCATACAGCGCGCAGCCGGAGACTGAGGGTAGATTTCGGCCAGCGCCTTTTGTTGCCTGACGGCATCTCTTACTTTTTCATCTAATACAATATAACCTAAATATTCAATAGTTAAATTTAAAAAATGATCCGTCGCACGGCTTAATCTACTGTAGACTTCCTTCGCCTCCGCCGCGCTCTTCGCCATGTTGACAATCAAGCGGAATCTCCTTTTGGCATGCCGCTGATAAAGCACCTTGATGAGCGCATAAGCATCGGTCATTGCCGTCGGTTCCGGCGAGGTTACGACAATGATTTCCTTGGCCGCCATGTTGAAATACATAACGTTTGCGGAAATACCAGCGCCCGTATCGATCAGCATGAAATCCAGCGAATCGTTGAGCGTGTTCAACTCATCGACCAGCGTCAGCTTCTGCCCGCGGGACAGATCCGTCATTTCCGGGATGCCGGAAGATGACGGCAGAATTTTGAATCCGCCGGGACCATTGATCAGCGCCTCTGCAAGCGTTTTCTCACCATTGAGAACATGATATAAGTTATAGGGAGAATTGATGCCCAGGATCACATCAATATTCGCCAATCCGGCGTCAGCGTCCAGCACCAGTGTTTTCTTTTTTTTGCGCGCTAAAAGATAGGCCAGATTAGCCGCGATATTGGTTTTTCCCACCCCGCCCTTGCCGCTCGTCACCGAAATCACGCGGACATCATGAGGTCTGAGCGCATAGGGGTCCGGATTGGCGAGGGTCTGGTCCCTACTTTCCAAATGCTTTTCTTTCTTTCTAATTTCACGAAGCTCTGCAGCCTGATCCACTGTCATATCACTCCTTACATCCGCTTGCCTGTTTGTTCGATCGGCTTATCGCTCTCATAAGCGGGAGACCCGATCATTAAATGAGCCATTCTGGCCGGCGTTACTTCTTCAATATCCTGCGGCACATTCTGCCCGCAAGTCACATAGGTCACCGGTTTATTGGTTTTGGCGATCACATCATAGAGCATGCCGAATTTTCCGGATTCATCGATTTTCGTAATAATCAGATTTCGAACTTGAAATCGGGAATAGGCCGAAACAATGTTTTCCAGATGTTCCTGGCTGCCTGTGGCGTTGATCAGTAGATTCGTCTCAAGGGCCTGATCGGGTAATGAGAACTCGATTTGATTCAAATACCCGTCGTCCGGACGGGCGCGCCCGGGCGTATCCACCAAAATGACGTCCTTATCGGCAAAACTCTTTATCGCCTTCTCAAACGTTTCCCGGGTGGAGGCCTTTTCCATTCGCAGTCCCATGATTTTGGCGTAGGTTTCCAACTGTTCGGCGGCGGCGATTCTGAAATTATCCGTTGTAATCAATCCGACTTTTTTCTTGTTCATGATGGAATAGCGCGCAGCCAGCTTTGCAAGCGTTGTTGTTTTTCCAACGCCTGTCGGTCCGATAAACATTTTAATGCGTTCGCCTGCGCCGTTTTTGTTCAAAACCGGCAGAGAATAACCGACGTATTTTTCCACCAGGTCAAACGCCTCCTTTTCGCCCATGCAAGCGGGATGCGCCGCCTTTTGATTCACAGCATCGACAATACGGCAGGCGCTGGCGCGTGAAAACCCACTGCCCAGCAAATGCAGATAAATTTTCGAATTCAGATCCTGCGGCGTCCGGCCTTTGCGCATACCGACCACATCAAAAAATGAATTCATCGTCTCCTTCATTTCCGCAAGTTCTCGGCCCAGCAGACTTTGTCTTTGCAGGGCCTCGATGGATTTACGGATTTCCGCAAGCTCGCGGCGAAACAAAGCAAATAGATCTTCCTGGCGTTGAATCCCAGAAACCGGGGAGGGTTGAGCCGTCCGATCGGATAGTTTTTGCGCCGCACTCGGATCCTCATCACGCGCGGCCATGACTTCAAACACGTCTAGCCTGCCATTTTTAATTTTCCGGGCAGATAAAATCACGGCATCCGGACCCAGATCATTTTTAATTTTGATGAGCGCTTCATTCATCGCAGCTACTTCATAACGTTTCACTTGCATAGGATCACTCAACCATTCCCAGAGATTTAATGTTCACTTCGCGGGATATTTCATTATGCGCCAGAATCACCATATTGGGATAAAACTTTTCCAGAATCTTTCGAAAATGAATCCGGGTATTGGGCGAACACAGGATAACCGGCTGCAAACCGCCGGCTGCAAACGTCGTAACCATTTTTTGCAGACCGGATACCATTTTCTTGACCAGATTGGGATCGGGGGAAACGAACGATTCATGTTCCGTGTGCGAAATGGAGCGGCTGATCTTGTCTTCAATATCCGGCGACATAATCATGACGGTAAGATTGCCGTCCTTGTCCTGATATTGCCTGGTGATCGCTCGCCCCAGGGCCTGCCTCACATATCCGGTGAGAATATCAGCATTCTTTGTAATGGCCGCGTATTCTCCCATGGTTTCGATAACGGTCAACAAGTCGCGGACGGATATCCTTTCCCGTAAGAGCCGCTGCAAAACACGGTGGAGCAAATTGACAGGAACCGTTTTGGGAACGATTTCCTTGACTACCCGGGGATAAAGCTGTTCGAGATTATCCACGAGCGTCTGAACTTCCTGGCGTCCCAAAAGCTCATCGGCATAGGTTTTCACCAGTTCCGTCAAATGCGTGGTCATCACCGTGGCCGGATCCACCACGACATACCCCTTGGCCATAATGGCGTCTTTGTCGCGATCCGTCACCCACAGCGCGGGCAGCCCGAATGCGGGCTCCCTGGTGGGAATGCCTTTGATCTTCATATCCTTTTCATCGACGGATATCACCAGATGATGTCCCATCATCACGGAACCACGCGCAACTTCCACGCCTTTGAGCAACACACTGTATTCGTCCGGCTTGAGTTTCAGATTGTCGCGGATGTGAATCGCAGGCAGGATAAAACCCATCTCAGTCGCCAGTTGTTTTCTTAACACCTTAATACGCTGCAAGAGCTCGCCGCCCTGAGATGCATCGACCATCGAAATCAGCGCGTAACCGACTTCCAGCCCCATTGCGTCGAGAGGCACAATGGTATCCACCTGTTCGGAAGCGGGAAGAACTTCCATTTCATGGGCCTCTTCCTTTTCTTTTTTCGAGGCAATGCTTTGCACAACCCGCCAGGCCACAAAAGCAATCACACTGGCGACAATGATGAAAGATATTTTCGGCATGCCCGGAATCAGAGCGAAGATAAACAACAAGATAGCGGCCGTGGCAATCGCACGGGGCTGCATGAACATCTGAGATTTGACTTCGTCGCCCAGTTCCGTCGATGTCGCGGTGCGCGTCACGAGAATACCCGCCGCCGTCGATACAATCAGCGCGGGAACCTGCGTCACCAAACCATCACCCACGGTGAGCAATGTATAATTGCGCGCGGCGTCAACCACCTGCATATCCATTTGCAGCACGCCGATAATCAGGCCGCCGATGATGTTGACCAAAACGATGAGAATGCCCGCAATAGCGTCGCCCCTTACGAATTTGCTCGCGCCGTCCATGGCTCCGTAGAAATTCGCTTCCTGTTCAATCTCGGCACGGCGCCGTCTGGCATCCGTATCTGAAATCAGTCCGGCGTTCAAATCCGCATCAATGCTCATTTGTTTTCCGGGCATGGCGTCAAGGGTGAAGCGCGCCGACACTTCGGCCACGCGGGTCGCGCCCTTGGTGATGACGACAAAGTTGATCAAAACGAGCACCATAAAGACAATCAACCCGACTACGTAGTTTCCGCCGACAACAAACGTTCCAAAGGCCTGAATGACCTTGCCTGCCGCTTCCGTTCCTTCATTGCCGTGAAGCAGGATCAACCGCGTTGAGGCGACATTCAGAGACAACCTAAGCAGGGTAACAATCAAAAGCACGGATGGAAAAACCGAAAATTGCAGCGGTTTTAAAACATACATGGACATCAGCAGGATGATGATGGAAAAGGCCAGGCTGAAAGACAACAAAATATCCAGCATAATCGGCGGAATGGGAATGATCATGACCAGCAAAATGCCGACGACGCCCATTGCGATCATGGCTGAACTGGATCTTGCTGAATCGATAAATGCGTTGCTTCCTGTTTGAGCCTGAGCGTCTGCCATTTTCTTTTATCCGAATATTTTAATCTTTTTTTGTTCGTAAACGAATGCCAGCACTTCCGCCACCGCTTTATAAAGATCTTCCGGCACCACATGGTTCACCTTTACAATCTTATACAATACCTGTGCCAGAGGTTTATTTTCGACCAGGGGGACATCATTTTCTTCGGCAATCCTTCGAATTTTTTCCGCGATGAAATCTGCGCCTTTGGCCACGACAATCGGCGCCTGCATGCTTAACGGGTCGTATTGGATGGCAATGGCCAGATGGGTGGGGTTGGTGATGACCACATCGGCTTTGGGCACTTCGGCCATCATCCGCTTGCGGGCCATCTCCCGCTGGATTCGGCGAATTCTGGCTTTGATCATCGGATCGCCTTCCGAATTCTTGAATTCATCTCTGATTTCCTGCTTGGTCATGCGCAGACTTTTTTCATATTCCCAGCGCTGATAGACATAATCCAGAATAGCCAGAAAAACCAAAACAACTGTCGTCGCAAGCAGTATTTTAAAACAAACAGCACTCATATAACTGAACATGCCCCAGATCGATTGATCCGACAGCGTGATTAAATGATCGAATTCTTTACGAATAATAATATACGCCACAAAGCCGATGACACAAATCTTTAAAATCCCCTTGATCAATTCGACAATAGAGCGAACTGAAAACAGTCTTTTAAATCCCTTGGCCGGGCTGATTTTGTCTATTTTCGGTTGAATGGACTCCGTGCTGAACATAAAACCGAATTGCAGAACATTCCCCAAAAGCGCGGCGACCAGCACGGCGACCAGCAGAGGAAAAAGGATGCCGAAGCCATTAAATATGTAATTGGTAATGATTATGCTGGTACTGTTAGGCGTCAGATCCGCCCCTCCCGCCTCACGCAAACCGACCGTCATGACGTTCATCGTCTTTGAAAGCAGCGTGGACCCGCCGAAATAAAAGAACAGAAGCCCGGCAATCAAAATCCCGACTGAAACGACTTCCTGAGATCGGGGCACCTGCCCCTTTTCGCGCGCTTCTTCGCGTCGTTTCGATGTGGCTTGCTCGGTTCGCTCCTGATCATCGTTCTCTGCCATCTCAACTCCACCAATTTCCTGACAGATGCGTCAATATTTCGTTACTTGGTTCCGGCTGCTCCGTCATTGCTCCGCAAAACTCTCACATCAATCGCAAAAGCGAAATGATCTTACCTTCCAGTCCGCCAAAAATTCCCTGGATCATGTGAACAAATAAAGGCGCCGTCAGGCCCAGAAAAATCAATCCGATAGAGATCTGCAATGGAAAACCGACGATAAAGATATTCATTTGCGGCACAGTGCGCGCCACAATCCCGAGCGCCACATTGGTAAAGACCATCACCGCCGTAAGCGGCGCCGCCAGTTTCAGCGCAATCACAAACATCTCCTTCGAAATATCGAGAATAAGCTGCATGAGCTGACCGGAGAAATGAAAGGTGAGTGGCGGCAAAACCGAGTAACTCTGGATGATCGCCTGAAAAAACAGATGGTGGGCGTTGATGCTCAGAAAAACCAGCATCGCCATCAGGTACTGCAATTCAGTAATAATGGAAACCTGCTGGGAACTCATCGGATCGATCACATTGGCAACGGAAAACCCCATTTCAAAACCGATGACATTACCCGCAAACTGAATGGCGGCAAATAACAGTCTGGCGGAAAAACCAATCGTCACACCAATCAGGGTTTCGCCGATCATCAGAAATACTAACTGGATCAAGTGATAATTTTGAGTCGGCGGCACTTGGGACATCACCAGGGGAAAAATGATCAGCGTAACAAGAATGGACAGGCCGGCCTTAATCTGGGCCGGCACGGTGCGTTCGGAAAATACCGGGATGGTGACAATCATGGCGCTCACCCGGAGCAGTACGAGAACAAAAGCAACGAGGTGTTCGGAGGATAAGAAAGGTAGAGTCATGGACAGGATCTCCGTTTTCGTTGCTGATCATGGCGTCTATCCGGCATTCCCTACTTCACATACAAAGGAATATTCGTAAACAGCGTCTGCGTGTAATTCATCATCATACCGATCATCCAGGGCAGAGCCGCAATGAGCGTAATCAATACGGCAACAATTTTTGGCACAAAGACCAGCGTCATTTCCTGAATTTGCGTGACCGCCTGAAACAGGCTGATCAACACACCCACCACCAGTCCCACAATCAGCATCGGCGCCGCAACCAGCAGTGTGACCTTGATGGTTTCCGACATTATTCCGGCTATTGCATCGGGTGTCATTTTACTCCCCCTTGCCTAACGAAAACTTTGTACCAGAGAGCCGACAATCAAATTCCAGCCGTCCACCAGAACGAACAAGAGTAGTTTGAACGGCAGACTCACCATAATCGGCGGCAGCATCATCATCCCCATGGACAACAACACACTCGCAACCACCATATCCAGAATTAAAAAAGGCAGATAAATCATAAAGCCGATCTGAAACGCGGTTTTCAGTTCACTGATTGCAAAGGCCGGAATCAGCGTGATAAGCGATACGTCTTCCGGTTTGCTGGGCCTCTCTTCTTTGGCAATTTTGATGAACAGAGCCAAATCTTTTTCCCGCACTTGCCTGAGCATGAATGCCTTGACCGGAGCCACAGCCTTGGTCATAGCCGCCTCGCCGGATATCTGCTCTTCGTAATAGGGTTTCAACGCTTCGGTGTTGACCTTGGTAATCACAGGCGACATGATGAAGAAGGTTAAAAAAAGCGACAGGCCGATGATGACCTGATTCGGCGGCATTTGCTGCGTGCCCAGTGCATGGCGAAGCAGGGATAAAACAATCACAATACGCGTAAAAGAGGTAACCATCAGAAGAATCGCAGGCGCCAGTGTCAAGATGGTCAACAAAATGACCAGTTGTATCAGCGACTGAATCTTTTCCGGCTCGGTCGTCCCTCCGGACAGGGTCAGATTGACATTCGGCAGAGAAAAAGGCTGCGCTGCGGAAACGAGTACAGGTAAAATCATGGAACAGATGACCAGTCCGACTGAAATACCCGCAATGGCGAATAATGATTTCTTCATTTTGCCGTCTTATCCGTTTTCTTGACGCCGTGGAAATTGGCAAGCGACAATAGTCTGGCGATTTTATCACTCGGAGATGAACCTGCCGCAGCATGACTCCGATGCGATTTCATCTTGGCAATCGTCAGCGGATCATCAATACGGGCCAGGGGCGTCATCTGCTGGCCGGAAACGCCGACCACGATGACTTGCTCCATCACCTCCACCAGAATGATGCTGGATTTCGGCCCCAGATACTTCGAAGACAGAATATTAATTAATGATGAGCTGTCGCCTACAGGCCCCGTGCGTTGCATGAATATTTTAATAAAATACATCACGCCGATCAAAAGCCCCAGCACAATGGCCAGCGCAAAAATCATTTTCAGAAATGCGGACACCATTGAAACATTTTCCATCGAAACGTCCCGCCTATACCAGTTTATTAACGCGTTCCGCCGGCGACACGATATCCGTCAGACGCACGCCGAATTTTTCGTTGACGACAACGACTTCACCGCGGGCGATCAACCGCTGATTGACGTAAATATCCATCGGCTCGCCGGCGAGTTTGGAAAGTTCCAGCACAGACCCCTGGCCGAGTTGCAAAAGCTCGCTGATGAGCATCTTGCTGCGACCCAGCTCCGCAGTTAAGGTCAGCGGAATATCGAGAATAAAATCAAGATTGAAATTGGTTCTTCCCGGCGGCTGGGTCTTTTGCAACTCGTCGAAATGGATATTGGATACTTCCGTTTTCGGGGCGTTCGGATGCGCAGTTTGTTCCAACTCTTCCTGAACATCGTCCCAACTGATGTTGTCATCAGCAACCGAGGCTTCCTTGGGCTGCCCGACGCCTTTCATCAATTCGTCAATTTCATTCTGTTCCATATTCCAAATCCTCTTTTCCCGTAATAATCTGCGCTACCTGAATGGCTTGATTGCCTTTATATATTCCGGGAAACCCCTTGTACTTGGGAATCCCTTCGACAAATATATCGAGTGGATCGGACGCATAATGATCCAGTTGAATCACGTCACCTCTTTTGAGATTGACAATGTCCTTGCCATGAATCGACACGCTGCCCAATTCAACCATGATGTCCACATAGGATTTCAATAAACCCGTTTTAAATCGGTTGGACCAGGCTTTATCGACTTCCAACTGTTCGCTCTGGAAACCGGCGGAGAGTTTTTCTTTGATCGGTTCGAGCATTGAATAGGGGATGCAAATGGAAACAACACCGGAGGTGTACTCCACTTCCACTTCAAAATTCATCACAATCACCACGTCAGTCGGCGGAACAATCTGGGCAAACTGAGGATTGATTTCCGCACGTTGATAGCTGATCGTCAGATCAATCAAAGGCTTCCAGCATTTTTCAAGATCCGTAAGAGCAGCCAGTACAATTCTTTTAATCAGATTGTTTTCGATGGCCGTAAATTCCCGTCCTTCAATTTTAAAAGCTTCCGTCCCGGTCCCTCCGAAGATAATATCGACGAGGGTAAAAATAACCTTGGACTCCACGACAAAGATGGCGTTACCGCGCATGGGATCCATGCGGAAAAGATGAAGACTGGTGGGCACAGGCAGTGTCTTGAGAAATTCGCCGAATTTAATCATGTCGGCGGATACGGCCGTGATGGAAATGACTTTTCGCAAAAGAGACGACAACGTTGCCCGAAACGTACGGGCGAACTTTTCGTTGGTCATCTCCAACGTCGGCATGCGGCCCCGGATGATGCGATCCTGACTGGTCAGATCATAAGGGATAATGGCGCCAGGCTCGTGATACTCCTCCGAGTCCGTTTCAATTTCACCGCCGGATATTCCCCGAAGCAGGGCATCAACTTCTTCTTGTGAAAGGATATTAGTCATGGAACCTCAACTCAATTTATTGAATGACAAATTCCGTAAAATACACCTTGACCACTTTGCCTTTCGGCGAATTCACACCCATGTTCATGCGCATGACAATTTCATCGCGCAGGCGCTGTTTACCCAGCGGATCAATCATTTCCTTATAGGTTTTGGCGGATAGTAATTCCAAAATCGTGTCGCGCAGCTTGGGATTGATTTTTTTCATCTCTTCAACCATGAGTTGATCCGACAATTCCAGTTGCATAACCACTTTCAAATATCTTTCGCCTTCGTTGTCGATGAGGTTCACGATAAAGGGATCCATCGGCCAGAAAACAACAACCTGCGGCTTGGCTGCGGCATCCTTTTTTACGTCGGCGGATTGCGGTTTGGGCTTCAGGAAAAGAAAATAAGCCGCCGCCCCGCCGCCGCCCAGAAGCGCCACAACAGCGACAATAATAATAATCAGCTTGAGACTGGAACCTTTTTTCTCGGGCTGGGCCTGATCGGCATTTTCGTTTTCTTCCGTATCCTCTTTGACGTCTTTTTTCTTCTTGTCGGCTGCTGCCATGGGTTATCTCCATCTATTTAGATTGTTATTACTGCTAATAGCAAAGAGCATACCAGCGGCAAACCGCTCAGGATAATATTGAATATTCCATGAATTCCTATTAGTTACAATGCGTAGATGATCGAATAGAAAGTAAGGAAATAACGTTTATTGACGAAAAGTCAAATATTTGACGTGGGCTGAATAGATTGGAGCGGGACCTGTTAAACGAGATCCCGCCCCAGTAAATGATTATCTCTTGAGGTTCATCAATTCCTGCATGATGGCATCTTGCGTCGTAATGACACGCGCGTTGGACTGATACGCCTTTTGCGCCGTGATCATCTTAATGAACTCGGTGGCAATATCCGTGTTGGACATTTCCAGCGTATTGGGTGTGAGCGTTCCCGTACCCGACTCGCCGGGCATATTGCGGATGGATGACCCGGAGACAACCGTTTCGGCAAACAGGTTCGACCCCATTTTCATGAGCCCCGTGGGACTGGGGAAAGACGCCAGGATGATTTGCGCAAGCTCGGTGGTCTGGCCGTTGGTGAAGAAACCGCTGATCAGGCCGCTAGTTTCGATGGAAATCGATTTCAACTGACCAGGTCCGTAACCGTCGGAATTCACGGCACGGATGACGGATGCGGACGCATATTGGGTGATATCCAGCGCGTTGGCGCCAGTCAAATTCCAGGTCACATTGCCGCCATTGCCGATTGTGGCGCCGCCGGCCAGCGGAATACCCGAAAAATCAACCACGACGTCGGCAACAGCCGTTGTCGAATGTGTTACGTCAAATGTCGCCGTATCGCCCGCCGCCCAAATACCGGCAAGTGACATGACCAAATCAGCGGCCCCCGTGCCGTCAAGACTGATGGAAACCGTATTATTGATGGTATCCACATTCGACACGGTGGCATTGGCGTAAAGACCGGGTGCTGTGACATTCCAGACTGCGGCGCTTGCGCCGCGCGTCAATGTTAAAGCGCCCGTCTGGTAAACCATCCCCGGTCTTTCCAAGGCGATGGTTGCGGTGCCGGTTCCGGCTGTGACTTCCGTTACAGCACCGACGGCTCCGGTATACATCTGATCGAGCCTTCCCTCTCCGTCAAAAATAAATCCGTCGGCGGAAATGGTTGTCGCGGGATCATTATCCAAAGCAGCCTGAATGCTCCAGTATCCTGCATTGCTGTTTTCCGTTTTGGTAAACGTGTTATTGAGTGTATGCTTCGCGCCCAGTGAATCGTAAACCGTTTGCGTGGTATTATACTGGCCGCCTGCTGCGGTTGCCGAATTCAAATTGCTTCCCAGTGCAAACCGTGTTGTAACAACCGGCTCGGATTGCGCTTCGCGCAGATTAATGTCTGTGAGCGGACCGCTCGGTTCCCCGTTGACCACAACCTGTCCCTGAACGCGATAGCCATTAGTATCCACAAGCGTACCGCCGTTATCCAGATGGAACGATCCGGCCCTTGTATAATATGTGGCGCCTTCAGTGTCATTGACCATAAAAAAGCCGTCCCCGTCGATGGCCACATCGGTTGCGTTACCTGTGCTTTCAAAGGACCCTGCGCCGAACTGCGTCTGCACTCCCGTCACGGCAACACCTCGCCCCACTTGCACGCTTCCTGACGAACCACCCGACAAACTCGAGCTCAAAACGTCCGCAAAATACGTTTTATTGGACTTAAAACCGATGGTGTTCACGTTCGCCAGATTGTTGGCGATGACGTCCAGTTCCTTGGAGCTGGCATTCAAACCCGAAATTCCCGTAAATAGCGCGCTACCCATAATTATTTCCTCCTCTATCTGAAAATATTAATTACTTGCTTTATTAATCGCAACGACATTGGAAAATGCCACTTCCTGACCGTTAATTGTTAAATAAGCGACATTATCTTTAAAAGATGTTCCCGTAACCATCCCGGAAATCAGAGTATCCGCCGTCACAGCTCTGCCGCTTGAATCCGTTGCATTGATTTCGAACGTATATTTCCCCTGAGCGATGTTGCCGCAATTCCAGGTAACCTTGTTGATGCCCGATTCCTGATTGCCAACCTTCACGGTATCCACTTTTTCCCCATTGGCGTTAAAGACACTGATCGTTGCGTTGGCAATCGACGAAGGCAGCTTGTAGGATATTTTGGCCGATGTTGAACTGACGTCAATCATATTACCTTTGGCCAGCGCCTCGTTGCCGATCAGATTGACCATCTGCGCGTTAGCAAATGAACTCAGGTACGTCGGCAATACACTCATCGTCTCGTTTAAATTGGTCAGTTTCTCAAGCGACGTGAACTGAGCCAGTTGAACGGCAAACTGGGTGCCGTCCATGGGATTGAGCGGATCCTGATTTTGCAACTGGGCGATCAACATCTTCATAAAAGCATCTTTATCCAGATTGTTTCTGGTTGCCGTGGATGCGCTGTTTGCTGCGCCGCTGGTTACATTTTGAATCGTTGTGCTCATTTTCTTCTCCTTCTAAACAAATAAACTGATAGATTCCGAACCGGTCAATATTGAACGGCCCACAGGCTTTTGAACATTCGGGGCGACTCCAACTGCGAGGGGTTGATTGTCGAGAGCTTCCCGACGGAAATTTCTTTCCCGCGCTTCCTGGTCATGATGAAAAGCCTGCTGCCCGTTGAAGCCCTGCGAATACTCTTCCCGGCGATCCTGCATCATGACGTCGCACCGCTCAATGGTCAGCCCCTGGGTTTGCAAAGATCCTTTCAAGGCATCGAGACTTCCGGAAAGCATTCGCTGAACGTCTTTATTTTCAGCAATCAGCATCACCCGGACTTTGCTGTTTTGGACGGAAATGTCCATTTCCAGCGTCCCCAGGGAAGGCGGCGTTAAGGTGATTCTTACACGCCCCCCTTCGTTCATCAGATTTTCACGAAATTCCGCAGCCACCCGGTTAATGATGGATGAGGGCGTAACGTCGCCGCTTTCCGTCTTGATCGGAAGAACACCGGATAAAGCCGTGGGATTGAAGGGATTGCTTTCAGCATTTTTCCCCACCGGCATGGCCGGGATTTTATAGGCCGTTCTTATTTTTTCATTTGCCTCGGCACTGTCTATTTGCAGGGCAAAAGCTTTGCCTGCGGTATTGCTGTCGGGATTATAGCCATTAAAGGACGGCTGAGCGCCGGAAACATTTTGTTTCGGTATAAGAGGCATCTCTTTCTTTTCATCGGAACCTGACAAATGATCGTCGGCTTGCACTGCACTGGATATGTTTTGGCGGTTGTCTTTATCCAAAACGACATTTTTGAATGGGGCGCCTGTTTTGTTCAGATGACTTTCAACGGCTCCCTGATCTGTAAAAGGTTTATCCTGCGCAATGGTTGCCTGAAACGCCCTGTCGCGGTTCTCATAGGCCGTCCCCTTTTCCCTGCTTTCAGAAACATCCGCTTTTTTTACCTGATCACCAGAGAAGACCGGTTCTTTCACCTGCCCGTCCTTCAACAAATGCTGGATATTCTTTTCTGCCGGAATTTCATCGCGTCCTTTGACGGATACGTTCAACTCTGCATCGGTATACCCCGAAGACAGGCTTACTTTGGCATCCGGATCGGTAGTTGCCTTTGGCTGTCCTTCCATCAATACGGGCTTGCCAACAACTTGATCCTGCGCCGGCAATCCATCCGCTTTGGTGTGTGCTGATGTTTTGTTCTGTGTTTCTGTGCCAGCCATCCACGGTATGGGGGCATCGCTCGAAACCATTTTCACTTTGATGTCCGGATCGGCGGTTGCCTTCAATGGCACTTCCGTCAATACGGGCTTGCCGACAACTGTATCCTGCGCCAACAATCCATCCGCTTTGGTGTGTGCTGATGTTTTGTTCTGTGTTTCTGTGCCAGCCATCCACGGTATGGGGGCATCGCTCGAAACCATTTTCACTTTGATGTCCGGATCGGCGGTTGCCTTCAATGGCACTTCCGTCAATACGGGCTTGCCGACGATTTGATCCTGCTGTAGCAAGACATCGGTTTTACTGAATGCAGCTATGTCTTGAAGGCCTTCGGGGGTAATCCTCGAGGCAACTGCATTAAACGCATTCAGATCGTCTTTCTGGAACCCGGGAAGGAAAGTTGCGGCCACGCTTTTTTGCGGCATTAAATTATGAATGACTTGATCGATGATCTGTTTTTTCGAATCCGTAAAATTTGATTCTGTTTTGGAACTTGATGGATTCTGTTCCCCTATTCCTACGGAAGGTAATATTCCTTCATCGTCCTGAACAATCGGAACAATCTGTCCGCTCATCAGCAACATTTCAATTTGAGCGATGAGTTCTGACGTTGCATTTGGATTTTCCGATAAAAGTTTTTCTAATGTATTCGACAAAGCCCCTTGAGCCTCAATGCTTTCGGAATCACCGGATTGTAGAAGCAAAGCAAACTGCTGGTTCAGAATTTGCGAGAATAGATTTCCGCTTTTTGTAGAGTCTTCAGACATCCCGTCATTTTGTCCCGCTCCAAAAGCCTGATCCGAACCAGCCGTCTTTAACATTTGCAACAGACTTCCAAGATTCATGTCCGGATTGATGGCAGTATTTGCCGGAATGTTCATGCTCATAAAAACCTCTCATCTATTTTAATAGACCAAAAAGCAAGAGACATGCCAGCAAGCTTAATTGATTTATTACTAATGATATCAATATATTAAAAACATATAAGGTTGACGACACCTGATGATCGGGAAAAATGTTCCGGTCTGGGAAGGAAAAAAAAGCTAGATAGGCTTTAGTCTGTTAGACTGGAAACTTCAGTTGGAAAAGCCAAGACACTGCACGCAGTGTCTTGGCTTTATTATTTTATGATGTAGCGCAAAACGCCACGGTGTATCCTAACAGTCTACAGCCTAACGGACTGTTTACTCACTCTTGTACCCGCCGGCGCGTGTGATTTCGCGGGTGATATCAACCGCTTTTTGCGGGGTAATATAGGCCCATAAAGCGCCGGCTTTGTCCTTCTTCATATTCATGGTGATGCCTGCCGCCGTCTTGATATCAAGCTTTTCCATCATGGGGCCGGCTTTGGCGGGCGGCGTGTTTTCATAGACTTTCGCCATATCCTTATAGCGCTTGATATCTTCTTCCTTGGCCGCATCCATCTGAGCGGCAAGTTTTTCTTCCTGAGCTTTAAGAATCGTAATTTTATCCGTAATGTCTTTGCGCATGGCAACCAAACGCTGTTCATCGGCGCGCATGGCGTTCTCACGATTGTCCAGCTCAACTTTTTTTGACGCCAGGGCGGTGGCCAGATCCCGCTGCTGGACAAGAATATCTTCTATTGCGTCCTTGGACACAGGCGGTGTCTTAAAGAAACCGGCCGGCACCTCAGGCTTCTTTGCCTGGGACGCATCGGCCTGAGGCTTCGAGGCCTGCGGCGCCTCAATGGCCTTAGGCTGCGCCAACGCCGTCGATGCAATCACCCCCTGATCCGCCGTTACATTGAACTTCTGGAGCACACCGAACACAGACGCGACTTTCACAGCCACCAAAATCAATATTAAAATCTGAGCCACAATGATGATCTTTTTCATGTCTCTCTCCTGCCGAATTTTAAAACAGACATTTCGTCGGAACTTTTCTGTTCCAGATCGTTGAAGTTTTTTTTGTATTCTTCTGCGCTTTTATCTCTTAAATTCTCCATGACCTTGCGGTTTTTCACAGCTTCCATCAATTCTTTGCGCTTGGCTTCCACCTGCTCTTCGGCCTGATGAATAACGTTTTGCTGATCAATTTCTTTATGGCGGATGGCCTCCACATAGGCCACGAGCGTTGCAATATCATCCGCCCGCATGGCAACCTGTTGCATATTACGCAAATCGCTTATCAATTTTTCCCGCTCTGAAACCAACGCCTTGAGGATAGCTTTCTGCTCGGCCAGATAACGCTGGACGCCGGAAAACTCCCCCTGGATTTTTTCCTCCAGGTTCACGCGGTATTCCAAAACAGATTGAAGCTTAAACTTAAACATGATCTCTACTCTTTAAACAATCCCAGCAACTGCTTTTTTGCCAGTTCGAAATCGATTTGTTCGTCGATATTCTGGCAGAGAAATGCATTGACCTTATCCACCATTTTAATCGCGTAATCGATTCCCGGATTGGATCCGGCGACATATGCGCCAATGTTGATAAGATCTTCCGCTTTCTTATGCGTTGCGATGATATTCATCACATCGTTAGCTCTATTTTTCTGCTCGGCATCGACAATGTCAATCATGACGCGACTGATGCTTTGCAAAATGTCAATAGCCGGATAGTGATTTTTATTTGCCAACGAGCGCGAAAGCGAAATATGGCCGTCCAGGATGGACCTGGCCGCATCGGAGATCGGCTCATTGAAATCATCGCCTTCGACTAAAATTGTATAGAGTCCGGTAATACTGCCGACGCCTTCGACAATACCGGAGCGCTCGAGGAGTTTCGGCAACAAACTGAAAACCGACGGCGTGTAACCTTTCGTGGTCGGCGGTTCACCCACGGACAGTCCGACTTCGCGCTGCGCCATGGCAAAGCGCGTCAATGAATCAACCATCAAAAGAACATTGCGTCCCTGATCGCGGAAATACTCCGATACGGTTGTGGCCACATAAGCTGCGCGCATGCGAATCAAAGGATGCATGTCCGATGCCGCAACCACAACCACGGAGCGCGCCAGTCCTTCTTCGCCCAGATTTTTTTCCAGAAACTCCCTAACCTCACGGCCCCGTTCTCCGATCAGGCCGATGACATTGACATCGGCCTTGGTATTGCGCGCGATCATACCCATCAAAACGCTTTTGCCGACGCCGGATCCGGCAAAGATGCCCATTCTCTGCCCCTGGCCACAGGTAAACAAGGCGTTGAGCGCGCGAATCCCCAAATCCATCGGTTGCTTAATGCGGCCGCGCTCCAGAGGATTGATCGGATCTGCGTAAATGGGATATTCATCTTCAAAAGAAATCGGTCCCTTGTTGTCGATGGGATTTCCCAGGCCGTTGATCACGCGACCTAATAATCCCTTCCCCACGCCAATAGCGGCTTTGCGCCCCATGGAAAGAATTTTACAGCCGGGTCCCAGCCCCTGAATGCTTTCCAGAGGCATCAAAAGCACGCGACCATTTTTAAATCCGACAACTTCGGCTTCCACCGGTGTCTCCGAGTTGACCGGCACGATGCCGCACACTTCACCGATGGAGGCGGCAGGACCATGCCCTTGAACCATCAGACCGATGATTTCACTCACCTTCCCGTTGACGCGAATCGGGTTGATGCGCTTGAGCATGGTTTCATATCGTGTAAGATCAATGGCCGGCTCGATTGACATCCTTTATCACCTGATTCTATTTCGTATGCAGCATGGCTGCCTTGATTTCCTTCAACTGGTTTTCCAGACGGGCGTCCACTTCGCCGAACATCGTTTCCAACATGGCGCCGCCTCTTTTAATGGACGAATCTTCTTCAAAGACGACATTGCGGATCCCGTCGAAAGATTGAAGAAAGTCTTTTTTCACTTCCATCATATAACGGAAATCCTGTGTATTGAGACGGATTTTCATGCCTTCCGTGTCGGCGACATTTTTAAGCGCACCCTTGAGCACGCCGAGAATCACATCCTTGCGCGTGGCCACTTCCTGCTGAATAATTTTTTCCGCAATTGCAAAAGCCAGATGGACCATCTGCTCTTCGCCTTTTTCCAGGATACTCTTCTTGATGAGAGGCAGCGACTTGGTTGCTGCGGCCAGCGCGTCGAGCGCCGTCGCTATATTTTTATTCTGAGACTTCAGACCTTCCGCGTGCCCTTTGGCGTAAGCGTCCTCACGTATCTTGCTGAGCTGGGTTTCCGTCACCTCGCTCTTTTTTTCTGCCGGCGCCTGAGCCTTTGCCTGTCCTGCCGCACCGGACATTTTTCCCTTGCCTGCATCAACCGCCGAATTTTTTTTCACAGCGCCGGATAAAGGAACAGACTTGCCCGTATTAACGATTTCACCGGCCTTGATTACATTGCGTTTATATGAATCCATCCTTTTCATCCCCGCGAAGAATCACAATCCTGCCTTCCGATTCGAGTTTTTTCGTCGTTTCGACAATTTTCCGCTGACTGGCCTCTACTTCCGAAAGACGGATCGGGGGCATAAGCGATATTTCTTCACGGAGCATTTCCGCGCCGCGTTTGGACATGTTCTTGAATATCCGTTCGCGCTGTCCTTCCTCCACCAGTTTCAGTGAGCGCGCCAGATCTTCGGCGCTGACATCCTTCATCAGTTCCTGCAACGATTTATCGTCAAGCTTCATGACATCCTCGAAGCTGAACATGAAGTTGCGGATCTGCGCGGCCAGCTCCGGATCGGAATCCTCAAGCGATGTCATGATCGCGCTTTCCGTGGCGCGGTTCATCCGATTGAGGATGTCAGCAATCACCTGGGCGCCGCCCATTTGCATGTCGGATGAATTGCCGGTGATCAGTTCCTTTTCCAGCGTTTTGGCTACTTCCTCGATAAATTCACGGGGCACGCTTTTGAGCGTCGCCATGCGCTTGGTGATTTCATATTGAATGGCCGGAGAAAAGTGTTCCAAAACCTGCGCTGCTTTATCCGGTTTGAGATGAACCATGATGAGCGCAATCGTCTGCGGATGCTCCGTGCGGGTGAATTCGGCCATGACCTTCGGATCGATTTCATTGAGCTTCTCAATAATCGGACTGTCAAAAACGCCGCTTTCCACCGAACTCAGAATCGTTTCCGCCTCTTCCTCACCCAGAGCTTTGACTACCAGATTTTTTGACGCTCCGTCTCGCACGGTAATCATGCCGCCCAGATCCTTGGCCATCGTACAAAACTCTTTGGCGACCGCAGATATCGTTTCCGAGGAAATGTTGTTGACCCGGCTCATCTGCTTGCCCAACCGGCGAATTTCCGATGGCCTGAGATTCTTCATTACATTGGCCGCCAGTTCTTCATCGAGCGATAAAAGCAAGATAGCCGCTTTTTCTTCACCTGTCATATCTGCCCCAATATCTCATTTCCTTCATTCTTTACTTAATCCAGTTGCGCAGAATATCGGCAAATTGTTTGGCGTCGGCTTTCGCCATTTCGCTTGCGAGATCCGTTTCCGTCAGCGGCCGGTCAACCCCCGTTCGCATAGTTTCCGCCGCCTGCCGGGCATATTCTTCCGCACCCGCACCCGCCCCAACTCGCACCTCGGCCAGCGGACGAACCGGCGCGCCGCGCATCACACTTTGCAGCATCGGACGCAGAACAAACATCACAATAAACGCAATCAGCGCGAAAATGCCGACGTATTTCAGTATCGGCGAAACCGTCTCCACCGTCTCCTTGAAACTGACCGCTTCTGCTTCTTCAGCGTCCGCTTTCCGGAAAGGCATATTGGTGACTACTACCTGATCGCCTCTCTGGGCGTTGAATCCCGCTGATTTGCGCACCAGATCTTCAATCGATTCAATATCTTTTTTACTCAAGGCTTCATAGATTTCTTCGTTTTTCTCATTTTTCTTGTACTTGCCGTCCACCAAAACAGCGATGGAGAGCTTCTTGGTTTCACCCACCGGCATCACAGTTTTGCTGACCACCTTATTGATTTCAAAATTGGTGATTTCATCGATTTTTTCTTTCTTGGGATTGTCGGAAACCGCACCCGCTGCGCTCACTGCATTTTCCTTATCGGAATTGCGCTGCGTACTACGAACCACCTGGGCTTCGGGATCATACGTTTCTTCCGTTTTTTCCGTAATGCGGAAGTCCAGTTCCGCGCTCACCCGGACGGCGGCCTTCCCCGGCCCTACAACGTTTTCCAGCATGGTCTGAATCCGCGCCGCGAGATCTTTTTCAAGGTTCCGCTGATAATCGCCCTGCTGGGCGGTCAGCTTGGAAAGCTTCGTGTCACTTTGCTTTGCAGAAAGAATTGTGCCGCGGGAATCCACGACCATGACATCCGCCGGATTCATACCTTCAATGGAACTGGCCACCAGATGCACGATGCCGTCGATTTGGGCGGTCTTCAGGCTTTTGCCTGATTTCAGACGAAGCGTCACGGAGGCGGTGGGTTTCTTCTGCTGTTCGGTAAACAAAGAATCCTTGGGCAGGGCAATATGCACGCGGCTGGATTGAATTTCATCCAGCCCGTTGATGGTGCGGGACAACTCGCCCTGCAGGGCGCGGCGGTAATTGAGCTGCTGCTCGAATTCAGTTGCGCCCAGTGTTTTATTGTCAAATATTTCAAATCCGACACCGCCGCCCTGAGGAAGCCCGGATGCCGCCAGTTCGAGGCGCAACTGCGAGACCTGTTCCGCCGGAACGGATACGGCGTTTCCCGATGCCGACAGCTTATAGGGCACTTTCTTTTCACTGAGTTTGCCAACGATGTTTCCCGCATCTTCATTGGAGAGGTTGGAAAAAAGCACCCGGTATTCGACCTGTGTCGTTAGATAAACCATCAACACGATGCTCGCGGCGGTGATTAAAATCACCATGAGGATGGAGATTTTTTTGCCGGAACTTAATGCTTCAAATCCCGCCCACAGCTTGGATAATGATTGTAAAAGGGAATCCATGATTTCATCCAATTTAAAAAATGATTAAACCTGCATCCGCATGATTTCCTGATACGTGTCCAGAATCTTGTTGCGCACCTGCATCATAACCTGGAAGGAAATGCCGGCTTTTTCCAGTGCGATCATCGCGTCGTGAATCGAGCCTGCGTCTTCGAGCTGCACCTTGGCAATGGCTTGATCCGCGTTGTTTTGCAGCTTATTGATGTCCAGAATCGCATCCTTCAGAACCGTTCCGAACGATGCGCCCTGAGGGGATGGGTCGCCTTCGGCCTTTTTGGGTTCAATGCCCGAAATCGGCTTCAGGGGTTCAAAACTACTGCGAATGAAAATATCATCTGTCATAACGTCGACTCCATAAAACCATTCATGTTTACTTGCCGATATCCATCGCCTTGAGCGCCATGTTTTTCATGGCGTCAAACGCCGTTGCATTGGCTTCATAAGCGCGCGAGGCGGTAATCAGATCCGTCATCTCCAACATCAGGTTGACATTGGGCAGCGTCACAAAACCGTCTTTATCCGCATCGGGATGCGCCGGATCAAAAACTTTTTTAAATCCTTCTTTTTCATCGGCTATCTGGCCAACCTTCACTGCATTGACTGCGTCCTTCAGATCCAAGTCGAAACCTTTTTCCAGAGGTTCTGCGGCAAAAGACATTATTTTTCTTTTATAGGGGCCGCCTTCCGGCGTGCTCGTCGTGGACACGTTGGCAATATTACTGGATATCACATCCATTTTCTTGCGCTGTGCGGAAAGACCGCTGCCTGATATTTTAAACGTTGTAAAGAATTCCATTATTTAGCCTCCATCAATATACTGCGAATCCCTTTGAACTTACGCGCCAATAGCTCTACGGTTAAATTATACATTAAATGATTTTCCGCCAGATTGGTCATCTCCGTATCGAGATCAACTTTTTCCTCGGAGGTGACCATTTTAAAGTCGTTTTTGGAAATTTCGTCCCCGGCATTAGGAAAATGTTTCTGGTGAGTCCTTTTCAAAATAATCCGGGCATCCATGGCCTTGGACAAATCGTCTTTAAAAACATAGTCGGACGGTTTGTAATCCGGTGTGTCCAAGTTGGCGATATTAGAGGTAATGATCTTGTTGCGCTCCGAACGGTAATCCATCAGAGTGCCCAGCATGTTAAACGTTTTTCCGAATAATGGTTGCATACCTCATCCCTTCGGATAATTAAATTGCAAATCGCATACCAGCCTGATCATTCTTCAGGATTCATATCTTTTATACCGTACTCGTTTAATTTGTTGCGCATGGTTCTGACGCTGATTCCCAGTATTTTTGAGGCCTTTGTCTTATTCCAGTTCACGCGGTTGAGCGTATCATAAATCATGGTTTTTTCCATCTCATACAACATGTTGGTCGAATCTTCGTCAATTTCCTGACGCGGCTTCGTTTCAGATGCGGATAAACCTTGCGACTTGCCGGGACTGCCTTCATTTTTCTCCAGGAAAAGCTGGGCGGGGGTAATCTGATCAGCAGGACAGATCAAGACGGCTCTTTCCATGACATTTTCCAGTTCGCGCACATTGCCGGGCCAGGCATGCCCCAGAAGGAGGGCTTTGGCCTGAGCCGTGAGAACCGGTTCTTTCTTTTCATTAACTTCGCTGTATTTTTTAATGAAATACTCCGCGAGGATGATCACATCGCCGTTTCTTTCCCGAAGCGGTGGAACGATCACAGGAATGACATTCAGCCGGTAATAAAGGTCGCTGCGGAATGTCTTTTGAAGAATCCGGTTTTGCAAATCCGCATTCGTCGTTGCGATAATGCGCACGTCAATGGGCACGGGCATTTTGCCACCCAAGCGATCCACTTCCGATTCCTGAATCACGCGTAGAAGTTTGGCCTGCAATTGAATATCCATCTCGGATATTTCGTCAAGCAGCAGGGTTCCGCCGTCGGCCAGCTCAAATTTCCCTATTTTCTTAACGGAAGCGCCGGTAAACGCGCCTTTTTCATAACCGAACATTTCGCTTTCCAGCAGTTGTGCCGGAATGGCCGCGCAATTCACGGCGACAAACGGCATCTGACGGCGGTTCGAGTGGCGATAGACATAGCGCGCAAAGAGTTCCTTGCCCGTACCGCTTTCCCCCTGAACCAAAATACTGGACTTGCTTTTAGCCACGCTTTTGAGCATCTCCAGAAGCGACAGAATTTTGGGATCCTGTGTAATAATTTCTTTATGGGGATAAACACCCGTGGCGGTTTCATCCTCGTCTTTTTCTGATTTGGACGAAATATTGGCGGCCAGCACGTTTTTCACGGCAAATTCCAGATCATCGAGTGAAAAAGGCTTCATGATAAATTCGGAGGCGCCTTCTTTCATCGCTTCCACCGCCGTATTGACGGTTCCGTAAGCTGTAATCAGTATCACCGGAGTCTGCGGTGATATGCGTTTCACGCCTCTTAAAACATCCATACCGCTCATTTTGGGCATCCGCATATCAGTCACTACACCGGCGAAATGGCCGCTTTTGAATTTAACCAGCGCGTCCGCGCCGTTTTCAGCAGTTTCCACGTCATAGCCGCAACTGCTCAAAGACTCATACAGCGCCATGCGCATCGATGAATCATCATCGACCACCAGCAATCTCTCCGTGTTAGACATTTAGTCCCTCTCCCTTGCTTTTCCCCCACAGGCCACGGCGGGGAAACTGATATTGACGATCATGCCGCCCGAAGGCGCGTTCTCCACGGATATGGCGCCATTGTGCTCGCTCACAATGTTGTGCGCAATGGCCAACCCCAGTCCGGAACCGCTTTCCTTCGTGCTGAAAAACGGATCGAATATTCTGGATAAATCGGAAGGCGCTATCCCGGGTCCGGCATCCTCAAAAATCACCTCGGCAATCTTCTGTCCCGGTTCGAGAAGGCTCTTAGGAGCAAGCCGCGTCGTGATGAAAAGTTTTCCGCCGTCCGGCATGGCCTGTTGAGCGTTGAGAATGATGTTCAGAAAGACCTGTTTGATCATTTCGGCGTCCGCTGAGATGAGAATATCGCTGGCGTCTTGCCGCACCGAAACTTCCGTTCCCGCCTGCTCGATAATCTGTTCCGAAAAGTTCATCACATCCGCCAAAATGCGGTGCAAGCGAACCACCTTCATCTGCGGCATTTGCCTGCGGGTGAACAAAAGCAGATTGGATATTTTATTATCAACATTTTTCACGGAGGAGATAATCTGCACCACACGATCCCTGTCTCTTTTTTCCGCCAGATTCTTCAAGAGGAGCGAGGCGAACAGTTCAATACTGCCCAAAGGATTGCGCACCTCATGGGCGATATTGGCGGCCATTTCACCCATTGCCGCGAATTTCTCCGTTCGTTTGGCCATTTCTTCGAGCTTTTCCGTTCGCGTAATATCGCGCAGCGCAAAAACATTGCCGATTGCTTCGCCGTCGGGCGATTTGAAGGGAGTGCAGAATATTTCCAGCGTCCGCCCGGGGATTTTGACTTTATGCCCGGACTCGCCTTTAAAATATTCGGCAAGATTAATGTTCCGCCAGTCACCTGCGGGCATGGAGTCAAATAACACACTGATGTGACGTCCGGACACATCAGCCTGGCGCACGTTTGTAAACGTTTCGGCACAAGCATTGAGGGTTTGAATCCTGCCTTCCAGATCTGTCACAATCACACCGTTGATCAGGCTCTCCAGAATATTATGCAGGTAGTTTTTGGTTTGCTCTTTTTCCGCCACGGTTTTTAAGAGCTCTGCATTTTTATCTTCGAGCTCCTGATTGAGGGACGCAAAGCGCTCTTCCAAACGGCTGTATGCGCGCTCCAGTTCGGCCGTCGCCTTGTTGAAGTTTTCAAATGATTCTTGCAGTAACGTTAAATCCTGCATGCTGTTATCCTTATCTTTTTTTTATGAGAGTGCCGTATTTTTCCCACCATTGAGTATCGGCCATGTAAAAATCCACCACCTTGGCCCAAAAACCCTCCGGACCGGCTGCCGCTTTCATCTGCGCGAAAACATTCTGCGCCTGATCCTGCTTTTCCAATTTCAGGTAAGTCTCTCCTACCAGAAACTGCGACCAGAGTTTCATTTCCACGTCCGTCGCGTTGTCGAGTGCTTTCGTGTACATGCTGAGCCCAATGCCTAAATTGTTATTTTTGACATAAAGATCTCCGATATCCTTGTAAGCGATCCCCAAATTACCTTTTTCACGCTTTTGCGCACTTAAATACTTCACAGCTGTCAGATAGTTCTGCAAGGCTAGGACATTCTCCTTTTGCTCTTTGAGCGACCGTGCATAGTGAGAATAAACTGCACCTGGGTCTTGAATCGTCTGACCCGATTGAACCACCGCGCCGTAATTGGAAACCGCCTGCGCGAATTGCTGCTTCCTGTAGGCTATATCGGCCAGATTCTTTTTGATCTCTGTCAACAAGTTGGTTTTCCTGACGGAGGGTTTGTTCATCAAAACCGTGAGCATCTTTTCCGCTTCGTCATATTGGCCGCGAAGGATCAAACCTTCAGCCAGCTCAAGCGACACCCGATTCATGATCTGTTCATCTTTTGCTACTTTCAGGTACTTGTTGAGGAGAGTCGAATGATCATCCATCAGATGTAACTCTTTCAGACTCAGCGCGATTTTGTTGACCTGAGGATATTCATCGGCCTGCAAGGCAACTGCACCAAACGATCGGAAATATACATACGCCACAGCCAGATAATCATTTTTCGCATAGTATTCGTCAATCAGATCGGTAGATGCGGATTTCAGCCCTCGCGACGCTTCGGCGATTCGCTTGCTTTCCGGATACAAGCTTAAGAATTCCAGGTAGACATCGGCTGCTTTTCGCCTCTGTCCCTTTTTGACCAGTGCCGCCGACTTTTGCAGCATCGCTTTCTCGGCGATGTCTCCCACGGCTTTTTTCATAATCAATTCATCATAAGTATCCATTGGAAATCTATAGTTCTCGATATTGTTTAAACCCCGAAACACTTTAGCACCCGGGTTGTCCACGCCCAGTTGGGCCATCGCCAGCATGCTTTCGCCGGCTTCATTTGCTTCGGGAAACTTTCCAATGATTTGTTGATAGATAGCCAACGCCGCGGGAATCTGACCGGCCTGCCGGTACGCACCGGCCAGAAGCATCATCACCTCTTTAATTTTCGGATCCGCCGGATACAGGTTAACATAGAAGGAATAAGCGCCTGCCGCATCATCATAGCGCAGCATGGAATTCTTATGCAGGCCGTAATCAAGCACCATCTCCTTGGGCATATCCGTCAAATCCGGCCATTTTTTCGCGATATCCCGAAACCATATTTCGGCGTTGGTTGACTGCTTTGCTTTATAAAAAGAATGGGCAACAAAATAATAGGTCTTTTTCGCATTACGCTTTCCGCGATATTTCATCAAATATTGAATGAAACTTTCCGCAGCCTGACCGTATTTGCCGTCTATGTAATAAACCTCGCCGATTTTAAAATAGGCTTCGGGCGCATAGGTAGAATCCGGATATTTGGCAATCAGATTTCTGTACTGTTTAATGGCTTCCGGGTAATATTTGAGCTGTTCGTATGTTTTCGCCAGGCGGTAATACGTTAATGCGTTTTCTTTGCGGGGATCGGGAAAACTCGTAAGCGTGTTTTTGTAAAATTCCGCCGCGATTAAAAGCTCCTGTTTGTTTGCGTCTTTTTTCCCCAGCCAATAGTGACAGTCCGCCATGTGACGCAAAGCCCGCTGTCCCCATTCTTTGCTGGTATCATCGCGGCTGATAAACTCCTTGAAGGTAATCAGGGCTTGTTCATACTGCTTTTCTTTAAGTTGCCCCAGTGCCTTGTTGTACAGTTCGGATGAAGATGTCGGCTCGACGATATCCATTTCATCCGGATCCGCAAATCCAATGTCTTTGTCTTCTCCAAGATCCGCAAGTGCAGGGGGCGGCGGCATGACTTTCTTGTCTCCCAGCATCAGAGACTTTAATTCCTCTTTTTGGATTGCCTGATCTTTAGCGGCAATCTGCCTTGCATCAAGCTTGGCACCGGAAAGTTTAGCTGCAATCGCAGGCATGATTTTCTTCGGTTGCGGTGCTTGTGTTTGAGTTTCTGTTTCTGTTTCCTTTGGCGTATCCTTACCTGTTCCGGCTTTGTAATATCCGCGCTCAAGAGCTTCCTTTTCGGATTGAAAGAAAATGCGATGATGCGTCTTGACTTTGTCGTAATAAGGCATCCCGGGTAAATGGT
Source organism: uncultured Smithella sp. (assembly GCA_964547345.1). GTDB lineage: Bacteria > Desulfobacterota > Syntrophia > Syntrophales > Smithellaceae > UBA8904. The sequence continues at coordinate 57,410 of CAZJMX010000012.1, read as the reverse complement.
AGCGTTTGGTTTGCGTATTGCCCACAACTGCGTTTTTTTCCGACGTAGCCTGCGATGCAGTACCTCCGACAGCAATCTTTAAAGCCGGTTCAAATTTGACGTTGGGTAACAAGTGAATAAATACGGTTTCAATTTGTTTTTTGCTTTTCATATCCGCTGCCGCCACAGATGCTTTTTGCCGGGTATCAAATTTTCCGACATAAACGCGATACCACTTACCGCTTCCATGAACATCCGCTTCCTGCACAAATGCATCAAGTCCCTGAGCGCCAAGCCTGCTTGCATCCCCTTGGGCCTGTTTGATCGTTTTGTATGACGCAAAATGAATAGCATACACTGCTGCGGAAGCCCGGACGGAAGCCCCCAGCGTCAGACCCAAAACGATAAAAAAGAAAAAGGCTCTTCTTAAAAAAATATTTTTCCCACTTCTCATGCCTGCGTCTCATCGATAACGAACATATTTTCTTATTGTTGAAAGCAATTTACATACCAGAAGATTTATTCAACATTTTCGAATACTCACAGCCTCAATCTCTCCGAAGCCAGAAAGGAGTTATCTTCTCTTTCTGTCAAATAGCCTGCCTGATCGTCAAGATATTGACTACTCGATGAAATAGACAGCAGAAAGCCTGCCTGATCGCTCAGCAATGACAGCGGTTGAGAAGGATCCCGCATCTATTCATTATGGCACTTGGATTGCATAATGATTAGCGAATTCAAATTTTGCACCGGGAGTGGCCCATGATTGACGATAATCTTTCATTATCTGAAAATAAAAGAGAGTATTCAAGAGTTGATGTATATATTCCACTGCAATACGCGCTTATAAATATCCCGGATAAGGGCTCACTTCGCGCCCGCTTGGCCGGAGAATCGCTGCTTGCGGAATTCAAGGATTTACCCAATCCTGACGATCAACTAATGGCACAGTGGCTCCAGACCATTAATGCCAAACTGGACGAAATTATCCGCATGCTGACCATCCAGCATGATGGTTTCAACTGTTTATCCATGACGAAAGTGAATATCAGCGGCGGCGGGATGAGTTTTAATACGGGAAAATGTTTTTCTCCGGGTGACGTTCTGGAAGTTAAGGTCATGCTGAATCTACAAAAACCCATTGCCATTTTTCTCTATGGAGAAGTGCTGGAATTCGAAAAACCTCATCCGGAATATGACACCTCTATTCGTTTTATTAATATGGATGATTTTATGCAGGGTGAAATCATTCGTTTTGTTTTTGAAACCGAGCGAGAAATCCTGCGGGGAAAAAGGAGGTAAGTCACTTATTTCATGATTGCTATTATTGGTATGATCATTGTTTCATCTTGCGTGATTGGCGGTTATCTCATTCATAATGGCAATCTTGCCGTTATATTTCAGCCCGTAGAACTTATGATTATCGGGGGCGCTGCAATAGGCGCGTTTGTCGTTGCCTCGCCGCTGAAAGTGATCAAGGCGACAGGCGGCTCTGTTGCCCGGATATTTTCATACAAAGCTAATTCCAAGCAGGATTACATCGACATTCTCCTGATGATGAATGGCATCTTTTATAAAATCCGGCAGCAGGGGCTTGTTTCCATTGAATCGGATGTGGACGAACCTGCCAAAAGCCCGCTTTTTTCCGCCTATCCCAAAATAATGAAAAACCATGCCGCCATCAACCTGATCGCAGACACCTTACGCACGGTGATGACCACCACCATTGCGCCGCATGAGCTGGAATCCCTGATTGATCAGGAGCTGGAATCCCATCATGAAGAATCCATGGGACCCGCCCACAGCATAGCAACGATGGCCGACGGCCTGCCGGGTCTGGGCATTGTTGCCGCGGTTTTAGGTGTTATTCTGACCATGGCCAAAATCAAGGAACCCCCAGAAGTGCTGGGCGCAAGCATCGGCGCCGCCCTGGCGGGAACGTTTCTTGGCGTCCTACTGTGTTACGGTTATGTAGGTCCGCTTGCCAAAAACATGGAGTTTATTGCCAATGAAGATATGCAATTTCTTAATGTAATTAAAGTGGCGCTCTTGTCCTTCATCGGCGGTGGTGCGGCACCCAAAGTAGCCGTGGAATTCGGCCGACGTGTTATACCGTCGGAAGCCAAACCGTCTTTTGTGGAAATGGAAGACGCATTACGCGCAGCTAAAAAATAAATCTGAACTGGGAAATATTTGAGATATTATGGAAGAGCACCGCCAGCCGATTATTATTAAAAAAATTAAAAAGAAACAGGCGGGCGGTCATGGCGGCTCATGGAAAGTGGCTTACGCCGACTTTGTGACGGCGCTGATGGCCTTCTTCCTGCTTTTGTGGCTTTTGAGCATGGTTTCCGATGAAAAACGGGCAGCCCTGTCCGAATATTTCCGGGAATACAGCGTATTTCAGGAAAGCGGCACGTCGGCTGTTACCATGAAGGATGCAAGATTGACGGATCCCCGATTCTCCAGCGAATCCGCCAAACAATCCTTAAAATCCCCCGATTCCAGCATCCGCGGTAAAGGTAAGATTGACTTCGGATTGAATAAAACAAAGAAGAATCTCACGGCAGGCGATGAAGAGACGGTCAAAAAAATCCGGACATCCGTTGACGAAAAAATGGCGGGCGTGCGCGATCAAATTCTGGTGGATGTGATTGAGGGAGGCGTGCGCATTCAGATCATCGATTCGGACGGTGGGATGATGTTTGCCACAGGCTCTGATCAACCCAGCCCGAAAGCCAAGGAGATATTGAAACTCGTCGCCGATAACCTAGGGGAGATGCCGGGAAAAATTGTGGTGGAAGGCCACACGGATTCCGCGCCTTTCAAGGGCGGTCAGATTACCAACTGGGAACTCTCCACGTCCCGAGCGTCTGCCGCTCGACGCGAATTGGAGGCGTTCGGGACGGATCCGTCGCGGTTTGCCCGCGTCGTGGGTTACGCGGATCAGGAGCTGCTGGTTCCGCTGGATCCGCGCGACCAACGCAACCGCCGGATCAGCATTATTATTCTCCAGTAACCAAGCCGCGAATTATTCCGACAGACAGACGTCCACAACAAACGTCCCTTCATCAATTTCAAAGGGGATGATCAAGCTCGGACCGCCCATGACGTGGGTAATCGAATGATCCCTCCCCGACACAACGGTGGGAATCGCCGCCTGAATGTAAAAACCTTCGGCTTCCAGATTCTTCCTGGCCACACCGGAAATCATATTGGTGATTTCGCCCACCGCGTCTTTAATATCGCTGTTCAGGCTTTTGATGGGTTCACCAAGCATATTGGAAACAATCTTGAGAATGGCCGCTTCACTAAAGCTCAAGGCCAGAGAACCGGTAGCCGATCCGGTCAATCCAATAATGCCGGAAATATCGCCCTTCGCCAGATTATCGATCTTCAAATACGGTTTGCCTGCGCGAGGTTCGACAAAAGACATTGTTTTTAAAACACTGACCGTTCCATCCAAAAACGGATTAATAAATTTGACGTTCATAGGTACCCCTTCCTGATCCTGATCTGATGTAATTTACTTATCAATGCCTTCCATGATTTTTTTAATTTTTTCATTGAGCACTTCCGCCGTAAAAGGTTTAACAATATAATTATTGACACCCGCCTTCACTGCAGCGACAACGTTATCCTGCAATGCTTCGGCTGTGACCATGAGAAACGGCGTTTTGGACAGATCCGCGTCCGCGCGCACGGCTTTGAGTAATTCCAGACCGGTCATGTTCGGCATATTCCAGTCCGACACAATAACGTCGATTTTCTGGGACTTCAATGCCTTGAGGGCCATGACGCCGTCTTCCGCCTCAACAATGTCTTCATAGCCGACCTGTTTGAGCAGATTGCGAACCACTTTTCTCATGGTGGCGAAATCATCAACAACCAAAACCTTGATATTTTTTTCATTCATAATTCAACCTCACCTTATTTTAATCTCATCTCTGAAATTTATTGACAGCTAGCGTTCCTCGGCCAGTTCATACAATCCCTCCGTATCGATGATCAAACCGATTCGTCCGTTGCCCAGGATGGCGCCGCCGGCCAGACCTTTGATATTTTTCAACCCTTCACCCAGGCTTTTTACCACAACTTCCGCCTTTCCCACAATCTTATCGACCATCAGGCATCTGGAGCCGCTTTCACCATCGACAACGACCACAATGGCCTCCCAGGGGTTCTTACATTCCGGTTCGATTTCAAACAACTCATAGAGCCTGATGAGCGGCATCAGTTGTCCCATCGCATTGATCATCTCGCCTTTGCCGACAACATTGGTATAACTTTCACGCGGTGGACGAAGCGCCATGCGGATGGAGGTCGTAGGCAGGATATAACTCTCGGATCCGACTTTCACAATCATGCCGTCAATAATTGCGAGCGTCAGCGGGAAACGTGTGATGAACGTTGTTCCCTCGCCAACGTTGCTTTCAATTTCAATTTTTCCGCGCAGTTTTTCCACGGCGCGTTTGACGACATCCATCCCCACACCGCGTCCGGAAACATCCGTGACTTTTTCCGCCGTGGACAGACCCGGCAAGAAAATCATTTTATATATTTCCTGATCACTGAGATTTTCATCACCCTGGAGTAGACCGGATTTAACGGCTTTATTGACAATTTTTTGTTTGTTCAGGCCCTTGCCGTCATCGGCAATTTCGATCACAATATTGCCGCCCCGGTGATAGGCCTTCAGCGTAATGAGCCCTTTTTCGGGTTTTCCCGATTTGACCCTTTCCTCCGGTGACTCCAATCCGTGATCCACTGAATTACGGATCATGTGCACCAGTGGATTGTAAATTTCATCGACCATATTGCGGTCGATTTCCGTATCTTCGCCGACCAGCTCGACGGCCACAACTTTTCCGGCATTTTTGGCCAGATCCCGAACCAGTCGTGACATGCGCTGGAATGTCTGCTTGATTGGGATCATTCTCAGACTGGTGGAAACACGCTGCAAGGCGGAGGTAATGCGGAAAAACTGGGAAATGTCCCGGACAAGACCTTTATCAACATTGATCTGGTTTTTCAAATCCTGAGAAATCATCGACTGGGTAATCACCAGCTCACCTACCATATCAATCAAATCATCGAGCTTCACCGTATCCACGCGGATGGTGGTTAAATCCGTCACTTGTTCAACTTGCTTGCGCAACGCCTGCGAAACCTGCTTGGGTTTGACAACCCCTTCTTCAATCAGAGCTTCGCCGACTTTTTTATCCGGCGATGCCGAATTGGCCAGCGTGCTGTCCAGTTTTTCTTGAGAAATGACACCCTCGTCAACCAAAATTTCGCCTAGTTTTTTCCCGCCGGCTTCCGTATCGAATCCCTGCTCGATTTTGTGGATGCGGGTCGTAAGCGCTGGAATATCCAGATCCAGCTTGACGGCGGGCTTCCCTTCCAGTACGTCGCGCAATTGACCGATCAGACTTTTAAGCGCGTCGGCGCCATCCAATACAACGTCAATCAAGGCCGGCGTCACGGAGATCTCCCCGTTTCTGGCCTTATCCAGCAGGCTTTCCAGGTTGTGCGCGAGCATCCGGATCCTCTCCAGATTCAGAAAACTGGCTACGCCCTTGATGGAATGGAAAGGACGAAAAATGGCATTGATGAAATCTTTGTTTTCCGGTTCGTTTTCCAGATTGAGGATGTTGATTTCGATTTCTTCGATGTATTCAAGCCCCTCTGCAATGAAGTCACGGGTTAGAGATTCATCCTGTATCTGAATGGTCTCGTTGTCCTGCGGCTTGGCTTCGGGCATTGCTTCATTGGGCTTTTCGGTTTGAGTATCCAATGCTCCCATCAGGCTTGCCACACCTGCAACCGCACTGGTCTTTTCCAGAAACGGCTGAATGCTTCCGTCGTATTTGCCTGTGTTTTTGTAACTGTCCGCAATTTCCTGCATCAGATGAATGCCGCTTTCAAATACACCTGCTGCCTGGACTTTGTCTTCAATCTGATCGAGAATGGCTTTTTCCAGGATCTGGCTTAAACTGGCGGCGCAACTTCTGACAGAGTTGATCTTTTGTTTTTTTGCCTCGTCCATGATGCCTTCCAGGTGATTAAGAAGCTTTCCTGCCGTGGGAATATCAATGTCCTTGCTGTCCAGGAAGAGGTACTCCTGCGCCAATGTGTTGAGATGCTTTATCAAGTTGTCATATTCCATTTTTACACCATTCGTATAATTTCTGAAGCAATCTGTTCTATCGAAATCACCTTATCCGCCGCGCCCAGTTTTATGGCTTCCTTGGGCATACCAAAAACAACACAGGACTTCTCATCCTGGGCAATCGTACTTGCACCCGCTTGTTTCATCTCCAAAAGCCCTTCAGCGCCGTCCGCCCCCATTCCGGTCAGGATGACGCCAATGGCATTGGCGCCGGCATACTTGGCGGTAGACTTAAAAAGCACATCAACTGCGGGACGTTGATGATGCACCATCGGGCCTGTTTTCACTTCGACATAATATCTTGCGCCTGAGCGCCTGAGAATCATATGAAAATTTCCGGGCGCCAACAAAGCGGTCCCCGGTGTTACCGAATCGTTGTCTTCGGCTTCTTTCACGGATATCTGCGACAGATCATTGAGCCTTGCTGCAAAGGCGGTGGTAAAATTGGCAGGCATGTGCTGGACGATCACGATTCCCGGAGAATTGGGAGGCATTTTGGTTAGAATATTTTTCAGGGCCTCCGTACCACCGGTGGAAGAACCAATCGCAATGACTTTATTGGATGTCTGCGTCAGGGCTCTGATCGGTTCCGAATTCGCGGCATTTTGATCCCCTTCTTCCCGCTTGACAATTCTGGCGCGGGACGCCGCCCGGATTTTATCCGCCAGTTGCGCCGACATATCGCCTACACTGTAAGCCGAATTGGGCTTGGCGATCACATCCACGGCCCCGATGTCCATCGCCTCCAGAGTCAATTTTCCGCCCTGAGGGGTCAGAGAACTGACGATAATGGTCGGCAGCGGAAAATATCTCATCAATTTCCTGAGAAAGGTGAGGCCGTCCATGCGCGGCATTTCAATATCCAATGTGATCACATCCGGTTTCAGATTGACAATCTTGTCCCTGGCGACATAGGGATCGGGCGCGACGCCCACCACCTGGATGTCAGGATATTTTGAAAGCTCTTCCGAAAATATTTTTCTGACCACCGCAGAGTCGTCAACGATGAGCACTTTTATTTTGTTCACTTTGCCGTCCTTTTCAGCATGTCTTTTATCAAAACGTTACTGTCCGCCCGGTTTCTAACGCCCAGGGCTAATTCTTGGGCTCAATGTTCATCGTAAGACCCATGCGCTGATCGTCGGAATCAAAGACCAGACTCAACGTCAGATCCGGATTTTTGGAAAAACTTCCCTCTGCCTTTTCATAGGCTGGAATCGACAAATCGAATACTTTTTTGGGCTCCAGCTTGTTGAGAAAACTTCCGGCTATCATGTTGAGCGCTTCCTTGGCGCAATCTTCCATGGTTTTTTCCGTCACCTCTTTGGGTTCCAGTCCCAGCATATTTTGAACCATGATTCCTGCAATGCCACTGGAAAAATAGGCTTTGATTTCGCCTTTCATGGGCCCGCTGAAATGAATGGACGTGATCAGGTCATACCGGACATCTTCATCAAGCGGCTCAAGAAAAACAAAAAACATTTTCTCGAATACTTCAAAAATCGAGTTCATCAGAACTTCTTGTGTCTTCTTCATATTGTCCATCTTGCCCGACTCCTATGACTTCATAAAGAACCTTCTTTATTTCTTCCGGCAGAAAAGGCTTTTTAATAAACCCCTTCGCCCCGCGTGCAAAAGCTTCCTTCATGCGCTCATCGGATCCTTCTGTTGTGATCATGATGACCGGAATTTCCTTGAGTGTATCATTCCGACGCAGCTGATCGAGCAACTCCAGACCGTTCATTTCCGGCATGTTAATATCCGAAACAATGACATCCACCCAGCTGTTACCCAGCATTTCCAGCGCCTGCTTTCCGTTTCCGGCCTCCAGACACAGATCCATCTGAAAACCCGAAATGGTAATGACCTTTTTAATCACCGCTCTCATGGAGTTGGAATCATCCACGATTAAAACATTAAATGACATAATGTCACCTTCCTTTATACCTGCGCCTAGATGATGTTAATGAGTTCCCTGGCGCTATTTAAATCATCCGAAAGCATGACCATGCTTCTTTCCAGATCTCTCATCCTTAAATTGAACTTTTTGAGCAACTCGCCGACTGCGCGCTGCGCCAAACCTTCCACGGAACTGCCGATCCCCATCATTAAACAGGCTTCATCCGCCATGTAGACGATCCAGGGCATAACCTTATCGGACTTTTCCAGTAAATCCGGCCGGTGATGATAAGCGACGGCCTCCCGAATTTCCGCAGGGAAATTCCAGTGCTCGGCAATCTTTCCGCCCAGATCGGCATGATTAATGCCCAGGACTGTTTCTTCCGCTTCCAGAAACGACATGGAATGCTGCGAAACAAGCATCGATATTTTTTTCATCTCATCGCGGACAAACTCACCCATAATAATTTTCCCGACATCGTGTAAAAGCGCCGCCGTATAGAGCGTCGTGTCTTCTTCGCCCGTTATTTTTTTAGACAAAATCTGCGACATCAACGCCACGGCTACGGAATGCTCCCACAAATCCGTGGCACTGTCGAAATAGCCGGAAGCGCCTTTTTTGTAATATTTGGAAATGCCTGCCGTCTGAATCGCTCGCAGCAGATTCTTCTGCCCCAGGTACATGACGGCATCATTGATCGTGCTGATTTTGTGTTGCGAGTTGAAGTATGCTGAATTAGCCATTTTCAAAATGTTGGCAGTAATGGATGGGTCGTATTTGATGACATTGGCAACCTGCAATACGGAATAGTCAGCTTTGTTAAGCAACTGCGCCACTTTATTTCCAGTCGCCGGAAAAGCCGGAATCGTTTCAATTGATTTGAGAATACGGTTAATAACTTTCATAATTCCTTCATCTCACCTCCGGAGGTTTTAACATAGGTCTTGCCGGTGGCCATTTCCAGACGAACCGTACGGTTGTGATTCGCACCAGTATCTTCGGTTGTAATCATGACATTGTTTTTCCAGAATATTTTTCTCATCGCCATGATATTTTTCTGGCCAATACGGAAAAAGTTGGTGTCATCCAAAATGCTGGCGCCGCCTGCCACTCTGACGATCATCCGCTTCTTTTCCGCCCCCAAGCTGTAGCAAGCCTTAAACAGCGAAGGAATTCCCGTGTCGGCAAACATTGCCGGATTGTCTCTGGCTTTTCTTTCATCCAGTGTAGAATCAGGCAGCATATAGTGCAGCATGCCTCCCACACGGGCTATCGGATCATACACGGCAATGCCGATGCAGGATCCCAACGCGTACGTAACAATCGTGTCGCTTAAATTGTTACTGATCTTAATATCAGATATTCCGACTATTAAATCGCTCATAATTATTTCAGATAAACACTCGGTTCTACGTACTTAAAGTGATGTTTCAAACCGGTTAAGCTTTCCGAATGACCGACAAAAAAGTAACCGCCGCTTTTTAGTGCACCATAGAATTTATTTACCAGATCATTTTGCGTCTTTTTATCGAAATAAATCATAACATTCCGGCAGAAAATAATGTCATAATCGTTATGTCCGGAAAAGGTGTCCATCAGATTAAAACGCTGGAATGTGATTGTTTTCTTCAAATCGTTCTTAACGCGGACCTGCCCTTCGGATTTTCCTGTTCCTACCTGAAAATATTTTTTCAACAGGGGCGCGGCGATTCCTTTGACGCGGTCTTGCGCGTACACGCCCGCTTCCGCAATGCGCAACACCTTGGTGGAAATATCCGTTGCCAGAATGGAGGCGTCCATAGAATGATGGCCGGCGGCCTCCGATATGGTGATCGCCAGCGTATAAGGCTCTTCTCCAGTGGAACAACCGGCGGACCAGATTTTAAACTTCATTTTGGATCCGTGATGGCCTGATTTCTCCAAGGCGGTTTGGATAACATGGCGCAGGCGAACAAAATGACTTTCCTCGCGAAAAAAAGAAGTTAGATTGGTAGAGATGGAATCAATCATCGAGATTAATTCATCCGTCCCCTCTCCTGTTGTGACATAGTGATAGTAATCGATAAAGGATTGATAACCGCCGGCTCGAAGCCGTTTGCTGAGGCGGGCTTTAACGAGTTCTTTTTTACCTTCATGAAGGTAAATACCGCATTGCTCATAAACAAGGCGGCTTATTTTTTCAAAATCGCTGTTTTTCAGTTCAAATGTACTAATCGACATCAATCAAAGCCACTCTTTCATTTATTACTTCAATGTAAAAAACAACATTCATCTGCGTCCCGGCAATCGGAGAAATCAAAAACCGAGAAGATTTGTAATCAAAAAGCAATACTTATGCCAATTGCCAACTTTCTGGTCCCCACAACTTATAACATTGATTTCAAATTGTAATTTCTTTATACATCGAGCAAAGACGTGACGATGCATTCTTTCTTTTTTTATTCGGCAAAAAAATGAAATACTTAAGGTAAAGAATGTATTTCCTGAAAAATGTCGTTGGATTTCTGACGGGGTAATATGGTTTCCACCCTGTCTGTTTATTTTTTGACGCTCTAAGCCTTTTACTATTGTTTTTATGTCGCAAATACCTTAATATACGTCAAAATAATTGCTGTCCATAAACCAACAGGAATTCATCATGAAAAATGGAAAAATACTGGTTGCCGACGATAATGACCTCAACAAGGAAACACTCACTGAAATTCTGAAAGAAGAAGGATACGAAGTCAAGGCGGTTAATGACGGTCGGGAAGGTATCGAAGCCTTCCTTGATGACAAATACGATCTGGTCATCACGGATCTTCGCATGCCCAATGTCGACGGCCTGGAGTTTCTGAAATATATTAAAGACGCGAATCGCGATAATATCGTCATCATGATCACCGGGCACGGCACAGTCAATGCAGCCGTTTCCGCCATGAAAATGGGCGCTTTCGATTTCATCACCAAACCTATCAAAGACGATCTCGTCAAATTATCGGTCAGCCGTGCGATGAATTTTGCCAAACTCCGCGATGAAAATGTCTCGCTGAAGGAACATTTGAAAGAGAGACAGGACTTTGACAAAATCATCGGCTACAGCGATTGCATGAAAAAAGTATTTGATATCATTGAAAAAGTATCCAATTCCGACAGCACCGTGCTGATCACTGGCGAGAGCGGAACCGGCAAGGAACTGGTCGCCCGGGCAATTCACTTTAAAAGCGACCGGAGGAACCAGCCGATGATTCCGGTCAATTGCGGCGCAATTCCCGAAGAGCTACTGGAGAGCGAATTATTCGGCCATGAAAAAGGCGCTTTTACCGGAGCCATCCGCAACCGGATGGGCCGTTTCGAACTGGCCCAGGGCGGCACGATCTTTCTGGACGAAATCGGCGACATGAGCCCGTCGCTTCAAGTCAAGGTTTTGCGCGTCATTCAGGAAAAACAATTTGAACGGATCGGAGGAGTCAAAACCATCAACGCCGACGTCCGGATCATCGCAGCCACAAATCAAAATCTGGAAACAGCTGTCGCCGAAAAAAAATTCCGTGAAGATCTTTTTTACCGGATCAACGTCATTCCCATCAATCTGCCGGCGCTCAGAGAACGAGGATCGGACATTTTGATTCTCGCCAATCACTTTTTGATCACATTCAATAAGCTTAAAAAAAAGAACGTCGAACACATTTCGCCCGACACCGTCAACTACCTCATGCGTTACGGTTGGCCGGGAAATGTGCGTGAATTGCAAAATCTCATCGAAATGCTGGTCGTCATGAAAGAGGAAGGCGACATCTCCATTGAGGACTTACCTGCGAAAATAAGAAACATTCCGGGTGTGGATGCAGCAAAGATCCCGGTTGTTTTCTCCGAAGATGGTATCGACTTTAACGATCATGTCAGCCGGCTGGAAAAGGAACTGCTGCTCAAAGCGCTGAAAATGAGCGGCGGCGTCAAGAACCGCGCGGCTAAGCTTCTCAATCTCAACCGCACGACATTGGTGGAAAAACTCAAACGCCTGAACATCGGCGGTGGCTGGGTCGATTAATGCCACAAAAAAGGGTTGGAATAATTATTCCAACCCTTTTTTATTATTTGGTAGCGGGGATAGGATTTGAACCTATGACCTTTGGGTTATGAGCCCAACGAGCTACCAAGCTGCTCCACCCCGCGTCAGGACTGTGTATCAAGACGTCGACCTTAGACCACTATCTCCTTTATTTGTCAAGGAGTTATTTAGCGGCTGAGACCACCTCACCCCTAGAAAATAAACACAGCGGCAGCTACTACAGTGGTATACCAGTTATTTTTGACAATCGTCGATTGTGTGGTATTGCGCGTGCTGACAATTTTGCCGCTGATTTTAAATATTTCTTTTTTCTCGTCCCAGCTTTCATCCACATCGAAATCAATACCCAGAGTGGAAGCCAGCATGGCCGCAGCCAGATCTTCGGCGTAGTCTCCCGCCTCTTTTTCCGTTTTGCCGTAAGCATGATGCTCACTGATGTAACCGTAAGTCTTCCGATCCGCAGGGACGGCCAGACCGACGGATGCAGCCAGAAGGCGGCGGGGCTCGTTCGTGCAGCAACGGCTCATGACGCAAAATGTAATCGCACCCGGTTGCAACTCTCTTAAGCCTTGGGCTTTGGAAATGACTTTGCAGCCCGGTGGTAGAATGCTGGATACCTGCACCAGATTGCATTTTTCTATACCGGCGTCACGCAGGGCCAACTCAAATGAATGCAGTTCTTCCTTGTGGGTGCCGACTCCCTTGGTAAAAAAGATTTTCTTCGGTACGCTTGAATTCAATTTTTTATTCTCCATCCTTGATATGATATTGACGATCCCATTATTTTTTATCTTTACCTGTAATATATCCCATCAGCCGGTAGATCAGCTTTGCCGCCATGAAATCGGGCGCGACCATTCCGGGCAGCGGCGCGAGTTCAACGACATCAAACCCGCGAATCGTGCAACAGGCCGAAGCCATTTTTAGAAGTTTCAGAACATCCCGCCAATAGAGTCCCCCTGGCTCCGGGGTTCCCGTAGCCGACATAATGGATGGGTCAAAGACATCCAGATCAATGGTCACATAAACATCCCCGCGCAAATGCTTGCATACCGTCTCGGCCCACTTGTCGTTATTGAAAACATCCTCCGCCGAATAGGACTTGACCTTGCTTTTGGGAAGATAATCCCCCTCTTCCTTGCTCATGCTGCGAATTCCGACCTGCACCAGTTGGCAAAAATCAGCGACCTGCCGACCGACACAGGCGTGATTGTAGGGCGTCCCCTGGTAACTATCGCGCAAATCCGCGTGAGCGTCGAGCTGAAGCACCGTCAGCTTCGGATATTTTTCGTAAACCGCCTGCACGGCGCCTAAGCTGATACTGTGCTCGCCGCCCAGCATCACGGGAATTTTGTCAGCAAAGACAATGCGGCTGATTTTTTTGCGCACAGCGGAAATCATGTGCTTGGGCCCGCGTGCATCCACAACCACAGGCGTTGAGGTGTGGATGCCGGCGAGATAGGTTTCCTTCTTCAACTCTTCGTCGTAGAGTTCCATGTTGGTGGAGGCTTCAATGATGGCCTGCGGCCCCCGGCGGCTGCCGGACTGATACGTGGAGGTAAGATCGTAGGGCACAGGAACGACAACAAAACGGGCATCGCGCATTTTACACTCGGGATATATTCCGCCATAATTCATAATTGCTGTCCTTCCTTCTCTGCAAAAAGATCGGGTTTCCTAGCACAAAGAAGAAGATATGTCCAGTTATTCATCAAAGAAACACATGATAAAATAAAGGGGAATACTATTGAGGCCGGTAATAACTCATAAAGAATTTTGTATTTTCATAATAGAGAAATGAATAATGATTAGCCCAGTCCCCCAAGGTTATGAAAGTTTTTTTCTTTCCCAGCACATCGAGACTCTTCAGGACCGGCTTGTGACAATGTCCTATAATCATCGCGTCGTAACCGTCCCGGAACTTTTCAGATGCAAAAGCGATCCTCTTTTCCACAAGGACATCACGATTGTCATTGTTCATTTCCTTACTCACATTTGACGTCATGGAGGCGATTGCCCAGCGAAGAGAGGCGGGAATAAGGCGCTGAACATAATGGAAAGCACGGCTGCGCAAAATTTTTCGAAACAGCAGATAACTTCTGTCGGAGCGATCCGCCGTGTCACCGTGCGACACCAGCATCCGCAAACCATCCAGATGAACATCCGCCCACTCGTCGAATACTTCCATGCCCAGCACATCCTCGAAGTATTCCTTTAAAAAAAAATCGTGATTACCTTCGCACAAATGAACGCGAACACCAGTCTTTTGCAGATCCAACAGCTTGCTGATCACCAATTGAAATTCAGGATGTATATTGTCGGCGTTGCAAAACCAGAAATCAAAAAAATCCCCCAGGATATAGAGATCATCAATGGATGTTTTTTCCCGTTCCAGTTCCGTTGCATCGGTAAGCGATCTTATGTTTCCATCCTTAATATCGTTTAAGAAACAAACAAGCTGGCCGTAGCGCTCGTCAGTGGCTCGTTTCAAATGGGCATCCGATATGAAAACAACTTTCATGCGTGTATTCTCTTAAAATTCAATGCGGTATCCTCTAGCAGATAACCGTGCCGGGAACCATGATTTATTTTGAGAGTTCTGTCAAATGGAAATCGCCATTTGATTCTTGTTTTGTCGCGGTTTTTTTGCTAGTTTTGCCTCACCGTATTGAATTGTGAAAAGGCGATGGAAAATAATGAATCATAAAACTGCAATAAACCGGGCAAAAGAAGTTTTAAAGATTGAAGCGCAAAGCATCCTGCGTCTGGTGGACAGGATGAATGGCAATTTTACCCAAGCAGTGAATCTGATTTTTAAGTGCAAAGGCCGCGTCATCATTACAGGCATCGGCAAGTCCGGTCTGATCGGAAGGAAAATTGTCGCCACCCTGACCAGCACAGGAACACAGGCCCTCTTTTTGCATCCGGTGGAAGGCATTCACGGAGATCTGGGCATTGTCACGAAAGATGACATTCTGCTTGCCATCTCCAATAGTGGAGAAACGCATGAATTGTTGCCGATCATCAGCTCCGTCAAACATATCGGCGCACCCATCATCGCCTTTACCGGCGCACTCGACTCCACGCTGGCTAAAAACAGTAACATCGTCATTGATGTGTCCGTGGAGAAAGAAGCCTGTCCGTTTGGTCTGGCGCCGACATCCAGCACCACTGCTGCGCTTGCAATGGGGGATGCCCTGGCCATCACACTGATTGATAAACGAAAATTTCGCGAAAAGGATTTTTACAAATTTCATCCCGGCGGCAGCCTGGGTGCCAGACTCAAGGCAACCGTCGGCGACGCCATGGTTACAGGCGACAAGATTCCGCGCGTGTTCAGCAAAACGCAGGCGCGGCAAGCCATTGACGAAATCGACCGCCGGAATGTCGGCTTCGCATTGGTCACAGACAAAAAAGACAATTTGCTGGGCATCTTAACAGACGGCGACGTGCGGCGAATGGTGAGCAAAGGTGTTTCCTTCGACGCACTAACCATCGATGACGTCATGACACGAAATCCGAAAACCATCGATAAAAATACGTCACTTGCGGAAACTGTCGAGATGATGCAGAAAAAAGAGATTACGTCTCTGGCCGTCGTTAATGAAAAGAATAAACTCCAAGGCTACGTCCACCTGCATGATATCCTGGGTCGTGGCGGCTCCGTTAACATTTCACTGACATATTGAGGCTAAATCATGGCAAGGTATGAGTTTGACGGGAAGCGGCCGCAAGTGCCGGATGATTCATTTGTGCATCCTGACGCCGTTTTGATCGGCGACGTCAGAATCGGTCATGAATGTCTTATTGCGCCGGGTGTTTCCATCCGCGCGGACTTCGGCCCGGTGATCATCGGCGACCGCACGAGCGTTCAGGACAATGCTGTGATTCACGTCTATCCCGGCTCTCAATCCATCATCGAAAATGACGTCACCGTGGCGCACGGCGTCATCTTGCATGACGTCCACATCAAAGCCAGATGCATGATCGGCATCGGAGCGATCGTTCTTTTCAATGTCATTTGCGAAGAAGATGTGTTTGTTTCCGTGGGATCACTGGTGCCCAGGGGCATGCATATTCCTGCGGGAAAGATTGTTGCAGGAAATCCCGCCCAAATCACGAGAGACTTGACCGAAAAAGATAAGGCATCCGCTAAAGAGGGCATCGAAGCCTACCGGTATCTTTGCCGAAAATATCTGGAAACCATGAAAGCAATCCTCTAATAAAAAAGGGGGTATGGATGTAACCATATCCCCTCTGAATATTCAAAATGGTAGGCGGTGCTGGGATTGAACCAGCGACTTCTACCGTGTGAAGGTAGCACTCTCCCGCTGAGTTAACCGCCCAAGTGGCGTGTGCTATAGCTCAAAGTTGCCAGCATTTCAAGCACAAACTTTATCAAACTGGTAAATGGTGAATTGTAGAATCTGAATTGCCGCTCACCCTTCCGCCATTTTTAAATGAGTGACGGAAGGGTGAGCGACGTTTTCAGCTTGGCGCTGGAGGAGTCAGAACCTACAGCATTTCATAAATTGCGGCGGCACCCATACCGCCGCCGATACACATAGACACGATACCACGTTTGCCACCGCGACGTTTCAATTCATACAGCAACTGAGACGTCAGTTTTGCACCTGTGCATCCCAGTGGATGACCGAGAGCAATGGCGCCACCGTTGGGATTGATATCACCTGCCCAGTAGCGGTCTTCAATACCAATCACGCGGCAGGAATAAATCGCCTGTGACGCAAAGGCTTCGTTGATTTCATAGACATCAATGTCTTTTGGAGTCAAACCGGCCATTTTCAGAACTTTCGGAATTGCGTAAGCCGGACCCACGCCCATTTCTTCGGATTTGCAGCCGGCAACGGCGTAGTAGGCCAAACGTGCCAGAGGTTTCAGGCCGAGAGCTTTGGCTTTCTCTGCCGTCATCAACAGTGAGAATGCCGCTCCATCCGTCATCTGAGAAGAGTTGGCCGCCGTGCAATTACCACCCGCCTTGAAGGGGGATTTCAATTTTGACATATCTTCCATCTTAGCCGGCCAACGCACACCGTCATCCGTGTCAAAAGTGAATGTTTCACGGACACGTTTGCCGTTTTTAACTTTGTATTTGAATGCATCAATCGGAATAATTTCTTCCTTGAATTTGCCGGCCTTGATTGCCTCATAGGCGCGGCGGTTGCTCTCCAATCCGAATTTATCCATATCCTCGCGGGAAACATTGTAATTCATCGCTACATTTTCCGCCGTGTTGCCCATGTTGATATAGACATCCGGCATACTGCCGTCAAACTTCCAGTCCGGATTCGGACGCATGGCCGAACCGCCCATCGGAATATGAGACATGGTTTCGCAGCCGCCGGCAATGATGATTTCCGACCAGCCGGCGCGGATTTTAGCCGTCGCGTCGGCGATCGCCTGAACGCCTGAAGAGCAAAAACGGTTGACGACCATGCCGGAGCAGGAAATGGGAAGCCCGGCGCCCATGGCCAGAATTCTACCCAGGTTCATGCCCTGCTCGCATTCCGGAAAAGAACAACCCACGATTAAATCATCTATTTCTGCAGGATTAACCTGCGGCACTCTGGCCATCAAGCCCTTTAGAACCTGTATGCCATACACATCTGATCTCGTCGCGGCAAGACCTCCTCTTTTATAACGACTGCCCGGACTTCTCACGGATTCTACAATTACAGCATCGCTCATGATTTTCCTCCTTCATGTCATGAAAACGCGGGGAATATGCATACAGACCACCGCGTCTGTGATTTTATCAATATTAGTTACGCAGCGGTTTGCCGTTGCTCAGCATGTACATAATGCGTTCCTGAGTCTTTTTCTCGCCGCAAAGGCTGACAAACGCTTCTTTTTCAAGTTCCAGAATTTCCTGTTCAGAGACAAAGGTGCCTTCCGCACAGTCACCGCCGGAAAGAACATAGGCCACTTTCTTCGATACATGGACATCGTAATCGGATACGAAATTACCGTATCTCATATTCTGAATGATGGCATTAACCATCCCGCGGAAATTCTCACCCATAACGGGAATCAAAGCGGGCTTAGGTGGTTTGTAACCCGCCATCGCCAGAGACAGAACCAACTGCTTGGCTTCATAAATCTGCTGATCACGGCTCATGTTGATCTTTTCGGATTTACGCACGTAACCCAGCTCCATAGCTTCCGCCGCGCTCGTGGAAACTTTCGCCATGGCGATGTTTTCAAAAGCTTTGCCCATGTGGTACTGCAGATTGAAACCGGCTTCGATGCAGCCATCGGGAATACCTTCGGTCAGACGAACCAGAAGTTCCTTGCAGCCGCCGCCGGCGGGAATCACGCCGACACCGACTTCTACCAACCCCATGTATAATTCGCCATTCGGCAGACATTTTGCACCGTGCATCGCCATTTCGCAGCCGCCACCCAGGGCAAGACCTGCCGGAGCTGTCACAACAGGTTTGGAGAGATACTTCATTTTCATGTTGCCGCCCTGAAGCGCGTCAATGCCTTTTTCAATCATATCCCACTGACCCAACTGTGCAGCCGTGAGCACCTGGAACACATTGGCACCTGCAGAGAAAGCTCGCTCGTCATGATTGGCGACCACCATACCCACAAAGTCTTTTTCGACGATATCGCAGGCTTCGGTAAGCATCACGGTCAGACCGTCATCAATAGAATTCATCTTGGTATGGAATTCCAGGCAGACAATACCGTCGCCGATATCAACCAGACTGGCACTACCGTTTTCTTTAACAATCTTATTTCGTGATTTGAGATCGGGCAGAATGATAATGCGTGGATTTTCATCGATCTTCGCATACGCTTTTTTCTCAAAGTCGTAGTAATATTTGCCGTCCGGCTTGGTTGTGTAGAAAGATTCACAACCTTTCTTCAACATTTCATCGATCTTCTTGGGAACCTTCAATTTCAGCTTCTTCATGACGTCGATGGCTTCTTTAACACCCACGGCATCCCAGGCCTCAAAAGGACCCAACTTATTATTATAGCCCCACTTCATGGCGTTATCGATAGCCATGATGTTATCGCAGATTTCACCGATCCGGTTGGCCGAATAGATGAAGGTTTTGCATAAATACGCGCGCGTGAAATCGCCGGCCTTGTCCTCGGCATTGAAAACATGCTTAATGGAATCCGCCACGTTTTCCATCTTTTTCGCTTTGCTGATAGAATCAAACTTCGGCTTGCCGGCGGGTACATACTCCATCGTATCCAGATCCAGCATCAATTTAACGGTTTTGCCCTTGGCGTCCTTGGTTTTTTTATAATAGCCCTGCTTGGTTTTATTGCCCAGCCACTTGTTGGCGATCATTTTTTCAAGGAAAGGTTCAGCCTTGAAGGCATCCCTTGCTTCGTCATCAGGAACGGCATCATAGAGATTCTTCCCTACATGGAACCCGACATCGAGACCGACGAGATCCATCGTCCCGAAGATGGCCGTGCCGGGATGACCGAGGGCTTTGCCGACAATAGCGTCCACTTCATCAATTTTCAGCTTCTGTTCCAGCATTATTTTAACGGAATCAGACATATCGAAAACACCGATGCGGTTGCCGACAAAATTGGGGCTGTCCTTGCAAATGACAACGCCCTTGCCCAGTGTCTGCTCGCTGAATTTCACCATGTAATCAACAATGTCTTTATCCGTATCCACGCCGGGAATGATTTCCATCAATTTCATGTAGCGGGGAGGATTGAAGAAGTGTGTCCCCAGAAAATGTTTTTTCAGATTGGCGCCGAATTTCTCGCTGATGTCCTTAATGGGGATACCCGACGTATTCGTTGAGACGATACAGGTCGGTTTGATAACCTTTTCGACTTTGGCAAAAAGCTCCTGCTTGATTTTGAGGTTTTCCACAACCACCTCACAAACCCAGTCCACGTCGGCCAGCCACTTCAAATTGTCTTCAAAGTTGCCGATTTTAATCATGGATGCATTTTTCTTGGTAAAGAAACTGGCGGGTTTTGATTTCGTGATACCGGCCAGACCGTTTGCCGCGAACCGGTTGCGCCATGCGGGACTTTTTTCCGTCAGGCCTTTTTTCTTGTCTTCCTCCGTCAGTTCAAATGGAATGATATCGAGAAGGTAACACTCGATACCGGCGTTAGTCAGATGAGCCGCGATTCCTGCACCCATGACTCCAGCACCTAATACAGCCGCTTTTTTGATCTCTAATGACATTATTCTCCTCCTTCGTTTCTTATGAGCCGCGAATCTGATTTACGACCCATAAATAATTTGAGGCCAAGCTGCGCCTCGATTAATTTCAACACTCCACTTATATTGTAACAACCGGCTTATGGCCGGCTCATCGTTGTTTTTTGAAACTGAGATGAAAGAATTAATTTTGGAGAATAGATTTTTATGAATATGAAGCCGTGCAGAGGAGATAAATGATGTGAAGACTTCAGACATTCCGTGGCTCCCTTTCATTTAGAGAGGAAAAAATTCAGCGACCGCTGGGTTCGGGTCAATTACTGACTAAAAGTCAAAACTTTATTAAACCAATCAGGCGCTAAAGTCAAGGCAAATTAAAATCGAAGAGTAAATGAGGTTTGTTTGGATTTTTTGAACGCTTAAGAGGTAAACTACATAGATACTTGCAACTGTCTTCCCCTGGAATTTCGAGGATCGGATAAGTATTTCCAATAACTCCAATCCTACGCAAAAGTACGATTTATGTTTGTTCGTACGGACCAACGTTTTGCCTTCGGCTTCCTCCAGATTCGCAGTTGCCCATCCTTACCGTTCGGTCAACTCTTCCCCTTACCTGACGAGTAGCGAACTTGCATAGCCGAGGGGGTGCTCCCTTCCGGACGCACAAAAAATTAAGAGGGGGCATTTTACAATACCCCCTCTTCTCAAGTTGTCCTGTAAGACTGCGAAAACGCCCTATATTGACGGGTTAGCCGTAAAGGTGCCACCCTGGTCTATAGTGGCCACATTGCCGCCAAGTCCCCAAGCCGCCAAACCGGTTGCTGTTACGGTAAAAGCATCGCAAGTCCCAGCAGCCGTAGGTGTTACACCTGTAGTAGGTTGATAACCCGCTGCCGTAATAAGAGCCACCGTTACAGCCGCAGGAAGGGGGGTTGCCGTACACGCTGCAGTTGCGGCGGCATGCATATTTTTTGCATCAGAATTCAGTGAGGCAACATAGCCTCTCTTTTTATATAAGGTAAACTGCGGGACGGCGATAGCAGCCAAAATACCGATAATCGCGATAACGATCATCAATTCAATCAGGGTGAAACCTTTTTCTCCATTTTTACGAAATGCTTTTAACATGACCTTCCTCCTTTAAAATTGCGTTTAGTGGGTTGTGATTGTTTCTATATTTTCACCTAACACCTTGTTTCTTTATCAAAAACCATTGTTCCCCTTTACACCTCCCGCTTTTTCTCTAAAAACTTCATTGTCTTGCGGATTATCATATAGCAACCAGCATGCCAAATAGAACACATTTATCATAGCCATATAATATCAATTACTTAAGTATATATTATGTGACGATTGTCACAATTGCCTGCACAGAAGCAATCAGAATAGCAGGTCATTTTCACCAGTTTTTAGTCAATTTGCACTACCTGGAGATAAAGTGTTTTCCCCCTGCGGAAAATGTGATAGGAATTCAATTAGATTACAATAAGGAGAGAATGCTTCATCATTGTACTCCTCTTAGAGCAAATGACAAAAGTAAGGATTGGATAAAATGTACGAAGTAACGATTATCAAATCATTTTCTGCCGCGCACTTGCTTGCCGAAATCGGCGGAAAATGCGAAGAATTGCATGGCCATAATTTCAAGGTGGAGATCACTGTCGGAGCCCCGGATTTAAATTCCGAAGGCATTCTGATCGATTTCCGTCTGGTTAAAAAATGGCTTAAGGATATCCTGGATCAAATGGATCATCAGCATTTAAATGAACTGCCTTGTTTTCAGGGGGAAAATCCCTCGTCGGAAAATATCGCACACTATATTTATACGGCCATACAACCCATGGCGAAAACACAAAACGTCAAAGTCCTGCACGTAAAAGTCTGGGAATCAGAAAACTCGGCAGTTACTTATAGAGAAGGGTAAAGGTTCAACTTTGTCCCTTGAACCTGTTTTTTTATGATGATTGATATTCAAAACCAGAAAGATTTCCGCAATATTGATATTAAAAAGGTCGGGGTGAAAAACATCAAGTACCCGATCATTGTGCTCGACCGCGCTCGCGGGACGCAGCCGGTGAACGCCACCATCAACATGTACGTCAATCTGCCCCACCACTTCAAGGGCACGCATATGAGCCGATTTGTAGAAGTGCTCAATGACTTCCGGGGACAGATCAACATCAAGACCTTTCAGACCATTCTGGAAAAAATGCGCCAGAAACTTCACGCACATTCCGCGCATATGGAAATCGAGTTCCCCTATTTTCTAAAAAAAACAGCGCCTGTCTCCAAAGCCAAAAGCCTCATGGAATATCATTGCTTCTTTGCCGGGGAAAACAACGCCGAGCAGACCGACTTTTTGGTCGGCGTAATCGTTCCGGTCACTACACTTTGCCCCTGTTCCAAGGAAATCAGCGCCTTCGGCGCGCATAATCAGCGCAGCATCGTCACAGTGAAGGTTCGTTTTAAAAAATTCTTCTGGATTGAGGATCTGATAAAAATCGTTGAAGATTCGGCCAGCGGTGAGGTATATTCCTTATTAAAGCGAGTGGACGAAAAATTTGTCACAGAAAAGGCTTATCAAAATCCAAAATTTGTGGAAGATCTCGTGCGCGGCGTGGCGGTGAAACTCAATGCCGACGATAATTTCACGTGGTACAGCATCGAAGCGGAAAATTTTGAAAGCATCCATAACCACAGCGCCTATGCCTATGTCGAAAAAGGATAAATCAATGGCCGCAAAAAAAAATGATCCTTTTTTCAATTTATACAATCAGGGCTTTATCCGCGCCGCTGTTTGCATTCCGGAAGTGAAAGTTGCCGATGTATCCTTCAACACGCAAAAAACAATAGAACTGGCGACAAAAGCGGCTAAGCAAAACGCCATCGTGGCCATTTTCCCGGAGCTGGGCATTTCAGCCTACACAAACGATGATTTATTTCACCAGGACGCCTTGCTCAAAAGTGTGGAAGAGGCTTTAGCCGACATCAAAAAAGCTTCCGCCAAATTAAATCTGATTATAGCCTGTGGCGCACCGCTGCAAGTCGATTGCCGGCTTTTCAACTGCGCCGTGGTTTTTTACCGGGGAGACATTCTGGGCGTCGCTGTAAAATCCTATCTGCCCAACTACCGCGAGTATTACGAAGGCAGGCAATTCTCACCCGCCGCTGAGACTCTCTGTCCAACCATCCACTTGGCCAGTCAGAAGAATATCCCCTTTGGGGCCAATCTGATTTTCAAATCCGCCAATGGAAAGCATTTCAATTTGTTTTTTGAAATCTGTGAAGACCTCTGGGCGCCAATCCCGCCGTCGAGCTATGCTGCAATGGCGGGCGCGACAGTGATCGGAAATCTTTCTGCATCCAATATCACCATCGGAAAATCAGACTACCGGCATCAATTGGCAGCCAACCAGTCGGCGCGTTTAGTCTCTGCGTATATTTATGCGGCGGCAGGTTTCGGCGAATCAACGACGGATATGGCCTGGGATGGTCACGCCATGATTTATGAAAACGGCAACTTGCTTTCCGAATCCGAACGGTTTTCAACAAAAGCTCAAATCATTTATGCCGATATCGACCTCGACCGCCTGGCGCAGGACCGGATGCGCCTGACCACTTTCGGTCAAAACGCAGCGGATCATAAAGATAAAATAGCGGCATTCCGGTCGATTGAATTTGACATCGAATTCCCGAAAGGGCGAATTCTGCCTGCGCGGGATTTTCCGCGTTTCCCTTACGTCCCCAATGATCCGAGCAAACGCAATGAACGCTGCTATGAAGCCTATAATATCCAGGTTCAGGGTTTGGCTAAACGACTACAGGCGTCCGGTATTCCGAATCTGGTGATCGGCGTATCCGGAGGCTTAGATTCCACACACGCCCTGATCGTAGCCGCCCGCACTATGGACCTTCTGGGCCTGCCGCGAACGCATGTAAAAGCCTATACGATGCCCGCTTTCGGAACCACTAACAAAACGTATCGCAACGCCATCAATCTGATGAAGGCGCTGGGTGTGGAAGGGGGCGAAGTGGACATCAAACCTGCCTGCCTGCAAATGCTCAAAGATATCGGACATCCTTTCGCTTCCGGCAAGAAGGTCTATGATATTACATTTGAAAACGTTCAGGCGGGACAACGCTCGGCGCATCTCTTCCGTCTTGCAAATATGAGAAACGCTCTGGTCGTCGGCACGGGCGATTTAAGCGAACTGGCGCTGGGTTGGAGCACTTACGGCATCGGCGATCACATGTCGCACTACAACGTAAACGCCAGTGTTCCGAAAACGCTCATTCAATATCTCATCCGCTGGGTCGCGGCGACGCATCTGTTTTCTAAAGAGGTGTCTTTTATTCTTTTCAATATTCTGGATACGGAAATATCGCCGGAGCTGATTCCGAGCGACGGAGACGATCAACCGTCGCAAAAAACCGAAGCGATGATCGGCCCTTACGAATTGCAGGATTTCAATACTTTCTACATCACCCGCTTCGGCTACAGGCCTTCCAAAGTGGCTTTTATGGCTTACCTGGCATGGAGGGACAAAACGCAAGGGTCTTGGCCGGATGTCCCACCGGAAAAGCGAAACAGTTATAGTCTCCAGGAAATTAAGCAGTGGCTGCATGTCTATTTGAACCGGTTTTTTAAAACATCACAGTATAAGCGATCCTGTGTTCCCAACAGCCCGAAGGTTGGTTCCGGCGGATCGCTTTCCCCGCGCGGCGACTGGCGCGCGCCCAGCGACAGCGAGCCCGCAGTGTGGCTGGCCAATTGGAAAAACATACCGGACAGAGATAGAGGGTGATGAAATCCAGCTTCAAAGATTTTGACGCCACGGAACTCTTTTGCCCGCAATGCCGGCGAGCCGTGCCGGTACGCAAAAAGTTGCTGCTGATTCTTTCCGAAGGCGAGAAGTATGATTACAGTTGTGTTTACTGCGGAACGTCCGTGGGCGACAAACTGGTAAAAGAAAACGCGAGCACAAAGATTCTTCTTCGATAAAAGCTTAAGTCTTCTGTTGCAGGGCTTGTTTCAATTTTTGCGCAAGCAAGCCTGATGCTTCCGAAGGCGGCGCGGTTGTGTCCCCGTACACCAGGCTAACTTCCCGGCCCGATGCCTTATTCCCCAGATATTCCGCCAGAACTTCCCGGCTATGGGCATCTTCATGACAATACACGCAAAGGTTTTCCCAGTTGCTTCCGTCTGCGGGATTATTGTGATGATTGCCGTCTTTGTGATGAACAGTTAAAAGTTGCCGTTTGACACCTGTAAATTCCCGTGCACAACGGGCGCACACCAGTCCGTGAATACTCAAAGACTTTTCCCGATAGTCCTCGCCGCCAGGGCCTTTGGCGGCGTTTTTCATCTCCCGAACAGTATCTTCCACGGATTTTGCCGCCTCGGTTCCCTGAGGCTTTTTGGAAACTGCAACACGCCCCCATTTATTTGAAAATGTCATCTTCGCCATTCGATTTTAAACCTTTTGCTTGCCGGTTAAAACATTCAGAAAGACTCTTACCCCTTTGGTCACGGCCATGATGTCTGCCATTTTTCGAAATATGGGAGAGTTGATGATGAGAGGTGTAATCAATTCCATGCCGCCGACAACATCGGTCATCACCACATGAAACCGGTTAGCCGTGGCCGAATATTTCTGAACTTCGCGATTGATAGATGTCGTCGAATCATTAATATTTGCAGAAATCTCTTCCATGTTCTTTAAAATCGCCGGCAGTCGCTCATTCAAAGCCTGCAAAGTAACCGTGACGTCGCTCGCAGCACGCCAAAGTTTGAGCAGAATGGGAATACAGAATAAAACCAGCAACAGCAGGGTTACACCAAAAATGATCAACCCGATTTCCAGATACATCAGTCCTCTCCTTAACGACTTAAGCTTAAATCGTCAAATGACAACGGTCAGGGATGGTTTCGACAATTAAGCTGGTTTCTTATTCTTTTCTTCCCGATACGCCTCCACACCGGCGTCGATGGCCTTCTTAAAGCGGTTTTTATTATCCGCAAGCGTTTCGGCGCTCAGATGAGCAAACTCACTTATTTTTTCTTCGATTTCTTCAACTTTTTCTTTGGCGGACTCTTCCGCGGTTTTCAAATGTTTGACGGCCACATCATAGGCCGCTTTGCTTTTTTCAACCGCTTTTTCATACTCTGCTTTCGCTTTGGTTAATACTTCTTCTGCTTTGTCGGCAATGTCCTGACGAGTTTCTTTACCGCTTTTCGGTGCAAACAATATGCCTAATGCCGCCCCGATCAGTCCGCCGACCAACAAACCTTTTACCAGATCCCAATCTCTGTCCGCCATAAGACACCCCCTGATTTTTTTATTATCTATATCGAGTTAATTATTTAAGCATTAGAGATAAGTATGTCAAGACACAAAAAAAACCGGGCAACCTCTGTATGAACAAAAGTTGCCCGGCTTCATAATCCTGCAATTGATTATGTAACTATTTTGCGGGTGCAGGGGCCGGTGCAGCCGGTGCGGCCGGTGCTGCATCAGGTGCTGCCGGTGCTGCCGGTGCGGCCGGTGCAGCAGGTGCTGCCGGTGCTGCGGGAGCTTCGACTTTCGGAGCTTCCTGCTTGGGAGCTTCCTTGCAACCGATAGCTGCGATGGACAAAGAAGCCAACATAAGCACGCTAACAAAAATGGCTAATACTTTCTTCATTAGATAATCTCCTCCTTTCATAATTTTAGTGTGTGAGCACACTAGTATTCGAGGAGGAACAATACGCTTTTTTTTTGCCTTGTCAAGAGATATTTAAACATATATAAGCAATGAAAATTGATATTAAAGGAAGCTGAAATGATACTTGGCATTGACGTCGGCGGAACCCACACGGATGCTGTTCTGGTTGAAAACCTAAAACTAATCAATAAGGCCAAAGTTCTCACGAATCAAAACAACATCATGGGCTCACTTCTGGAAGCGGCCGAACAGCTGATTCCGGACAATGCCAGCCAAATCGAAAGAATTGTTCTCAGCACGACCATTTCGACCAACGCCATCGTGCAGAACAAGACCAATCGCGTGGCGATGGTTTTGTTCTGCGGCCCCGGCCTGTCAGCCGCCACGCTGAATTTATGGCCAGACACTTTTTTTGCAAAGGGATATATGAACCACCGCGGTATCGTGGTCAAGAATCTCAGCAGCCGTGAAATTGAACAGATTAACGAAGACATTTCCGAAAAAGGCATTTCCCAGATCGGAATCGTCGGCAAATTTTCCAACCGCAATCCTCAGCAGGAGCTCGATGCCGCCTCGCTTCTGCAAAACGATTCCCGGAACATTTCTCTCGGACACAGCCTGTCCGGACAGTTAAATTTTCCTCGCCGCATCGCCACCACCTATCTGAATGCCGCCATTCACGACATCTATCGCAGCTTCGCGACGGACGTTCAGAAATTTATTGAAAAACTCGGCATCAATGTCCCCGTCTATATTCTCAAGGCCGACGGCGGAACCATTCTGATGGACAAATCTCTGGACTGTCCCGTGCAAACCATTCATTCCGGACCCGCTGCAGGCATTATGGGTGTTTTGGCAACCGCCTGCATTGCAGATGACGCGGTGGCTTTGGATATCGGCGGCACGACCACGGACATCTCCGTCTTTGCCGACGGGGTTCCTCTTCTGGAGCCGTCAGGCGTGACCATTGACGAACGCAAAACCCTGATTCGCGGCCTTTATACCAAATCCATCGGCGTGGGCGGCGACAGCATCGTGAAAATCAAAAACGGCGATATTTGCATCGGCCCCCAACGCGAAGGTCCGGCCGTCGCTCTAGGCGGGCCATTTCCGACCCCCACAGATGCCATGATCGTGCAAGGTCTTGTCAATTTCGGAGACAAACAAAAAGCGATAGACGCTGTTGCCGCGCTTGCCGCGACACTGCAAAAGTCTGTTGCCGAGACGGCGCTTGCCATTGTTGAAAAGATGGCTGCTCTCATTGCCGACAGCGTCCGGCAGATGCTGGCTGAAATCAACAATAAACCGGTTTACACCATCCATGAACTGCTGGAAGGCAAAACCATCAACCCCAAAATACTCAATGTCGTTGGAGGTCCGGCAGCGATAGCGCCATACATCGCCCAAAACCTGGGCTATCCTTACGCGATTCCCGAACATTCGGAAGTGTCCAACGCATTGGGAGTTGCCCTGGCCCGGACCACCGCTGAAATCACGATTCTTGCCGATACGGAAAAAAAGGAGCTCATTCTCAGCGAAGAAGGACAGGTTCAAAAAATCCCGGGCAATTATTCGCTTTCAGACGTAATCGACGTCGGCAAAAAAGCGTTGCGGGAGAAAGCCGTCCGGATGGGCGCCCGACCGGAGGATATCGTCATGGAAGTGACGGAATCGCAGGAGTTCAACATGGTTCGAGACTTTTATACAACCGGCAAAAACATCCGGGTCAAAATTCAGATCAAACCCGGATTAATCTCATCCGGCTCTGCGAGGTAGAAAAACATGTCCAAATCACAAAAAAAGACCGGCCTGATCTTCTTCCCCGCATTCGACTGGGCCATATCCGAAAACCACCCGGAACGCGAAGAGAGGCTGCTTTATACGCAGGATCAGGTTTTTGAAGAAGGCCTGCTGGATTTCCCCAACATTCTGGAATACAAACCGGGCATCGCCACTTATGCCGACATCAACCGCTGCCACATCTGTGTCCCCAGCGCCCAGCGCCTAACCACGCATTCGCATTTGATTTCGGCAGGCGGCGCAATCACCGCCGCCGAAAAAGTTCTGACCGGCGTTGTGGACAACGCCTTTGCCCTGGTTCGTCCGCCCGGACATCACGCCATGCTGGTCGCCCACGGCGCACGCGGCTTTTGCAACATTAACATCGAAGCCGTCATGATCGAATATATCCGCCATAAATTCGGCGTCAAAAGAATCGCTGTTGTGGACACGGATTGTCATCACGGCGACGGCACCCAGGATATTTACTGGAACGATCCCGACGTCCTGTGCATCTCTCTGCATCAGGATGGCCGCACCCTTTATCCGGGCACCGGCTTCATTGAGGACTTTGGCGGCCCCAACGCATTGGGATCAACGATCAACATTCCCCTGCCTCCCCGAACCTCTGACGAAGGCTTTCTATTCACCCTCGACAACGCCATTCTCCCGATTCTGGATGAATTTCAGCCGGAAATCATCATCAACTCGGCGGGACAGGACAATCACTACAGCGACCCGATTACCAACATGAACTTCAGCGCCCAGGGCTATGCGCTCTTAAATGAAAAACTCGCCCCCCACATCGCCGTACTGGAAGGAGGCTACTCCATCGAAAAAGCCCTGCCCTACGTAAATGTCGGCATTATCCTCGCCATGGCCGGCCTGGACTATAGCCAGGTGCGGGAACCTGATTACGATGCGCAACGCATTCGTCAATCGCCGGAGATTACGCGGCTCATTGAAAATGAAGTCAAAAACGTCATGACACTGTGGAAAAAGAAAAAGAATTTGAAAAAACAGATTACCGGCTCCGCGTCCTACATTCGCCGCGAGAAAAACATCTATTACGACACGGATGAAATCATGGAAAAGCAAATTGAGAGCGTCCGTGTCTGCGATGAATGCGGGGGCCTGGTCATGCTGGACTCCGTCGCCGATACGGGCAAAAAAATCTTCGCGGTGATCCTGCCGAATACCTGCTGCCCGGAATGCCGAAAAAACGGCGAAATGTTTTTCGACCGGGTCAACACCTCTCAATATAACCATGTTTATTTTCAGGACCGGGAAAAAGACGTCTTTATCGTCAAATAAAGGACGCGGGGTGATGCACACCCTACACGCTGCTTGCGGGCTTTTGCAACCAGGTCACGGCCGCAATGGAAAGCAGAATCGCAAGCCCGCCCGCAGCGATCCTAAATGTCAGGTCTTCGCTGAAAATCAGCATCCCCAGCAGGACGGCATACAGAATACGTGATGTGGAAACAAGCGAGCCGGCCCGTACCGTAATGTATTTATAGCCGTAGGTAATGCAAATCTGCCCGATAACACCGACCAATGCAGAAGCCAGTAAAAGCAGCCACTGGCTGCCCTGCGGCCAGACAAAAACAGGCAACATCACCAGACCGTTTATGACCGTTCCAATAGACATCAGATAAAAGAGAACCACAGGCGTCGAATCGTTTTGACGCGCCATATTCAGTGTAATGATCGCAAACGCTGAAATAATCCCGGACAACAATCCAAAAACATCTCCCTTGTTGACGGAATTCCAATCGGGATTGATCATAAGCCAGATGCCCGCAAGCGCAACGATCAGAATCAGATACATCCAAGGCGACATTTTCTCTGACCGGAAAAAAAGCGGCGAACAAAGAAAAATAAAGAAGGGATAGGTCATGTTCAGCATATGCGTGTTAGTAATTGTTGTGTACTGAGACGCCAGAAAAAATAAAATCACGGCAACGGTATTCAGCACACCCCGCCAAACCAGTAAAGAAAGTTTATTGGGCGCAAGCGAGATGGAATTTTTGTAAATGGTGATCGAAATAAAAATAAATCCCAGAAAAAAACGCGCAAATGTAATCTCTAGAGCGGAAACATTTGACGAGTTGGTCAACAACTTGGAGAAAATCGTTGAGCCGGTAAAACAAAGCTCAGAAAGGAGAATGAAGACAATGCCTTTGTTGATGGAATTTTGATTCGACATATCCAGCGGATTATAAGGAAATTCCGCGTCTGTCAACCGAGGAGTTGACCTGAATACTGGGATCATGTCGTCACGCAAGACTTTCGTTGTCAGCTTCCGGGGATTGTGCTACTTACCGGCCCGACTCGATAAATAGAGGAAAACGCAGAATGGATGAAAATAGGGTCGAAACCTCGCAGCAGGAACTACAGGAACTGATCTTGCTGATTAAAAAATTGCGCGCGCCCGACGGCTGCCCCTGGGATCGAAAGCAAACGATGCAGGATGTGGGGAAATATTTACTGGAGGAGGCATATGAAGTTTTTGATGCGCTCAAGACAAATGATCCTGAGCACATTCAGGAAGAGTTGGGCGACTTGCTTTTTCTGATCTTATTTACCACCGAAATCGCTTCCGAATCCGAGAAGTTTACGCTGACCGATGCCATGAGATCCATCAAAGAGAAGATGATCCGCCGCCATCCCCATGTTTTTGGCAATGTCAAAGTTGATTCCGTTCAGGACGTCAAAGACAACTGGCAGGAAATTAAAAAGCTGGAACGAAGCGGGACGGAAGCGGAGCATCGCGTTTTCAACAGTATTCCCCGATCGCTTCCCGCACTGAAACGCGCACAGAAAATTACCGCCACCGCATCCCGTTACGGGTTTGACTGGCCGGAGGCGGACCATGTGCTGATCAAGCTAAAAGAAGAACTCGACGAAATGGCGCATGCGCGGGAAACCGGCGACGCGCAAAAAATTGAAGAAGAAATGGGCGACATTCTGTTTACCCTGGTCAATTTTAGCCGTTTCATCCAGGTTGATGCCGAACAGGCGCTGACAGGAACCATCGATAAATTCCTGCGGCGTTTTGCCTATATCACAGAGCAACTCAAAAGCCGGGGGCAATCGCTGGAAAGGGCGACACTTACGGAAATGGATACGCTCTGGAATGAAGCTAAGGGAAAGAGGATATAAGGTGGATTACTTTTTGTGTGTTCTAGGCATGGTTTTTATCATTGAAGGCCTGCCCTATCTGGTTTTCCCGGAAAAACTAAAAACATATCTTACCAAAATCACCACACTTCCGGACTCCACTCTGCGTTTTATGGGTATTTCCGCCATTGTAGCCGGTTTGATTCTTCTTTATTTAGGACGGCGCTGACGTTATTTGATTGACAGCCGCTGTTTATTCTGATTATTTGCCCCAGATTTTTCACTTTTTACCAGGAAAGATATGAAGTTAAAGGATTTTTCATATACTCTGCCCGATGAACTCATTGCGCAGCATCCGCGTCCGCAAAGAGATGCCTCCAGAATGATGCAGCTCATGCGGGAAGAAAAAACAATCCAGGACAGTCATTTTTCCTTCCTGCCGGACTTTCTCGGACCGGGCGATGTTTTGGTCATCAATGACTCCCGCGTAATTCCGGCGCGCGTTTACGGTAAAAAACAAACCGGCGCCATTTTGGAAATCTTGCTTTTGAACCGCAAACACGTCCAGACATCATCCGAAACCTGGGAAGTCCTGGCCCGGCCGGCGAAAAGAATCCATGAAAATGATACGATTGATCTGGGACATGGCTGCCGGGCCAGAGTCGCAACCAGACTTTCCGGCAAAAAATGGCTGATGGAATTTTCTGCGCCTGATGGCTTTGATCGCTACCTTGAGCAATATGGACGCGCGCCTCTGCCCCCCTACATCAAGCGAAACAAGAGTGTTGCACCGGACCTCACAAATGACCGTGACCGTTATCAGACGATCTATGCCAAAGCTGCAGGCTCGATTGCCGCCCCCACAGCCGGCTTGCATTTTTCACCGGCCATCCTTGATGCGTTAAAAACCAAAGGCGTCAACATTGCACCCGTAACGCTGCATGTCGGCATCGGCACTTTTTTGCCGATTGAAACAGACACCGTCGAAAATCATGTCATGGAGACGGAATTTTATGATATCAACCCGGAATCCGCAGAAAAAATCAATTCCGCCCGTCGGGTGATTGCCGTGGGCACAACATCCACACGAACCATCGAATCCGCCGCGGATCAACACGGCCATGTCGCACCTTCATCCGGCGAAACACGTCTTTTTATTTATCC
Organism: uncultured Smithella sp.; assembly: GCA_964547345.1. GTDB lineage: Bacteria > Desulfobacterota > Syntrophia > Syntrophales > Smithellaceae > UBA8904. The sequence continues at coordinate 24,358 of CAZJMX010000012.1, read as the reverse complement.
AGGTTATTCCTTCAAAAGAGTTAATGGACTTTTAACCAACTTTCACTTGCCGGAGTCCTCCCTGTTTTTACTGGTTTGCGCTTTTGCCGGGACGGATTTCATGAAGAAAGCGTATGCACAGGCGGTTGAGAATCGATATTTATTTTACAGTTACGGTGACTGTATGCTGATCTTATAGGACAAGCCCATGCCATTTTCATTTGAACTCATTAAAAATGACAGCCGGACCAAAGCGCGCCTGGGTAAAATCACAACCTTGCACGGCGACATTGATACCCCCGCGTTTATGCCCGTCGGAACGCAGGGCACGGTCAAAGCGCTACGCCCGGAAGACTTGCAAACATGCGGCGCTCAGATTATTCTGGGCAATACGTATCATTTATACCTGCGTCCAGGCCATGAGACCATCCGAAAACTGGGTGGACTGCATTCCTTTATGAACTGGCCGGGACCGATCCTCACCGACAGCGGGGGCTTTCAGGTTTACTCCCTGGGTGCGCTGCGCAAGATTCTACCCGACGGCGTGATGTTTCGCTCCCATATTGACGGCTCCAAGCATTTCTTGAGCCCGCAAAAAGCCGTTGAAATCCAGGAAGCTCTGGGTTCGGATATTCAGATGTGCCTGGATGAATGCACCCCCTACCCCGCAACTCATAAGCAAACGCAGGATTCTCTGCAATTAACCACGAAGTGGGCCCAATTATGCCGTGAGGCCAAAACCAATGACGATCATGCTCTTTTCGGCATCGTCCAGGGCGGCACCTATCTGGACTTGCGCCGCCAATCCGCTTCCGAAATCGTCCCCATCGGTTTTGACGGCTATGCCTTAGGCGGCGTAAGCGTCGGCGAACCCAAAGACATCATGTACGCCATCACGGAGGAAATCGCTCATCTGCTGCCGGAACAAAAACCGCGATATCTAATGGGAGTAGGCACTCCGGAAGATATTGTTTACGCCGTCTCCCACGGCATCGACATGTTCGACTGCGTTATCCCGACCCGGTGCGCCCGGCACGGATTATTGTTTACAAATACCGAAAAGATTGTTATAAAAAACGCCCGCTGGCGGGAAGATTCTCGTCCCATTGATGAAACCTGCGATTGCTACACCTGCCGGAACTATTCCCGTGCATATTTAAGGCACCTGTACATTGCCGGAGAAATACTGGCAATGACATTGAACACGATACACAATATCCGTCATTACATGCGGCTGATGGAAAAAATACGGGCGGCAATTCGTGAAGACCGCCTGACGGAATTAAAAAAAGAATTTTTTAAATAAAAAAAGATGAAATTATAGAAAATTCTGATAAAGAACATCCGATAAAGAGCAAATCAAGGAGGGCATTAAATTGATATCAACAGCATTCGCAATGGGCGGTGGTTCGGGAGCGCCGGGGGCGCAAGGTGCAGGCGGCTTCGGTGACTGGAGTTTCATTCTCATGATGGTGATCATCTTTGTCATCTTCTATTTCCTGATGATCCGTCCGCAGCAAAAAAAACAAAAAGAACTCAAATCCATGCTGGATAATCTGGCCTATGGCGACACGGTCATGACCAGCGGGGGCATCCACGGTAAGGTCACGGGGCTTGCCGATGCAGTCGTCACGCTGGAAATTGCCGACAAAGTGAGAATTAAAATCGCAAGGAGCGCGATTGCAGCCATATTACAGAAAGCTGGCACACCGGCTCCGTCACCTGCGACAAAGCCATAAGTTTAAGGAAAGGGGCATTTCATGTTCACATCTCTAAAGATCAGGATAGCTATAACCGTTATTGTGTGCCTTACTGCTTTGTACTTCCTAGTGCCGACTTTCGTTTCCAATATTCCATCCCCCTGGAATCAATATCTGGCCAAGGAAAAAATCCATCTGGGGTTGGATTTGCAAGGCGGCATGCACCTTGTTCTGGAAATCGACACGAATAAGGCGCTTGAATCCATGATGGAAAGAATCTCCAATGATTTAAAAGAATCATTAATGGACGGCAAAGTCCGTTTCCGCAATGTGGAAAAGTCCAAGGGCGCCACAATTTCGCTGGAATTGACCGATGCGGCAGGCAAAACCGCGCTGGATAAAGTATTGAAAGACCAGTATCCCGATCTGGAGATCGCCTCCGCCAGTCCGCGCGACGGAGCACAGCTCATCGTGCTGAAATTTAATGACAAAAGAGCGATAGATCTGAAAAAGCTCACCATTGAGCATTCACTCGAAACGATCCGGAATCGTGTCGACCAGTTTGGCGTTACGGAGCCGGAGATTGTGCCGGAGGGCGATAATCGGATTATGATTCAACTCCCCGGCATTAAAGACCCGGAAAGAGCCAAAAATCTGATTGGCAAAACAGCGCTTCTGGAATTCAAAATCGTCGACGAGGCAAGCTCTTTAGACGAAGCGTTGCGCGGCAACATTCCGGAAGGCTCCAGCATTGCCTACGGCACACGCGAGGATAAAGCGAGCGGCCAACGGGGCCAGGTGCCTTATCTGTTAAAAAACAAGACTCTGTTGACCGGCGCTTCGTTGGAAACCGCCAAGGTTCAGATTTCCGACCGCTTCGGCGAGCCTAACGTCTCTATAAAGTTTAACGCCCAGGGCTCGGCGGATTTTGACCGTATCACCAATGAAAATGTTCGCAAGCGTCTGGCGATTGTGCTCGATGGCGTTGTCCATTCCGCGCCCGTCATCCAGGAACGCATTTCCGGCGGTCAGGCTCAGATTACGGGCAATTTTACCATGGATGAAGCAAGAGATCTTGCTATCGTCTTACGCGCCGGCGCTCTGCCTGCTCCAGTCAATATTCTGGAAGAAAGAACCGTAGGTCCCTCCTTGGGCAGCGATTCGATCCGTCAGGGTATTTTGGCCACCATCATCGGTTCGCTTTTGGTTATTCTGTTCATGATTGTTTATTATCGGCTTTCCGGCGCGGTTGCCGATATTGCCCTCATCATCAATATATTTCTGATCATGGCTGCCCTTGCAGCCTTCCGGGCAACCCTAACCCTGCCGGGTATTGCCGGTATGCTCCTTACCGTTGGCGTCGCGGTAGACGCGAATATTCTGATCTTCGAAAGAATCCGCGAAGAATTACGGACAGGGAAAACCGCTCGTCTGGCGCTCGACACAGGTTATAATAGAGCGTTTATTACCATCATCGACACGCACATTACGGGTATCGTCGCTGCCGTTGTCCTGATCTTTTTCGGAACAGGCCCGATCAAGGGATTTGCTGTGACCACAATCATTGGCCTTCTGGTCAGTCTTTTTACCGCCGTTTTCGTCACACGGGTCATCTTCGACTACGTTACCTGGAACTTTAATGTTAAAAAATTGAGCATCTAAATACAAGCGCACGCAGGAGATATAGTATGAGCATGGAGTTGATAAAACCAGGCATTAACATAGATTTCGTTGGAAAAATAAAGTACGCGATTATTTTTTCACTGATCCTGATCATCATCGGCATTGGATCGATTATTTATCACGGCGGTTTGAATCCCGGCATCGATTTCGCCGGCGGATCGATCATCCAGGTTAAATTTACAAAAAATATTACAGCTGATCAGATTCGAACGGCTTTCAAATCAACCAAACTGGAAAACAGTACAATTCAACAGTTCGGCGCCAATGAATTTCTGATTCGCACGTCGGAATCTTTCTCTGATCCAAAGATGCTGGCCGACAATGTGGGACAGCCGCTCTCCGCGGCTTTCAGCAAGGATTATGAAATCCGGCGCGTGGAAGTTGTGGGATCTAAAGTCGGCGCGGACTTCACAAGAAAGGGGATTATTGCTGTTATTCTTTCATGGCTTGCCATTCTGATTTATGTTGCCTGGCGCTTTGAGTTCCGCTACGCCGCAGGAGGAATTATCGCCTTGGTTCATGATACGTTGATCGTTGTCGGGGCTGTTTCCATCATGAATATGGAGTTCACCATATCCATTCTCGCGGCGCTCATTTTTGTTATCGGTTTTTCCATTAACGACACCATTGTCACATTGGATAGAATTCGGGAAATTGTAAAACTGAATACCAAGCAGACACTCGGTGACATCATCAACTCGGCCATCAATCAAACCCTCAGCAGAACCATCTTAACCTCGCTGACCGTTTTTCTCACCCTTTTGGCCCTGTATATTTTTGGCGGAGCGGTCATCCGTGATTTTGCTTTTGCAATGCTGGTGGGAACCGTCATTGGCACCTATTCCACTGTCTATATCGCTTGCACCAGTGTACTGCTTTTTGAAAAGATGCAACCTTCAAAAACGAAGAGGGCGAAATAAAATTGTCATCCTTGGCATCGGCGGGATTTGCAGTTTTCATCGGAGTGTTGTTTATCGGGATCTATTTAACCCTGTTCGGATTACCCGGAACCATACTCATATTTCTGGACGTGCTGATCTACGCCCTTGCGACAGATTTTGCATCCGTCGGCTGGAAAGTTCTTTTATTCCTTTTTGTATTTGCCATTCTGGCCGAAACCATTGATGTCCTTTTGGGAATGACGCAGGCCCACAAGGCGCCTGTCATTGAACAATCACTCTGGGGCACCGCAATCGGCGCCGCCTGCGGCATGGCGATCCTGACGCCTTTTTTATGGGGCCCGGGCGTATGGGGTGGTTTTTTTCTGGGCGGCCTGGCAGGATTGGTGATTATGGAGTTAATTCGACAATCCAGATTAAAAGTTCCTTATCAGGCCCCCCCTTCAACCTTCGCGGCCATGATCGGCAAAAAAGCACTCAAGGGGCTCTTCGCCCTGACCATGATCGTTGTTTCTCTATCCAACATTTACTCTTAGGAGCCGCATTCATCATGAAAGAAAGTAAAACCAACCCCAAAGACATTAACAACAAAAAGTCGGAAGATAAGGAAAAAGCAAAATCAAAGGTACAAGAATACATTGAAGCCATTATTATCGCCATTTTAATTGCGGTGGTCATCCGGACTTTAGTCATTCAAGCTTATAAAATACCTTCGCGGTCGATGGTTCCTACTTTGCAGGTAGGCGATCATCTTCTGGTCAACAAATTCATTTACGGGGTGAAAATCCCTATTATTCGAAAGGTTTTGATTCCCATTACCGATCCCAAGCGCGGCGATATCATTGTTTTCATTTATCCCAACGACCGCACGAAAGATTACATTAAACGCGTCATCGGCATCGGCGGGGACAAGATAGAAATCAAGAATAAAAACATGTTCATCAATGATAAACCCTACAAAGACGGCTTCGGCATCTATTCCGACAATGTCATCTACCCGGCCGTCGTCCAGCCCCGCGACAATTTCGGTCCGGTCGTCGTTCCACAGGGGTCGCTTTTCGTCATGGGAGACAATCGTGACGAGAGCGCCGACAGCCGCTTCTGGGGTTTTGTCGATTTGAAGGATGTGGAAGGCAAGGCACTGATCATATACTGGTCGTGGAACAGCGAGGAACAGGACAATCCACTCATGAAAATCCGATGGGAACGCCTAGGCAGCCTCCTGCGTTAATCGCAACGGGTCCGACACATTTTTTATCTTGACAGGCAGAATATCACGTTGTATTGAGCGTTCAAAATAACCCTTTTAATTTGATCCGGCGAGATTGAAAAAGGAAAGCGTCATGAAAACAATCAGCATAAAGTCAATCCGGCCTTTCTCCGCAAGGGGAAAGGCTTTTTTTATGCCCGCTTTCAGATGGTCGGGAAACGGCATCCTGCAATGCGAAAATTCCAATCCAATCGATGAACTTCGGAAATGACGAGGAAAAGCTTATGACGGAAAGAAAGAACCCCAAAGTAGTAATGGACAGTGACGTCATTGACCGTTGCCTGACGCGCATCGCTTACGAAATTCTGGAAAAGAACAAAGGCATGGACAATCTGGCGCTGGTCGGCATCCGCACCTGCGGCATCTTCCTGGCCGAAAGGCTTCAGAAAAAGATATCCGCGATTGAAGGCCGGAAAGTTCCGCTGGGCGTCCTGGACATCACTCTTTACCGAGACGACATCGCCAAAACCAAAAATAAAGCGCCTCTGGGTAAAACCAATATTCCCTTCGATCTGACGGATAAAAAAGTCGTCCTGGTGGACGATGTGCTCTTTACCGGACGGACGATCCGTGCGGCCATGGACGCACTCATCGATTTTGGCCGCCCCAAAATGATCCAGCTGGCCGTTCTAATCGATCGCGGCCACCGGGAATTGCCCATCCGCGCGGACTACGTTGGAAAGAATCTCCCTTCCTCTCTATGGGAAGCGGTCAGCGTCAACCTTCTGGAAAAAAATGGCAAAGACGAAGTTGTCATTGAAGAAGAAACGTAATTTTTAAACATCGATAAGGCAAACCTATGATGAAACTTGGCAAAAAAGACATCCTCGGCATCCGGGAGATGACGGTGGACGAGATCAACCTGATTCTGGAAACCGCCGAATCATTTCTGGAAATCTCAACGCGTGACATCAAGAAAGTCCCGACGCTCAGAGGCAAAAGCGTGATCAACCTCTTTTACGAAGCCAGCACCCGCACACGCACATCCTTTGAAATTGCAGGAAAAAGACTCAGCGCCGACACCATCAACATATCCGCATCGACAAGCTCGGTCATCAAGGGAGAAACACTCATCGACACGGCCCGCAATCTCGAAGCCATGAATCCCGACATCATCGTCATCCGGCACAGTGCGGCCGGCGCCCCGCATCTTCTGGCAACGCTTGTCAAACAATCCATCATCAACGCCGGAGACGGCGCCCACGAACATCCCTCGCAGGCGCTTCTGGACATGATGACCATCAAAGAAAAAAAAGGGCGGATTGCCGGGTTGAAAGTCGCGCTGGTTGGCGATATTCTGCACAGCAGAGTTGCCCGTTCCAATATATACGGTTTATCTAAAATGGGCGCCCGGGTCGTCGTGGCCGGACCTGCCACCATGATACCCCGCGATATTGAGCGGATGGGCGTAAAAGCCTACACCAAAATCGAAGACGCCATTGTGGATGCCGATGTCGTCATGATGCTGCGCATTCAGCTGGAACGGCAGAAGCAGAACCTTTTTCCCTCGCTGCGCGAATATGCCCAGCATTATTGTCTGAATCGCCTGAACATGAAGCTGGCAAAAAAAGATGCTATCGTCATGCATCCCGGCCCGATGAACCGCGGCGTCGAAATTTCGCCCGATATTGCCGACGATCCGAGCTGTTCCGTCATTTTGGATCAAGTCAACAATGGCGTCGCTGTTCGCATGGCGCTGCTTTACCTGCTTTCCGGAGGAAACGAATGAAACGATTATTAAAAGGCGCGCGGGTCATTGATCCGTCACAAAACATAGACGCAAAAATGGATATTTTAATTGAAGAAGGCAAAATTTCCGCCTGTGAAAATAATATTCAGGCCTCGCCGGACGCAAACGTCATGGATCTAAACGATATGATCGTCGTTCCCGGTTTGTTCGACATGCACACGCATCTGCGCGAGCCGGGTTACGAATATAAGGAAACCATCGCCAGCGGCAGTAATGCCGCAGTGGCCGGCGGATTCACTTCGATTGCCTGCATGCCCAATACCGCGCCGGTCAACGACAACCGCAGTATTGCTGAATTCATCCGCAGGAAAGCCGCCGAGGCGAATCTCGCCTGTGTTTATCCCGTAGGCGCCATCAGCGTGGGTTCGGAGGGCAAACAGTTAACGGAATTCTGGGACCTCAAGGAAGCGGGCGTCATCGCTCTGTCCGACGATGGAAAACCGGTTATGGATTCGGCCTTAATGCGCCGCGCACTGGAATATGCCAATTCCCTGGGTCTCCTGGTTATTCAGCACTGCGAAGACAAAAACCTGTCCGGCGCCGGTCTGATGAATGAAGGGTATTTCTCGACGATTCTCGGTCTGCCGGGCATTCCCGCTTTAGCCGAAGACGTCATGGTGGGACGCGATATTCTGATTGCCGAATATACCCGCACCCGCCTCCATCTTGCGCATGTGAGCACCGAAGGCGCCGTGCGTCTGATCCGTGAGGCCAAGAAGCGGGGCATCCAGGTCACGGCGGAAACCGCCCCGCATTACTTTACCCTGACCGATGAGTCTCTCCAGGATTACGACACCGCCTACAAGGTCAGTCCGCCGCTTCGCAGCGCCTCCGATGTCGCCGCCATTAAAGAAGGCCTGGCGGACGGAACGCTCGATGCCATCGCCTGCGACCACGCGCCGCATGGCCGCACCGACAAGGAAGTGGAATTTGAATATGCAGCCAATGGCATCAGCGGCCTGGAAACCTCGCTGGGATTGAGCTTAACCCTGATCCACGAAGGCGTTCTCACCTGGCCGGAGTTGATCGCGAAGATGAGCTGGAACCCGGCGCGCATCTTGAATCTGCCCAAAGGGACACTGGCTTGCGGCGCGGATGCGGACATCACCGTGATCGATCCGATCCGTGAGTGGACGGTGGATGTGAAAGCCTTCGTCTCGCGCGGGAAGAATTCTCCGTTTTCCGGCCACAAAATGAAAGGCCGCGCCGTCCTGACCATCGTGGGCGGCGACACCAAATACAACGGACTCGCCATAAAACCATGAGCGCCAGAGAAAGCCATAGAGCCTGCGGCTTTTTTCTCAAAAGCCTCAGTTACGGGGATTCGGATTTAATCGTCACCTTCTACAGCCGCGAATACGGAAAACTCAAGGGCATCGCCAAAGGCGCGAAAAGAAGCAAGAAGCGCTTCGCCAACGTCTTTGAACCTTTTTCCCTGACCCGCATTATTTTTACACGCAAAAACCGCGATATGCTGGCGTTCATTGAATCCTGCGACATTATCGACCACTATGCCTCCATCCGTCAGGATCTGGAAAAAACATTAACCGCTTGCTATTTCATGGATCTTGCCGATCATTTCAGCCCGGAAGGAAAAGCCAATGAAGAGCTCTTTGAGCTTTTAACCGATTTTCTGTCTGTATTAACTCGCGAACATATTTCCGACGCCATGATCCGTTTTTTTGAAATGCGTCTTTTGAAAATATCGGGATTTGAGCCCGCGCTTTCCGCCTGCATCCATTGCAAAACACCTGTAACCAACGGCTCATTTTACTATTTCTTTCCGCAGGAAGGCGGAATCGCCTGCGCATCCTGCGCAAAGCCCCAACGCTACGACCAGTCGGTCTCCGCAGGAACGCTGCGCACCCTGCTTCTGGGAAGAGACATGGATATTGAAAAAATGAAGCGGGTCTGCCTGCCGGAAGCACTGGCTGTTGAATCGCGCAATATCCTATACGGTTTTATTTCTCACGTTCTGGGGAAAGAAGTCAAATCCCTCAAAGTGATGGAACAGGTGCGCAGGTATTGTCCCTGATGGAGGTGTCTATGCGCCGCCCGGAATTACTAATGCCTGCCGGCAATCTGGAAAAATTGCGCACGGCCATACTGTATGGCGCAAATGCGGTTTATGTCGGCGTTCCCGGTTTGAGTTTGCGTTCGGCTAAAGCCGAGATGTCCCAAGACGACCTGGTCTCGGGGATAGACGATGCTCACGCCGGGCATGCGAAGGTTTACGCCGCACTCAACACATTCGCCCGCAATACCGATCTGAAGGCGGCGCGTCGAATGGTCCCCGAATTAATCACCGCAGGAATCGATGCGCTCATTGTGAGTGATCCGGGGTTGATCCGTCTGATCCGTACTCTCGCGCCGCAGATGCCACTGCATTTAAGCACACAGGCCAATACCACCAACATCGAAGCCGTCCGTTTCTGGCAGGATCAGGGTGTCACGCGGATCATCCTGGCTCGAGAACTTTCTTTGAAGGAAGTAGGAGAAATCGCCGCATCTGTTCCCGATATGGAGCTGGAAATTTTCATTCACGGCGCTATGTGCATGGCCTATTCGGGACGCTGTTATTTGTCGGCTTACCGCAACCGGAAGAGCGCCAACGAAGGCGACTGTACGCAGCCGTGCCGATGGGAATATGTTCTGCACGAATCGACCCGACCTGATGAACCCTTCATCCTTGAAGAAGACGAACGCTTTTCCTATTTGCTCAGTTCCAGAGACTTGTGCCTGATTGAACATCTGCCTCAGGTATTGGCCACAGGCGTCACCAGTGTCAAAATTGAAGGCCGGATGAAATCATCCTACTACACGGCGGTCGTAGCGCGCGCTTACCGGCATGCCATTGACGCCCTCGGACAAGGCCAGTCATCCTGTCCATGCGATCCTCAATGGCGGGAAGAACTGCAAACCGTTTCGCATCGCGGCTATACAACAGGATTTGCGCTGGGTGAAGAAAAGATAACGGCAAGCAGTCCGGATATTAAAAACATCCAGACACACGAACCGGCGGGCATTGTTCTGGGTTACGATAACAGCCGAAAGCAAATTCTCGTTGAAGTCCGAAACCATTTGAAAACCGATGAAGATGCGGAGTTATTGCTGCCAAAGGATAATGTCCGGCTCGATACCCGCATCATTCTAGATGAGAAGGGGGCCAGAATGAATCAAGCCCATGCCGGGAGCCGGATCCTCCTCCCCCTGCCCTTCCCTGCCCCCGAAGGCGCTTTGCTGCGCAAACCATCAGGTAAAAAGTGACAAGTCCATAAAATGGCCGGACGATCTTGCACGCCAATCTGCTTAGTTCAATAATTACGGATTATCTTTTTTAGCTTTCCGGAGGCGGCTTGCGGAATTTTATCCAGGTGGACAATCTCCATGGCGGCATCTTCACCGATGAATGCGCGAAGCGACTGCTTCAGGCTTTCATCATCATAGATGCCTCGCGCCCCTTCCAGTTTCAAAACGAAATCCGTCCGGCTGTTCTGGACAAACTGATATTGCCTGAGCCTGGTAAACTGCCGGAAATGCAGCGCCACAGCATGCGGGGACATTTTATTGCCGCGGGTGTCCGTAATCACTTCATCGCAACGCCCCGATACATCCAGCAGGATGTTGCGACCAGGCACACCGTCCACTTGCCCGGCGATCACGATATCGCCCGTATCATAGCGGATCATCGGCATAGCCCAATTATACAGATCTGTAATAATCAGCCGGGCCGGCTCGCCAATGGTCGCCGGGGTGTCAAAGTCGAGTTTCAGCCATTCAAAATAATAGTGCGACGCATTCAAATAGAAAACATCATCGTTTAATCCCTGCTGCGCCAGTACGCCGTTTTCCTGATTGGAGTAGCGGGAAACCACCGGACAGCCGAACACGTTTTTCAGTTTTGCTTTGGCAACCTGGTCCAGCCGCTCCGCACCGCTGAGAATGATCTGTAAATTGAACAGCGCCGGAGCGAAACCGCGCCGGTCAAAATAATCGGCAATGGCCTCCAGACTGGAGGCGTACCCTTTGAGCAGTTTTATGGATTTGTCTTTTTGCAAAAGATGAAACAACCCATCCAGTGACGCGTCCGACAAAGACCTGCAGTCAAAAGGACACATGTTTTCAGCTGTCCGCATCCATATGGATTTGCGATTGTCCTTAAACCAGACCCTGGTATAAATAAAACGATCTCCCATATAAAACCCGCATTGCTCATTGAAATAAATCAATTCCGCCAGGACCCGTTTTCTTTTTTTGCGATTCTGAAGCATGGCAAATCTATCCCCGCTGGAGCCGCTGCTTCGCATGATATGCAGCTTTTTCCCCCGATACACAGAGGACAAAAAACCCTCATAATGGGCCAGAATGATTTGCTTGTTGATGACAGGAAACGCTTCAATACTCCCGCTTTGCTTCCACGGCTCATAGTAGGGCGTGGTTGTGACGGCGTGATTGAGCAGAGCCTGCAAGTCGGAAGAAGAGAAGACATGGCCCTGCTCTTTTTTTAAATTTTCATAATACCGTCTAACCAGGCCGCCCTGCAAAGCGTCGGCCAGCCAGAATCCATATCGTCTGATGATTTCACCCGGCATGGGATATACTATTCCTTGTATTAAATTTTGGTCAGGTGCTCAATCCAAACGCAGCCAATCTGCGTTCATTCTCCAGAATTTCTGAACGAGTGTCTCCTAGAACTAACCCCGCAACAAGCGGACGCTCGGATGGATAAGGCCCGGCCGACGGATCACAACTGCCCACCGGCAGAAATATTTCGTCGGCCATCCCCTGGTAGGCGGCATCAAGCATCTGGCGGTAGTCACCCTTCCCGGTAAAACGCCGGAATCGCATCAAAGGTTTGCCATAACATCGATGGATGCTCGGCATGAAAATCACAGCGGGTGTTGATCCGTTTCAAGAATTTTGCCCATGTTACCTTCCGTTTAACCGTTTAATAATTGCCTTAACGCAACCAGTCGGCAGGACTTGGATGCCGTCACACCCGGTCGGATATTGAACCAGGATGGATCGGGCGTTTTCCCCTGGGCCCAGGCCAAAAGAGCGGCGGGGATGTTGGCGCCCGCCATCTGAGAAAACGGATAACCGCCGCCGAAGCGCGGATTCATGTCAATCAGATAATACTTGTCATCATTGGCGCAAATATCTGCGTCGAGATTGGCAACATGCCCAAGCCTTCTGCCAATTTTTTCCCCGATCCCCGCCAATACGGGATGATCGACACTAACGGCCTTATCCGTCTCGCCTGCGCGCATGGCCAGTTTTTGCTTCACGAAAGTGCAGACATAGTTTCCGGAAAAATCATTGACAACATCCAGTCCATATTCCCGACCGCAAATTTTTGCCTGAATCAGAAAACTTTTTTCCACATCCGAACCAAACCTTGCCACAACCGATCTGGCCTGCCGCTTTTTGGCAAGCGCATAAACATGCGCCAGTTCATCCCAATCATAACACACCTCCACCCCGAATGAAGCCGAGCCCCACCTCGGTTTCAAAACCAGCGGAAAGTTCAGGTCACCCGCATCCAGAGCCAAGCGAACCTCATCCAGAGAAAAATAAGTCGGCGGCACGGCAATGCCGTTCTTTTCGGCAAACCGCAGGGTTTGGCACTTATCAAAACACGTCGTCACGATATTGGCGTCGGAAACAGCGACGATAATCCCTTCGCTAAGAAAACGTGCTTTGTGTTCCGCCAATACGGGCAGCTCCAGGTCATTGAGGGGAATCACCAGTCGGACCTGCTCATGTCGGCATAGTGACAAAAGCCTGTCAATATAATTCGGAGCATAGACATTCGGCAGAACAAACGCCGCATCGGCCTCCTGCAGGGCGGGAGCGCTTTCGGACTGATCCGCGGCCAGTACGCGACCCTTGCCGCCTATCGCATCTTTAAAATAATCCACCAGATAGTTGCGCCGTCCGGCACAGGTCAGCAATACATTCACGACGATTCCATATCCCCTGAGTGATCAATACTATTTTGAGAAGGCGCGTCTACTCTGGAGAGAATATTCCTTGTACCCAAACGGAATAAGGACAATTCTTTTCATCCCGGCATCTGCGTTTCTATAATTTCAATCTTTGCCTGACTTCCAAAGGCGAGGCGATCTCGCGTCCCAGCACGCGCGCCATCGTGGCAATTCTTTCCAGTAGCATGGCGTTGGTCGCCAGTTGCGTGCGCCCCTCGTCAAACCAGACATTATCTTCCAACCCTACACGGACACCGTCGCCTGCGATGATGCCGATGGCGTTCATCCGGCATTGCGCATCACCGATACCGGCCACCGACCAGATCGAATCCTCCGGTAACTCCGAAACCAGCAAGCCCAGATGGAGTAATTTGGCCTGAGCCGCGGCAATATTGCCAAGCAGGATATTAAAATAGTAAGGCGGCTCAAGCAGCCCCTTCCGGATCAGATAGCGGGCAAAATTAATCATGCCCAGATCAAAAACCTCCAACTCCGGCTTGATGTCATTTTCCTGCATTTTTTTGGCCAGCGCCGCAATCATATCCGGGCTGTTGATACTGGCCACCTTATTGAAATTGACCGAGCTGAGCGTCAAAGACGCCATGTCCGGCTTGGCCTCTCCCGTCAGATCCAGCACGGCGGATCGTTTTTCATATTCATTATAGGTTCGTCCGCTGGTGGTTGCCGTGATGATCAAACTGCTGTTTTCGCGGCGGATGGCTGTGATGATGTCCCGGAATATTTCCGGCCGGTACGTCGGAATACCTTTTTCGTCCCGTGCATGGATGTGCGCCATAGATGCACCCAATCGCGCGCATTGCAAAACATCTCCGACAATTTCTTCCGGCGTAACGGGAACATGGGGTGTCATCTCCTTGGTGGGAATCATGCCGGTCGGCGCCAGATTGACAATTAAATTTCTCATACCGACGCTTTCCCGGAATCCATAATTCTCGCCGGTACACCTGTCACGGTAATGCCCGGCGGTACATCTTTGGTCACCACAGCGCCCGCACCGACAATGGCGGATTCTCCGACAATCCTTTTACGCATGATGGTGGCCCCCGTACCGATATAGCAGCCCTGCCTGAGGACAGCGTTACTGGAAATGTTGACGCCCGCGCCGATGAACACAAAATCATCCACGGTCACATCATGGCTGATCAGGCTCTTGAGGCGAACAAATACAAAATCGCCGATGGTAACATTCCCGCCGATCACGCAGCCTTCAGGAACAATACAGCCCCGGCCAATCCGAACATAGTTCATATCAATGGAAGGATGAACCAGGGTGGCCATCTTGCAGCCGCAAGCGTCCAGGGCATCTGCTACCGCTTTGGCGCGCTTCCAGTGACTGCTGATATTGACAAAGAAAAATGTATCATCTTGTCCCGCATATTTTGCAACCGACTCCCTGCCACCCAGAACGGGATATCCCATGAAAACGCAGCCGTGAACGTCCGTGTTGTCGTCGAGGTATCCGAGAACCTGCCAGGTGGGAGTTACACGATTGATTGCATCAACCAACTTAATGACATCCAAAAAGGACGCCCCATAAATAATCAATTTCTTCATGAAATTTTCAATAGCATATCTTGGTGCAACCGCAAAGAGAAAGTGCAAGTCATGCACGGTTTGACCTTTGCAGACGGAACCCTCGCCATTCTCCCGGAATCCTAGCGATCCTTCATGTTCCAATGTTTGCGATATTGATTTAATAAAATGCCGACCGTTCCCGGCACCACAGCAACATCTTTGGTTGTTATAACCTGAACCGCTGTCTGAAAAATAATTTTGACATCCAGCGCCGGCGATGCATGTTCAACATATTTCACATCGGTTTCCAGGCGCTCGTCCCACTTTAGATAGTTCCTGCCGCTCACCTGCGCCAATCCCGTCACCCCCGGACGCACAGTATGACGCAGGCGTTCCCGTTGGGTGTAGTAGGGTAAATATTGCATCAGCAGCGGACGCGGACCGACCAGACTCATATCGCCATTCAGCACATTGAAAAGTTCAGGCAGTTCATCAAGGCTCGTCTTACGCAGAAAAGCGCCCAGACGCGTGATCCGCTGCGCGTCGGGAAGCAATTTGCCGTCTTGATTTCGCACATCGGTCATGGTGCGGAATTTAAAAATTTCAAAAGGCTCTTCATGCAGTCCCGGACGGATTTGCTTGAACAATACCGGGCTTCCCAAACGGGTGCGGACAAGGACGGCGACAAGGGCAAGGAGCGGCGACAGAACAATCACCGCCGGCGCCGTCAGAGCCAGATCCAAAATCCGTTTTCCCCATGAAAGGTAAATACTTTTTTTCATTATCCTCCAGCACTGATCCCGCCCGGGAAGACCTGAGACATTGACAGCACCTGATTTCTCATCATGCCCGCCCAGATCATTTAACAGGATGACAGACAAGAAAATAGGGAACGGTTTGAAGCCGTCCCCTATTTTACAACCGATGATCTATTGTTGACAGACCAACTTACTTTTTAATGATATAATCCACTGCTGCTTCAACACGTCGATTTTTGGTCTTGCCTTCTTTCGTGGCGTTGTCCGCAATGGGTTTTTCCTCACCGAAGCCAACTGCCTTAATGCGTGTGGCGTCAATACCAGCCTTATCGACTATGTATTTCTTTACAGCGTCCGCGCGCGACTGGGACAGTTTCTTGTTATAGGCATCACTGCCCACATTGTCCGTATGCCCTTCGATGATCACATTGAGATCCGGATACTGTTTCATAACGGCAGCCAGGGCATCCACATCAGCGAAGTAACCTTTTTTAATGACCGACTTGTTGGTATCAAACAAGACTTTCAGGGTGGTTCTGCCCTTCTCGATAATTTCCGGAGCGGCGGCAGCCTGAGGCACTACCTTCTGCACGACTGGCGGAGGACAACCGTCTTTATCAACCTGCACACCGGCGGGTGTGCCGGGGCATTTGTCCAGATAGTCATAAACACCGTCCTTATCGGAGTCCAGCGGGCAGCCGTCTTTGTCCACGACAACTCCGGCGGGCGTACCGGGACACTTGTCCAGATAATCATAAACGCCGTCTTTGTCGGAATCCAAAGGACAGCCGTCTTTATCCACCGCAACACCAGCGGGCGTACCGGGACATTTGTCGGCGTTATCCAATACACCGTCGTTGTCAGAATCGGCCACAACCGGAGCCGCAGGCGCAGGCGCCGGTGCGGGAGGGGGTTCCATCGCTTTTTTAGCGCCGCCGAAAGCAAAGGTCAAGCCTACGGTACCCAGAAAATTATTATGCTTATCCTGGAAAGGAAGGACGTGGCGAACATCCGCACGTAGCGCTACATTTTCCGACAGAAAATACTTTACACCCGCGCCGTAATCCGCAGCAATTTTGTCACGTTTGTTTTCAAATGTGTCCTGCCAGGTCGTAGAATAATGAACACCACCGACACCAACCGCCACAAAAGGAACGAAAGCACCATTGGGCAGAATGTGGAAAATACCCTCCATTCCGTAACCAAAAACGTTGACATTGCTGCCCCTGGACCATTCAGCTTCGCCGATCGGCCCGGTGGGTGTCCAATGAGCAAAACCTTCAACGCCGATATACTTGGTAAAATTGTATCCGGCGCGCAAACCAAGGTTTATTGCACTGTGCATGTCCTCATTGCCTTCAAACTTGTACATGCCTATCGTCGGTGTAACATGAACCGATCCGGCTTTCACCTGCGCATATCCCATGGTGACCGTTAATGTCAGCATGAGAATTGCTACCAACCCAAAAACTTTTTTCATCTCTTTCTCCTTAATCTTTTAATTTTTAGCGTTTAATCAGCCGCTGCGACTGATTCCCTTGTTTATTATTTTTCCTTCCAAATTGATAATCGTCCGATGTATGTCCAGTTATTTTAATCATTACATCATTATAAGTCAACCCCTCATTTGTTTGAGTGTTTACAGGTCTGCATTTTCCCAGTATTCACGATTATTTGTGCGACATGAATGGCGGTTTACAGACAAAGATTCAATATTTTCTTCATGACGTCCGGAGTCACGTCCTGATTTTCTCCCAGATCGACCATCCCGTGTGCTTTAAGCAGCTCGATGAGCTGCTCGATATCCACATTCGCGATGCCGTAACCGCTCAGTCGCGTCGGCGCTCCCATGCTCTCAAAAAATGCGCGGGTTTTTTCGATTGCACCATCAATTCGGTAGGTCTCGCTGCCTGACGTAATACCCCAGATGCGTTCCCCATACTGCAAAAGCTTTTGACGCTTACCGGCAGAACGAACCCTCAGCATGGCCGGGACCAGCACTGCCAGGGTTTGGGCGTGATCCAAACCGTATTGCATTGTCAGCTCATAGCCCGAACGATGCGCCGCCCAATCCTGGGGCACGCCCGCACCGATGAGCCCGTTTAAACCCAGCGTCGCGCCCCACATGAGATTGGCGCGCACGTCATAATCTTCGGGATCGATCAGTGCTTTCGGCCCTTCTTCAATCAGCACGAGCAGCAGCCCTTCCGCCAGACGATCCTGAACAAGCCCGCCCACCGGATACGTCAGATACTGCTCCAGAACGTGGACAAACGTATCGACCACGCCGTTTCCGACCTGCCTTGCGGGGAGCGAATAGGTCTTGGTCGGATCCAGCACAGCAAATCGGGGGAATAAAAATGAATTCATGATGGCGCGCTTGAGCATCATGGCTTTGCGACTGATGACAGCGCGATTGTTAGTCTCCGAACCGCTGGCTGGCAGGGTCACCACACAGCCGATCGGGAGCGCCTGCCGAATGTCAGCGCCTTTATTCTCCAGCAAAAGCAATGGATCATTGTTGACTGCAATGGCGGCCGCCATGAACTTGGTTCCGTCAATGACCGAACCGCCGCCGACCGCCAGTAGAAAATCAATCTTCTTTTCCCGCGCAAGCCCAATCCCCCGCATCAGCGTCTCATATTCCGGGTTCGGTTCGATGCCGCCGAATTCCGTCAGGTCATAGCCGCAAAGAGCGGTTCGGATTTCATCGAGCACGCCGTATTTTCGGGCGCTTTGCGAACCATACGTCACCATCATTTTGGCATGGCGCGGTATTTCACCCGCGATCTGACGGATCGTATCTTTGCCGAAAATAACTTTTGTGGGATTGTGAAACGTAAAATTGAGCATTTTTTTACTCCGCAACACTCGTGTCTTTGTGAAATGAACTTTACGTCGTGTCGGTAACATCTTTAGAAAAAACCCCACGCCCTGTCAATGAAAAACTGCTGGGTCAGGCGCCGGGCTCCGAATCTGATCCGGCCTTTTACCCTTTGATATTGACCCCATCGCCCTTTCGTGCTACGTAGCCGCAAGTTGTTGACGTTACGGAGCCACCCGGCATTCGTGATTCTTTTGGCTTCAAGCAAGGAGGACATTGTGACTTATCAGGAATTAATTTTTGCGCTCGAAAAATACTGGCATACTCAGGGCTGCGTCATCCTGCAGCCTTACGATATGGAAGTCGGCGCGGGAACGTTTCATCCCGACACCTGCCTGCGTGCGCTGGGGCCGGAACCGTGGAATGTGGCCTACGTTCAACCATCCCGCCGTCCCACCGACGGGCGCTACGGCGAAAACCCCAACCGACTGCAACACTATTATCAATATCAGGTGATCATGAAACCGTCGCCGGTGAATATTCAGGAACTCTATCTGGATTCGCTCAGGAGTTTCGGAATCGATCCGCTGGAGCATGACATTCGTTTTGTGGAGGACGACTGGGAATCGCCCACGCTGGGCGCGTGGGGCCTGGGCTGGGAAGTCTGGCTCGACGGCATGGAGATCTCACAGTTCACCTATTTCCAGCAGGTCGGCGGCTTTGACTGCAACCCCGTCTGCGCCGAACTGACCTACGGCACGGAACGCATCGCCATGTATATTCAGGGCATCAACAATGTCTATGATTTGCAGTGGACCGACAAAATTAAATACGGCGATGTGCATCATAAAGGCGAAGTGGAGTTTTCCACGTACAACTTTGAAGTGGCCGACATTCCCATGCTGCGCAAGCTCTTTGATATGTATGAAGAGGAAGCGCTGCGCATCGCCGCAAAGCATCTGGCTCTGCCGGCGTATGACTATTGTCTGAAATGTTCGCACACATTTAATTTGCTAAACGCGCGCGGCGCCATCAGCGTGGCGGAACGCACAAGCTATATCGGCCGGGTGAGAAACCTGGCGCGGATCAGCGCGGAACTTTACATGAAACAACGCGAAGACCTGGGTTTCCCCCTCTTAAAGACCCCATAGCCTATCTGGAGAGAACATGAGTAACGAACTGCTTTTTGAAATCGGCACAGAAGAAATCCCCGCCGGATTTTTATCCAAAGCGGTGGTCGATATGGAAGACATCATCCGTAAAACGCTTACGGAAAAACGCATTGCCTTCAATGGCATTCGCTGTCTGGCCACCCCGCGCCGTCTGACGCTTACCATCGCGGATTTATCTCCGAAACAGGAAGATCAAACCCTTGAAAAACTGGGACCGGCAAAAAAGGCGGCGTTCGATGAAAACGGCCAGCCGACAAAAGCCGCCGCAGGTTTCGCCCGCGGCCAAGGACTGGAAGTCTCCCAACTCGAAACCATCACCACTGAAAAAGGCGAATATCTTGGCGCGCGCAAAACCGTCGCCGGGCAGCCGACGGCAGATCTGCTTCCCGAGATTCTCAAAAGCTTCATGCTGGCAATCCCTTTCCGTAAATCCATGCGCTGGGCCGCCTACGATTTGCGTTTTGCGCGTCCCGTGCACTGGCTTTTGGCGCTATACGGCGGTAAAGTGGTGCCGCTTAAAATTGAAGACATTGAAAGCAGTAACACTTCCCGGGGCCATCGCTTCATGAGTCCGGCTCCCTTTACCGTTTCAGGTTTTGAAGATTATCTGACCAAAGCCAGAGAAAATTTCGTCATTGCCGATCCCGCGGAAAGAAAAAAACTGATTCTGGATGACGCGCAAAAAGCGGCGGCCGAAGTCGGCGGCAAGCTTTATTACACGGAGGATTTGCTCGAAACCATCAGCTTCATCGTGGAATATCCCGTCATCGTTCGAGGCCATTTTGACGAAAGCTATCTGAAAATCCCCAAAGAAGTTCTTACCACCACCATGATTTCGCATCAGAAATATTTCCCCGTCGTCAACGACGAAGGAAAACTTCTGCCTTATTTCATCGCCGTGAGCAACACCCGCCCCCGCGATATCGCAGTCGTAGCCAGCGGAAATGAAAGAGTACTCAGGGCGCGCCTGGCCGACGCTTCATTTTTCTTTGAGGAAGACAAGAAAGTTCCGCTGGAGGAACGGGTGGAATCTCTCAAAAAAGTAGTCTTTCACACGCTTTTGGGCACCTCTCATAAAAAAGTGATGCGTTTCCGAAAGCTTGCTGTAAAAATCGCTGCCAAAGTAAAGCCGTCCGCCAAGAAAAACGTCGACCGCGCAGCACTTCTGGCCAAGGCGGATCTGGAATCGCTCATGGTGGGTGAATTTTCGGAACTGCAAGGCATCATGGGTCGTGAATATGCCCTTCTGGCCGGTGAAAATCCCGCCGTCGCCAATGCCATCTATGAACATTATCTGCCGATCGTCGCCGGTGGCGATCTTCCCCAGACAGACGAAGGCGCCATTGTCGGCCTGGCCGATAAAATGGATACGATTGTCGGTTTTTTCAGCGTCGGCATGCCTCCGACTGGCACGGCCGACCCCTACGCCTTGCGGCGTCAGGCCATTGGTATTATTAATATTATTTTATCACGGCGTTACGCCCTGAGTCTCAATTTCCTGATCGACGAGAGCCTTGCGTCTCTCAAAGATGTGTTAAAGAAACCAGCCGAGGATATCAAAAAGGATGTTCTGGATTTCTTCAGGGGACGCCTTCAGAATCAGCTCATTTCCCAGGGATATGCCTATGATACCGTCGAGGCAGTTCTCGCCTCGGACATCGACGATCTTGTGGTGGTTCTGGAAAAAATCGCGGCACTTCAGGCTTTCCGTCAAAATCCGGAATTTGAACCCATTTCGGTCGCTTTCAAGCGCGTGGACAATATTTTAAAAGACTTCCGCGACGGTCAGATTGATGTCAATCTGCTGACCCATGAAGCGGAAATTAAACTATTTTCAACATTTGAAACGATTAAATTACGGGTGGAAAAAGGCATCGCCGAAAAAGATTTCAACACCGCATTAAACAAACTTGCCGCGTTGCGTCCCTCTGTGGATGCTTTTTTTGACAATGTGATGGTCATGGATAAGGATGATAAAATCCGCTTTAATCGCTTGTCGCTGTTGGCGGATATTTCCATTTTATTCCATAAAATCGCTGACTTTTCAAAAATTGTCACAACCGCTTAAGGAACGTGCGACCTGGCATAATATTCGCATTTCTTTTTGACGAGAAATTACCGAAAATATTTCTCTGCCAGACAGAATTTTTTGGAGTTTTTGGCCGATAACAATGGGGTAATACGATTTCGACGGCCAGACCAGGAGAAACGCTTTAAATGAGCTTCCAGTTTAAACCCGATTCCCTCATCAGCATGGATGAAAAGCTGCGGATACGCAAAAATCTGCAGGACATCACCAACCGCATCCATGCGGCGCAAAATATTGCGCAAATCCTGGTCGATTTAAAAGATGGCATCCTGAATCTCTTCAGCGCCTATTCCATTACGATTTATGTTGTGGACAAACACCACGATGAAATCTATTCGATGTTTCTGGCAGGCGCTCAAATCAAGGAAATTCGCGTACCCGTCAGCAACCAGAGCATCGCCGGATATGTAGCCAACACCTACAACATTGTCAATATCAGTGACGCCTATAATCAGGCGGAACTCAAAGCAATGGATTTCGAGCTGACCTTCGACTCCAGTTGGGATAAAAAATCCGGATTTCGCACCAAACAAATTCTTGCCGCTCCGATTTTTTATGAAGACCAACTGATGGGCGTCATCCAGATTCTGAATAAAAAATTTGGTGACGGCAAATTTTCCGAAGAGGAAGTCGGCCTGGCCATGGAAATCGCCGAGGTGCTGGGAGTTGCCTTTTACAATCAGCAGCGCTTTGCCCGGCGACGCAAAACGCGCTTTGATTTCCTTCTCACCCGCGGTTTGATCAAGGAAGATGAAATGGAGTCAGCCTGGGAAGAAGCGCGCGAACAGAAAGAATCCATCGAACATTTCCTGATGCGTAAACATCGCATCTCCAAGGACGACATTGGTCATTCCTTTGAGGAATTCTATCGCTGCCGCTTTGTTGAATATAATGATAAAGCCGTAATCCCCGGTGATCTCATTAAAAATTTGCGAAAGGACTATCTACGCCGCGAATTTTGGGTGCCACTGGAAAAAGTTGAAGGCAACATTCGTGTCGTCGTCGATGATCCCAACAACATCTTAAAAAGAGATGCCATTGAAAATCTGCTGAAAACAAAAAAAATAAAATATGACGTCGCGCTGCCCGATGATATCCTCAAGTTTATTAATCTCTTTTTTCAGACGGGAGACAGCGAGCATTCTTTCACGGAGCTTTTGGGCAGGCTCGATGATGAAGAAAGGAGTTCTGATGATGAGGAAGGCAGCGATTTGGTCACCGAATCCGACAGCGTGATCATGCAGCTGGTCAACAAAATCATCAATGATGCCTATGCCCGCCGCGCGTCCGATATTCATATCGAACCGAATGTCGGCAAGAAAAACGTGGAAATCCGGTTCCGGGTGGATGGCGACTGCGCCGTCTATCAGACCGTTCCCTACAGTTACCGCGCTGCGATTATTTCCCGCATCAAGATTATGTCCAATCTGGATATTACCGTAAAAAGGCTGCCCCAGGACGGCAAAATAAAATTCCGAAGATCCGCCAACGAGGAAATTGAATTGCGCGTGGCGTCCATTCCCACGCAAGGCGGCGTTGAAGATGTCGTCATGAGAATTCTCGCCAAAGGCGAAACCATGCCGCTCGAAGAGATGGCCATCCTGAAACGCAACTACAATGAACTGCTTAAAGTCATCGCCAAACCGTACGGAATGATTCTGGTCGTCGGTCCGACGGGATCCGGTAAAACCACCACGCTGCACGCCGCATTACATCACATCAACCGGCCGGATCGGAAAATCTGGACGGCGGAAGATCCGGTCGAAATCACGCAATACGGCTTACGCCAAGTGCAGGTTCAGCCGAAAATCGGCTTTGATTTTGCGGCCGCCATGCGTTCATTCTTGCGCGCTGATCCGGATATCATCATGGTTGGCGAAATGCGCGATTTTGAAACAGCCAAAACCGGCGTGGAAGCATCTCTGACGGGCCATCTGGTCTTCAGCACCCTGCATACCAACAGCGCGCCGGAAACCATCGTGCGCCTGCTGGACATGGGCATTGATCCGTTAAACTTTGCCGACGCGCTTTTGGCCATTCTCGCCCAGCGCCTGGTTCGCACACTTTGCAAGAGCTGCAAAGAACAATACCATCCTACCCGGGAAGAATATGATGAAATCGCGGAAAACTACGGGGCGGAAGAATTTGCCAAATTAGGCATCCCCTACAACGACAATTTCAGATTATTTCAGCCCAAGGGGTGTGATCTTTGCGACAAAACCGGCTATAAAGGCAGAATGGGCATTCACGAACTTCTCGTCGCAACGGATCAAATCAAAAGAATGGTTCAAAAGCATGAAACCGTCGAAACCCTGCGCAATCAGGCCATGTCTGAAGGTATGACCACCCTTCTCCAGGACGGCATTCTCAAATCCCTCACCGGACATACCGATTTTAAGCAAGTCCGCCGAGTCTGTATCAAATAACTTCACCATTTGCATTGACCACCTCATGCCCACGGCATCCTTTTTACATTTCGTTCAACCGCTTTAAACATTTCATTGAAAGAAAGCACTAAACAAGTGTTGTGGACAGATCATGACGCAGGAAGTGCTTATTGTATTTATTATACATATCATGATGTTACAATTATTTTTTCCCGCCGCAACACTTTGGCACGCAAATTTCATTAGTATAAAGGCAAATGAAACAAACTACCCTAAGGAGGTAACAGATCATGAAAAAGACATTAGGAACCATCGTAGCGGCGG
>CAZJMX010000011.1:0-109444 GCA_964547345.1 uncultured Smithella sp. | reverse complement strand
CGTGACAAGGATGGTTACTATCAGATCACCGGCCGTATCGATGACGTTATCAACGTGTCCGGTCACCGCATGGGCACCGCCGAAGTTGAAAGCGCTCTGGTCGCTCACAAAGCCGTTGCAGAAGCCGCTGTTGTCGGCATGCCGCATGACATTAAAGGCCAGGGCATTTACGCGTACGTCACCCTGAAGACCGGCGTGGAGAAATCAGACGATCTGAAAAAAGAACTCATTGCTCATGTCCGCGTAGTTATCGGACCGATTGCAACGCCCGACAAGATTCAATGGGCGGATGGTCTTCCCAAAACCCGCAGTGGCAAGATCATGAGAAGAATTTTGAAGAAAGTCGCCGCCAATGACGTCGGCAACCTGGGCGATATCAGCACGCTGGCTGATCCGTCCGTGGTTGAAGACATCGTAAAGAACAGATTGTAGTATAGGTGCCCGATTCTCTACCGAGAGAGTCGGGCATTTTTATAGAATGGATGTTAAGAAGAAAAAATTGAAATGCACGCATCGCCCCTGCTTAAGCGACGTGCAGGAGAAGGAGGTTTTTGACAGTGAATATTATTGCATGCGTAAAGCAAGTGCCGGATACCGAAGCACAGATCAAAGTCAAAGCTGACGGTTCAGGCATCGAAGAAGGCCAGATCAAGTGGGTGATGAATCCCTACGACGAATTTGGTGTGGAAGAAGCATTGAAATTGAAAGAAAAGAACGGCGGCGAAGTGACGGTCGTGTCCGTCGGTCCCGCAAGAGCGATGGAAACCATCCGTACGGCTCTGGCCATGGGCGCCGATAAGGGTGTGCACATTTGCGATCCGGCTTTTGACAGTGCCGACGCTTTTGTCGTGGCCAACGCTCTGGCAGCCGTGATCAAAACACTGCCGCACGATATTATTTTCTGCGGACAGCGCGCCATTGATGATGACTCAGGTCAGGTCGGCGCCATGCTGGCGGAAGCCCTGGGTCTGCCGCAGTTAACGCTGGTCACCAAACTGGAATTTGCCGGTACCTCAGTCAAAGTGATTCGTCCGATTGAAGGCGCACAGCTTTTAATTGAGACAACGCTGCCCTGTGTGGTTACCGCACAGAAAGGCCTCAATGAACCGCGTTATGCGTCATTGCCCGGCATCATGAAAGCAAAGAAGAAACCGGTTGATGTGAAAAATGCAGCCGCCATTGGCATTGCCACCGACGCAAAAGCCAAAGTAGCCAAAACCATTCCACCTCCGGCCAGACCTCCCGGAAAGATCATTTGCGGAGATGAGGCCGTGCAAAAGGCGGCGGAATTGGGCCGGTTACTCAGAGAAGAAGCAAAAGTTATTTAATTAAGAAGCGGAGGAATTGAAAATGGCAAAAGGTGTAATGATAGTAGCAGAACAGCGGGACGGCGCCCTCAGGAAAATCAGCCTGGAACTGGCCTCGACAGCCCGTAAGCTTGCCGACCAGAGCGGCGATGAAGTCAGCGCCATTCTGCTTGGTACAGGTATAGAAGGTTTAGCTGCAGAGCTTGGCAAATATGGTGTGGATAAAGTTTTCGTGGGCGACAATGCTGCCATGGAGCCTTATATTTCTGAAGCTCATGCGGCCGTTGTTGCTAAAGTGATTAAGGAAAATGATCCGGCAATCGTACTTTTGGGCGCATCGGTTCAGGGTAAGGATTTGTCTGCTCGCGTAGCCGCTAAATTGGCCACGGGCCTTGCCACGGATTGTACGGATGTCAAGTTGGATGGCGGTAAGTTTGTTGCCATCCGCCCCATGTATGCAGGGAAGTGCTTTGGTGAAATCGTCACCAGCTCAACACCTGCGATGGCAACCTTGCGTCCCAATGTGTTTCCGGCCGCTGAAAATGCGAAAGCCGGAGCGGTTGTGAAAGTGGATGCGGCAGTGGATGCAGCGTCGATCAAGAGCAAGGTTCTGGAAGTGCAGAAAGATACCAGCGGTAAAGTCGATTTGACAGAGGCCAACGTGATTGTTTCCGGTGGCCGCGGCATGAAAGGCCCTGAAGGATTCCAGATTCTGGAAGAACTGGCTGCAGTGCTGAAAGGCACAGTTGGCGCATCTCGTGCGGCAGTGGATGCCGGTTGGAAACTGCAGAAAGATCAGGTCGGACAAACCGGTAAGGTTGTTTCTCCGAACCTCTACATCGCCTGCGGTATTTCCGGCGCGATTCAGCATTTGGCCGGCATGAGCTCATCAAAATGCATTGTCGCGATCAACAAGGATGCGGAAGCCCCCATCTTTACGAAAGCGGATTATGGTGTTGTTGATGACTTGTTCAAAGTCATTCCCGAGTTAACAACCGTTTGTAAGAAACTGGTTGCTTAAAAAACCCAAAGGTCTTTGCCCCGCACCGCGGGGCAAAGACCTTTTTTTTGGCGCTTGATATTGAGTAGACAAGAATCAGCCCTCAAGTTTTGTTGGAGGATCAATGAAAGAACAAGATTTTTCTGTAGGTACTGAAGGTCGCGAGGTTTTCTGGAATATCCCCTTGCCGGCGTTTGAGATCCTGCTTTTCACACTTACGGCGATTGCTTTGGCCATTTTCGGCTATGGTGTTTACCGCCGCTGGCAGATGTGGAAAGCCATGGGCAAGCCGGAAATGCGTTTGGACAATATGGGTGAAAGGGTCAAAGCCGTCATCCTTGAAGGTCTGCTGCAGGTTAAAACCTGGCGCGACCTCTATCCCGGCATCATGCATGGTTTGATATTTTTCGGCTTTTTTGTTCTCATTTTTGGAGCCGCTTTTGACGCCGGACAGCATCATATTACCGAGCCGATATTCGGCTGGACGTTTCTGAAGGGCAATTTCTACTTAGGCTTTTCCTTCCTGATGGATCTTTTCGGTGTGTTTGTGCTGATTGGCGTGATCCTTGCGCTGGATCGTCGCTTTGTCAAGAAACCTGACCGCCTGGGCTACAAAGGCACGATGGATACAACTCCTGATGATGTCATTGTTCTTCTGCTGATCGGCGCCATTATTGTTACCGGCTTTGTCGTGGAAGCCCTGCGCATTCACGTGACCAATCCCCCGTGGGAAGTCTGGTCGTTTGCAGGCTGGCTTCTGGCCCAAACATTTACGGGCATTGAACTCGATACCGCCCGGATTGTGCATAAACTGAGCTGGTGGTTGCACGCGGTTTTGGCACTGGGATTTATCGCCTACATTCCCTATTCAAGATTGCTCCATATTATTACGACACCGGCCAACCATTTCCTCAAATCGTCTAAACCTACCGGCTATGTTGAGCCGATCCGCGATTTTGAAAATGCGGAAGCGTTTGGTGTCGGCAAGCTCGAAGAATTCACCTGGAAACAGATTTTTGACTCCGACGCTTGCACACGCTGTGGACGTTGCCAGGATGGCTGCCCGGCTTATCTGACCGGCAAGCCCCTGTCGCCCAAGAAAATGGTACAGGACATCAAAACCTTCTGGCTGGAGAAAGCTCCTGCCGCTGTGAAAGCCGCAAAAGCAGGCGAAGTACCGGCGGAAGAAGAAGGCGGGAAGGCGCTGGTCGGCGAAGTGGTCGATCTGCATGAATTATGGGCTTGCACCAATTGCATGTACTGTATGGAACACTGTTCGTCATCCATCGAACATGTGCCAAAGATCATTGATATGCGTCGCTATAAAGTATTAACAGAAGCGGATTTTGCTCCGGAACTTCAGCTGACCTGCCGTAACATGGAAAACAACTCCAATCCCTGGGGAGTGGGGGCGCATCTCCGCGGCGAGTGGGCCAAGGAACTGGGTGTCAAGACGCTGGCTGAAGATCCCAATGTCGAATACCTGTTCTATGTGGGCTGCTCCGGTTCGTTTGATGACCGCGGCAAAAAGATTTCCATCGCTTTTGCGAAGATTTTGCAGGAAGCCGGTGTCAGTTTCGGTATCCTGGGTAATGAAGAAGGCTGTTGCGGTGACTCCGCCATGCGTGCCGGTAACGAATACCTTTTCCAGGCGCTGGCGCAGGCCAATATTGACTTAATGAATGGCTACGGCGTGAAGAAAATCATCGCCATTTGTCCGCACGGCTTCAATGCATTGAAGAAAGATTACCCCAATTTCGGCGGGAACTTTGAAGTGTATCATCACACCGAAATCATTGCGAAGCTGATTGCCGACGGTAAGATTCGTCTGACGCAGCCGCTGTCGGGAACGTTTGTCTATCACGATTCCTGTTTCCTTGGCCGCTACAACAAAATTTACGATCAGCCCCGCCAGATTCTGAAAGCCATCCGCGGCATTAATGTCGTGGAAATGGAGCGCAGCCTCGATAAGAGCTTCTGCTGCGGTGCAGGCGGTGGACGAATGTGGATGGAGGAAGATATCGGCGAACGTATCAACAATGCGCGCACCAAGCAGGCGATTGCCGTCAAGGCCGATACGATTGCCGTGGGTTGCCCGTTCTGTTTGACCATGATGGCCGACGGCATCAAGGATAATCAGATGACTGAGACCATGCAGGCCTGGGACCTGGCTGAACTGGTTGTGAAGGCGATGGGCAAGGAAGAAGCGAAACCACCGGTGGACACTTGCGCGGTGTAACGCGAAAATCGTCCAGCATGTCATAACGATTTACAAAGAGCCCGATCTGAAAAGAAAGGGCTCTTTTACTTTGAAAGGAGTTTCCTATGGACTTTCAGCATATTCTGTTTAACGTAGCGCATGGTATCGCCCGTATTACGTTTAATCGCCCGAAAGTTTTAAACGCGATGAATTTTGAGGTCATGACTGAACTGGCGGACGCGCTGAAATTCTGCGCGCACAATGAAGCTGTGAAAGCATTGATTCTGACAGGCTCAGGCGAGAAGGCTTTCGTGGCGGGTGCGGACATTTCGCAGATGCAAAATGCCACGCCTGTGGAAATCATGAAGCTGATGGAACTGGGCCAGGACACGC
Organism: uncultured Smithella sp.; assembly: GCA_964547345.1. Lineage (GTDB taxonomy): Bacteria > Desulfobacterota > Syntrophia > Syntrophales > Smithellaceae > UBA8904. Next base: position 104,544 of record CAZJMX010000011.1, on the reverse strand, counting down.
TTCGGTTTCTGGAAACCATGGGGAAGCCATCTATCGCTGCCGTGAACGGTTTTGCTTTAGGCGGGGGAACGGAAATTGCGCTTGCTTGCGACATACGCATTGCGGCGGAAAACGCGATGTTTGGCCAGCCGGAAATATTAATTGGCATTCTCCCCGGCTGGGGAGGCACGCAGCGCTTACCACGTCTTGTCGGGATGGGCATTGCCAAGGAGCTGATTCTGGGCGGGGGACAAATCAGTGCACAGCGCGCCTGTGAGATTGGTCTGGTCAATAAAGTTGTGCCGCAGGTTCAACTTTTGGAAGAGGCGGAAAAGCTGGCAAAGAAGTTTACGACACTACCGGGTTTTGCCCTCAAGATGGCGAAAAACGCTATGAACTACGGCTATGACATGTCGCTCGAAGGCGGCGCGAAGCTTGAACTCTCAGCCATCTCGCAGTGTTTCGGCACGCAGGATCAGAAGGAAGGCATGAGGGCGTTTTTGGAAAAAAGGAAACCGGCATTTGTAGGGAAATAGGATCAAGGAAAAAGGCTAGGCTAAAGGTTAAGGAGATTTTTGAATGTCATTGCACCTTGAAAAATTGCGATCTTTTTCGGGCAGAAAAGGCCCCCTGTTGTTGATTATCATGGACGGTGTGGGCATCGGCAAAGCAGATGAAACGAATGCCGTCTACATGGCCGATACACCCAACCTTGATAAATTGTTCAAATCGAATCTATACACGCAACTGAAGGCTCATGGTACGGCAGTGGGTCTGCCCTCGGATGATGATATGGGAAACAGCGAGGTAGGGCACAATGCCATGGGCGCAGGCAGGGTCTTTGAACAGGGCGCCCGTCTTGTAAATGCGGCGCTTAAAACGGGAAGGATCTTTCAATCCGGCGCCTGGGACAATATAGTCAAGCAGTCTCAAAACGGCGGGACGATCCATTTCATAGGGCTGCTCTCAGACGGGAATGTCCATTCACATATTGAACAGCTATTCATCATGATCGACAAGTGTGCCGAGCTAAATTTCAAGAGAGTCAGGGTTCATGCTCTTCTTGATGGAAGGGACGTGGGAGAGAGGACGGCGCTTGATTATATTATTCCTGCAGAGGAAAAACTAAAAATAATCTCCCAGGAAAAAGGCCTTGATTACGCCATCGCCTCGGGCGGTGGAAGGATGAAGGTTACCATGGACCGGTATAATTCCGACTGGAATATTGTTAAAAGGGGATGGGAGGCCCATGTCCTGGGGGAGGGCAGAAAGTTCCCATCCGCATCCGATGCCGTGAAGACCTTTTACGAGGAAGACCCGAAGGCGACTGATCAGTATCTGCCCGCGTTTGTTGTAGCCGATAATTTGGGGAAACCAATCGGGACAATTCATGACGGGGATGCCGTGATCTTTTTCAACTTTCGCGGCGATCGCGCCATTGAAATATCCAGAACCTTTTCCGAGAAGGAATTTACTGAATTCGACAGGGGTCCTCTTCCGGATATATTTTATGCAGGCATGATGGAGTATGACGGCGATGCCCACATCCCTCCCCATTTTCTTGTGCAACCTCCGGCTATCGATCGCGTTCTCAGCGAGTACCTCTGCGCGGAGAAAGTAAAAACCTTTGCCGTCTCCGAGACCCAGAAATTCGGTCATGTGACGTATTTTTGGAACGGCAACCGGTCCGGTTATATCGATGCATCCCTTGAAAAATACGTAGAGATACCTTCCGACCGGATTGAGTTTGACAACGCCCCGAAGATGAAGGCCCAAGAGATAACGGATGCCGTTATAGACTTGCTCACGAGTGGTGATTACAGCTTCGGAAGGCTGAATTTCCCGAACGGTGACATGGTCGGGCACTCAGGCATGACGGATGCAGCCATTATTGCGGTTGCGACCGTGGATCAATGTGTTGGAGAACTGCTGGCTGTCATCAAGGAGATAGGAGGTATTGCCGTTGTCACTGCGGATCATGGCAATGCGGACGAGATGTTCACGATAGATAAAAAGGGCGCAAAATCCGTAAAGACCGCGCATAGTCTGAATCCGGTCCCCTTTATCATTTATGATCCCCTTTATGCGGGGGAATACCGGATGGCGGAGCTCAAAGAAAAAGGTTTGTCCAATGTGGCAGCAACCCTGTTGAATCTTCTGGGGTATGAGAAACCGGAAGAGTACGATCCGTCACTGATCGAAACGGTCCCTGCCGGGAAGCCGTAAACTGAAATTATTTCTTCTTGCCCGTAGCCTTCATTTACCCTATAATCCACGCGCTGCTGAAATCAATATGGGATTTCAGGGAGTTTTTATCAGAATTGCCGCCGGGCACATTAAGGAGGGAAAATGAAAAAGATTCTTGGAGTTGTCGTTGTTTTTTTGCTGTGCAGTGTTTTTAATGTATTTGCCGCGGAGCTCAAAGTGGGGGACAAAGCTCCCGATTTTTCTCTGAAAGACTCTACAGGCAAGGTCTTTAGCCTACAGTCTCCTGAATATCAGGGGAAGGTCATGTCCATTTTTTATGTGGATCCCGACGAGAAAGACTTAAATTCACATGTGGAGGATGCGCTGCTCAAAGACCCGGGGCTGGAGCGAAATGTCCGCTATAAAGGCTTGGGGATCACCAATTTAAAAGCCAGTAAATTACCGAATTTTCTCATTAAGAGCGCAATTAAAAGCAAGCAGGAAAAGACAGGCGCCGTGATCCTGCTGGATACCGATTTTACTATTCTGAATCTTTGGGGATTGAAAAATGATACATCCAGCCTCGTGATTCTGGATAAAGAAAGAATATGCCGTTTTGTGTACAACGGCAAACTGCCTGCCGCGGAAGTGGAAAAGGTTCTCAAACTTATCAAAGAATATCAGGTTAAGTAATCGAATATATTTTGCCGAATGAAAACGCGTCGGTGTTGCGAATGCCGGCGCGTTTTCATTTGCCGCAGCTGCGCTAAGAAAGATTGAATAAATAAACAACCGGATCAACGTCTTTTCCCGGTTATTTTTCAAGCAACCTCTGATACAGCTGATGAAAACCATCCATTTGTTTTTGGATGCTGAATGACAAGACGGCTTTGGCTCTCGCATTCTTTTTGAACAAAGCAAGATCGTCTCTTCCCATCGTCATAAAATGTTTCATCCTGCTTGTCACATCGCCGACATTTCCGGGCCGCACGAGGAAGCCATTTACGCCGTCGTCAATGTTTTCCCTGAGTCCCGAATACGAAGACGAGATCAGCGGGATTCCCATGGAAAGCATTTCCCGGCTGGCATAAGAAATCGTCTCAACGGAATCGCTTAAGACAAAACCCACGTCGAAGATGGAACAATACCGCCTAATGTCTTTTTGGAAACCGCCGTAAATCAGGCGATCAGGCAGTCCCTGCGTCTCGGCCATTTTAAGAATGCCTTCCCGATCTGCTTCCTGCCCCAGAATGAGAATTTTAAAGGCGTGCGATTCTTTCAGGGCTTTTGCCGCCTGGAGCATGATGTCAATTCGTTTGTAACCTGACGTGCCTGCGCAAGAGCCGAAGATGAAATCATTGCCATCAATCCCAAGCGTTGTTTTCAATGACGTGTCCGTAGCCTGCGGCACGAAAAAATCCGTGTTCACACCGTTTTCTATAACCGTCGAGTTTGGAATCTTGAAGCTTTTTGAGGATTGGCTCATGTCTTTGGCGCTTTGCGACACATAAACATTGCCGTCAACGATCCACCGGTACAGCCACTGATGATAGGGATCAGTCGGCATCTCCCGGACTGCATGATGCGTCCGTAAAATCCTGAAAGTCTTTTTCTGAAACAAAAGACTCCAGGCGACGATGTCATTATCGGCGCCGCCGTTGGTGTGAACAATGTGTGGCTTGTATGTTTTGCAGATGGTACTGAATCGCCTGACGGAACGAATCGTATGCGTCATTTCCTTGATTTTTGAAGGGAAGTCGCAGGGGAAAACCTGAATGCCGTTTTCCTTTGCGCGCTGATAAAGATACGACGTTTCGGGGATGGCCAGAGCAAACTCAAAATGGTTTTTCAGTCTGTTGGTTGCCAAGGACATGATGAATGTGTCATGGCCTCCGCCAAGCTGGGGATGAAAGTTTGTGATTAAAATGCGCGGTAGTGTCATGACGATCGTTTCTCACTTTAAAAAAGGATTAGACATGCTGGATTTTTATTCCAGGAGGCCGAACAGCCGTAAGAGTTTGTCAAAGCGCGCCTCCCAGGTGTGATCTTTTAGCGCTCGCCTGTGCCCCTGCCGCCTGATCACCTCGGCTTGTTCCGGATGTGCTAAATAAAACCTTATTTTTTCTGTTAGATTATCAATTCCGGAATAGGTGAGAATTTCATGACCGGGCAGGAAAGCGTTGGCAAGTTCGGGATGGTCTTCTGTTAGATAAAGCCCGCCACTCATCGGAATTTCAAAATCACGGCCTTTGAGGCAGAAGGTATCCCGGTGGCCTTCGACGCCGCCGAAACCCAGATTGATTTTACTTTTGGAATAAAGTTTAACCATGTCATCTACCGCGAGCGGGCCATTGGGCCAGCCGTAGCCGAAGGCTTGAACGTCAATGCCGCGCCGGACGATTTCTTCAATGACGGCCGCCCGGTTGCCGTAACACTGGCCAACGAAAGAAACGTCGATGGACTTTTCCAGATCATAGGGTTTGTGAATGTCCGGGTTGGCGCCTTCCGGCAGATAAATCGGCCGCGCGCCCTCGACGCAATACTTGACCAGTGCGTCTTCTGTGCTGGTCCAGCACAAATCGAAATAGCGGCAGATATCTCTTGCGCCGAAAGCACGTCCGCTGCGAATTTTACCGACGAAATGTTCTTTGTCGTTGAGTGCCAGATTGATCATTGGCACACCGAGGTCGCTAAGGGTGGTAAGTGTTTCCGGCTCGACAAGCTCTCCGGAAACATACATGAAGATGACGTCCGCCCTGGATTCGTGAACCCACGTCTTTACTTTATCCGAGAGAGCCCGGTTCATTTGCGCTTTGCCGAAATTTCGCCATGACTTCACGGAATGATTGAAGTTTTCAAACCAATCATAGTGCCGAACCGTTCCGAATTTTTCCAGCGCCGGTTTAAGCGAATAAATTTCCCAATTGTAATGATGGTAGACGGCAATGATGTTGAGGTCGCCCTTGGGATGGCGGGTGATTTGAGGAAATGTCTTTTTCAGTTGCTCCTGCAAATCAGTTTCGTCGGGGACCCGAAGGCCCAGTCGCTGAAATTTTGCGGCGTAGGTCAGTTGTTCGCATTTCAACTTCCGGCTGTTATGCCAGAGTCGAAAGCGCTTGCGGTATTTCTTCAACGGATCATTCATGAGTTTTTCTTAATGTGTAGAGACGGGCGCCATTGGATTTATCCACACGGTCATTCATCATATTCAGTACGTGGCCTGCGTCGATGGCCGGTATGGAAAACATCTGCGCGACGTCTTTGCAGATCAGCAGTGCGCCGACTCCCGCGCCAACGATGCATAAATCCGTCTGAGCCGGTATTTTTTCCAGAATCGGTTTTTTGATTTCGTTCCATCGGGTTGCCACATATTCTCTGGGAATATCCACAAAATTTAATTGGGGTTTGCTGTTGAAACGGGCAAACCACTTCCGACAGCTTTCCTCGTTGTAGTCGGAATTCAAGATACAAATGCTTTTTCCGTTCATGGCCGTGATAAATTCAGCCGAGCTCAAATAGGCATAAACAACATAAAAGGGAATGTAATTGTCCGCCGTCAAAATAATGTGCTGCGTCCTGAGAAAATCGAGAAATTCGGTGCCAGTTGAATCCCGTTTTTGTTTTTTTAACGCAAAAAGACGCGGGTCGGGAAGATGGGAATTGCCGGGAAAAATCAAAGCTGCAAAAAGGCCGTGCTTGGCAAGGTAAGTCATCGCAGCGACGTGCTGAGGCATTACTTGTTTTATGGTTTCAATGGATTCGGCCTGCTTGTATAAGCCGTTGCACCCCAGGGTGTAACGGTAAAAGGCGTACTCTCCGTCGGCAAAACGAGCGATCGGCAAAGACTTTTTGTTTTTGAGGGCGCAAGTGATTCGTTCGTGCAGGCGCTGGACGTATTCATTTCCGTCCTTTATGGCGTTGGAAAAGAGACAATACTCTTCAGCAAGGATGGAACGTGAAAACATCTTTGCCACCGCTTCATTATCGATGTCGTCGACGATCAAATGATGAAACCGGAATAAGCTCTGCTGAATTAAATTTTCAAGATATCGTGTCTTATTCACCGCATTTTACCTCATATGCATTCATGAGGCTACCAGCTATCACAAACTTGCTCTTTTTGCAGCAGCGATTGTTGCCTTATTGATTTCCCGACTGAGCGCTGCGGTCAGTCGCGAAATGTTTCCAAAACAATGCGATAGCATTCCATCTTGTTTTTTATCTTCACCTTATTTTGGCTCAAAGGCATCTGTATTTTTAAGGTGACCAGCCTGAACAGGGCCTTTCTGTTTTGCGCTGCTTTGATGCGCTTGAGGGTTGAAGGCGAATAATGTTTTTGATAAAAAAGGAATTCCGCTTGAAGTTTTTTTCTGAACAGTGCGGGCGGCGCGGTTGCGATTTCGCTTTTTCCGCCCCAGTGAAACACTTCCGCCTTTTCGATATAACCGATGGCGTATCCTTTTTCCCGAATCCGCCAGGCTAGATCCTGGTCTTCGCCATACAGGAAAAAGTCTTCGTCAAATCCAGCCAGTTCATCCAGAAGCGATTTCCTTGCGATCATGAACGCCCCCAGAACGCAGGCGATATCTCCTTTTAAGTTTGATGCCTCGTCCGACGTGAATTTCTCGCCGGGGTACCGGTAGGAGATGGATTCCTGCAAGGAGCCGTCCGGGTTCAAAATTTTTGCCCCGGCCAAGCCGATGGCTGGGTGACTGTCCATAAAAGAAACGGCGGATGTCAAGCTGCCGGATTTAACCGTTGTGTCCGGATTTAAAAAAACGACATAGCGTCCGTGTGACAGTTTCAACGCCTGATTGTTTGCCGCGCCGAAGCCGCAGTTTGTCGGATTGGCAATAACCAGGACTTCCGGAAAATGAGTCCGGATTGCTTCCACGCTGCCGTCGGTCGAAGCGTTGTCGACGACGAATATCTCCTTGTTCGTCTGGGTTAAACGAAGGGACTTGAGGCAATCCAGCGTTAGCTGAGCGGTGTTATAGGAAACAATGATGACGGAAATGTCCATAGGCATAATTTATGACGAAAAGCAGACCCTTGATTTCTTGTTTTGTTTACTAGCATAACGTGAGAAAAAAAACATTTATTTAAACCGGAACAAAGCGCCGTCGGGTGTGAGGTCCTGACTTATTCAATACACATGGTTTGTGGGGAAGAGTGACAATCGATATTTAGATCGGCTACAGCCCCATGGGGCACATCCCGTTACGCGGGTTTATTCAGATACCGTCCGGGCCAGGTATAATAAAGGATGGCAGACAGAATTTTTTCCGTCAGTATCTTTAAAGGCTTTCCTGTGTCCCAACTTTCAAAAGAGGCGTATGAATATGACAATGAAAGCCTGTAGAGATCGTAACGATTGGGATTCGGTCCAAATTTTCGTGCGCCGTAGCGGATGGTCCTGAGTGGTCTGGTGGCGATAGAGGCAGGATGAACCATACTGACGTAATTGCCGTATGTTTCGTATTCACTAAAGCCTGCTCCTGATAAATGCTTAGTTTCCACGGCGTCCATGATGTTCCAGACCCAATGCTGCTTGTTTGCCGAGTGTTTGCCGATGACCGCAATTAATTCATCCATGTAGTCGCAATTGATGAAAAAATGTTCACTGATGAAGGAAAAATCGACGTTCCGTGTTTTTCCGAAAAGCTTTTGAAAGGTGTCGAAATAGGGCTGATGATATTCGGAAGAAGGCTTAATCAACGCTTGTCCGGCGTTATTGAGAAAGGAGATGGGTTTCAGCATGACTGTATCCGCATCCCAGATTAAATAGGACTGGCTGACATTCGGGATGGAAGATGCTGACATTTTTAAAAATTGCTGAAAATACCAGCCGGCTCTTGATCGATTATGCCCTGCTTTTTCAATGTAGTCCCCGATGGTTTGCACGCTGATTCCGGGCATAATTTGATTTTCGTCTAATGGAACGACGGGATAATACTTTTGCAGGTTTTCAAAAAAATGTAAATTGTCTTGAGACGTCATGACGTAAATATGGCGGGGTTTTGCGTGCCTTGACAGCGAGGCAATCGATAAGCCAGCGATATGATTGTGCCGGCTCAGTACCGGCATGACGACATCATACATGATTTCTCGACCTTCATATAGGCGATACGGTTTGCCGACTCTGAAACGCCAGGTTCCATAGGATCGTAATCATCGCCAGGGTTGTGTAAAAAACAACCACTCGGGGTCCATACATGGCGTCGGCGAAAATGGAAGACAAAATAAACGACGTAAATCCCGCAAACAGGTAGATGACCCATGATCTCAAATCATCATCGCGATTACGGCAGAATATTTTCCAGAGCATCCACCCGGCTGAAAGCAGGATGTACATAAACAACATTAAGCCTACCAAGCCTGTGCGAACGGCGATATCCAGAAACGAACTGTGGGGGGATGCCACAATGGTGTTAAGTTGCCTATGCTCCGGCGGCAGTTGGAGATTGTACCGATCAAGTGGCACGAGTTGAGGGTTGCCGTAAATTTCCATACCGAATCCAATGCCGGTAATGGGGTGATCCTTGATCACCTCCAATGTCAGACGGTACATTTTACTCCGGATGTCTTTTGTAAATCCCCTTTTATCAATTCTGGATTTCATGCCGGGCACAAAAACCAGTAAAAGGGCAACCACCAGAAACAATATCAGGTTTTTCTTGTTGGCAAGGCATAAAATGACAAGTGCGACTGCAAGGCCGATGAGAGAACTTCTGGTTTGTGTGAGGAAGGTGACGGCCACATTGATGAGAAAGCAAGCGCCGAACAATGATTTATAAAGCCATGATGGGTAACGGTGAAAATGGAACACGGCTAAAATGGCCGCAAAGATTGTAATATAGCCGATCCAGGCGGTATGCATTTCCTTGAAGGTAAATCCCATTCTGTCGGTAAAAGGATGGCCTTCTATCATATAGTAAACAATTGCGCCCCCAACGGCGAAAACCGTCGCGCCGGCAATGAAAATCAACGAGAGGATTTCCAGCTTCTTCCGGGTTTTAAAAAAATTGACCAGCAAATAAAAAACAATCAGATATTCCAAAAGATGGCCGCGCAGGTCGTGCAGAGAATTTCTTAAATCCAGCGTAAAAAATAATCCCAGAACCGCCCAGACGAAAAAAAGTGCGAATGGTAACGTCAGCGGCGTGCGTAATGTAAAATCCGTTTTTCGGAAAACCAGCAGGGTGATCAACGCTGCACAAGACAGATAAAAACAAATTTCATTAATACTGGCTACAGGCAGGGGATTGGCAAAAATATAAATTCCCATCAAGATGGGAATAAAGAGATTCAGCGCGATAAAGAATTTTTCTTGAATTCCCTTATCACCAGGCGGTAGAGCGGTTAACAGCTTTTTTAACATGAATGCACCACATCGCGATGAGATGTTTCTTCCTAGCATTTGCCTTAAGCAGGATCAAGATGAATATCGACATCCGATTATGGGGGTAGATTATTGCTATCCGCGCCGCTCCAGTGCTTCGGCGACGGCGCTTTTGACCGCTTCGGCGCTTAATGCTTCCAGGCAGCGGCTTTGCCCGCTTCCGTCGCATCCCTTCTGGTGGCAGGGAACGCACGGCATTTCCGGTACGATCACCCGGTGCTCTTCACCCAGGGGCGCCCAGTCAAACCATGACGACGGGCCGTAAATCGTGACGGTGGGGACGCCCGTGGCCGCTGCGATATGAGGCGCTGCGCTATCCACACCGATATGCAGCAGGCTTTGTCTGAGCAAACCGGCCAGTTCGGCAAGAGTCGTAAGGCCTGCAAAGTTGTAAACCTTGGCTTCACACCCCCGGATGAGTGCTTCCGCTTTTTGCCTTTCCGCAGGCGATCCGATGATCAAGGCCGGGATCGCGAAATCCTTCCATAGCCAGTTAATAATTTCAACCCAGCGAAAATCCACCCATTCCTTATATTGCCATCTGGAAAACGGATTAATGGTGACCCAATGCGTGAGGCCGCCCGCTTTTTCCTGAGACAGAATATCCCGAACGCGCTCTTTTATGGAGTCCGAAACCCACAGCCTGGGTATTTTGTCGTTTGTATCAATGCCTAGAACTCGGAGGATCCTAAGGGATTGTTCTGTTGCGCCGCGCTCGGGCGGCAACTCCGCCGGAATGGCTGCGTGCGTGAATAAATATTTTCGCCACCAGGGCAGGTCTCCTAAATGATGCAGAGTTACGCGGATCGGCGCACCCGTGGCGAAGGCCATGAAGGCGCCACGATCTCCCAGGCGAAGGTCGACGACAAGGTCAAAACGTTCCGCCCTGAGTTGTCTCAAGAACGATAACTGCCCGGCTGTCTGCCGAAAGAAATTTCCAGGATACCGCTTGATTTCGAATACTTTTTCAACAGAAGGGTCTGCTTCGATAAGGCCTCCGAAATGGTCTTTCACCATGATGGAAACTTTTGCGCCGGGGATTGAATTTTTAACCGCCCGAATGCTGGGTGTCGTCCAGACCACGTCGCCGATGTCGCCCAATTGAATCAGAAGGATATTGCGGATGCCTTGCGGAAGTTTGTAAGTGGAGGAGTCGATGATCTGCATGGCGCTAACGGTCTTTCCTGTTTTTGGTTTCAAGAACTTCCTCATAAAGGTCCGAATATTTTGACGCCACGATATCCCACGTATTTTGAGAAGCTGTCCGATAAGCGGCGGCGGACATGCTTTTACGTTTGTTTTGATCAAAAAGGAATTGAATTTTAGAGGCGACCTGGTTTGCGTCTGATGGGTCGGTGATGACAAATCCGTTTTTCCCTTCCTCAATCAGATCTTTCGCCCCGACGGAATGGCTCACGATGACCGGCAGACCGACCGCCATCGCTTCGAGAACGACCATGCCGAAAGTGTCAAATTTGGAAAGCATCATATACAGATCGCCTGCCAGATACAAATCAGTCAGCCTTTCTCTGCCGACTGCGCCGGTAAAGATCACGTTTCCGGCGATGCCGGCTTTACGGGCGATTCTTTCATACTTTTTGATATTGCCTTTACCCGCGACAATCAGTTTAAAACCACCCTTTAAGCGCGCCAGAGAGAGGATAATATCGTCGAGCCCTTTGATCTCAAAGTTCATAGAGGCAAACATGATGACGATGTCACTTTCTCGGATACCCAATTCCCGCCGGACGGCTACGCGCACGCGGTTTTTGTTCTCCTGTGAATGCTCCGGCAGGTGGACGCCAGGATGGATGACGGCCATCCGGTCGAAGCTTGCGGGATATTCCTTCAAAAAGATTTGCTTCGTCAGCTCGGAGACGGCAACAAACTTTTTACACCGGCCGTCATGAACAAGCTTCCTTTCCACCCAGGCGGTTGCCGTATCGTAGAGGCTCATACGCTTTTGGCGGATGTGATGAATCCAGTAGCGATGAGGGATACCATGAAGCGTAAAAATATCTGCGGCAAAGATCCTTTCATGGCTGTGCACCAAGTCAAAATTATCTTGTTGCAGCCGGTTTTGAACAAACCAGGCAAAACTGATCGTCGTTAAATATTTAGGAAAGGAAATAATGGGAATTTTCTGAAATTGGATACTGCCGGAATTTGACTGCCAGCGGTTAGCAAATACTTGAAATGAATGATCAGTTCTGCTAGAGAGTTGGTCGGTCAGCAAGGCGGTAAATTGTTCGGCGCCTCCGACTAAACCGTATTTGGGGATGACCACGGCAATTTTTGACATAAAATATTTCTTTATACAGTTTTACGAGAGTACTAGCATAGATCATTAAATATTTCATGCTTATTCATGGGTAGATCAAGACCCTGTCGGGCAGATAAACCATAGACGGTAAAAGAGCATACATTGGAAAAACCAAAAATAAGTATTGCCGTAATTGCCAAAAACGAGGCGGATCGCATCGGGCGTCTGCTTGCAAGTTTGCGCTTTGCCGACGAGATTGTCGTTGTGGATTCTGGGAGCCAAGACGGCACGCAGGCGATTTGCGAAAAGGCGGGCGCAAAGGTTATTTTCAACCCCTGGCCAGGCTATGTTGCCCAGAAGCAATTCGCCCTGGAGGCGACAACGCACGAATGGATTCTCAGCCTGGATGCGGATGAAGCAGTGCCGGATGAACTGGCGGCGGAGATTCTCCGGGCGGTGCGCGCAGCGGAGCCGGGCGTCGGCGGTTTTTCCATGCCCCGCCTGTCGCGGTATCTGGGGCGCTGGATCAAACATGGCGGCTGGTATCCGGATCGCAAAGTGCGTCTGGTGCGCCGGGGCAGGGGCGCGTGGCAGGGCGTGAATCCCCACGATAAACTCGTTGCGGATGGAATCGTGCAAGAGCTGACCCAGCCCATGTTCCATTACGTCTATCGCGCCATTTCCGATCAGGTGGTCACGATGAACAGCTTCTCGGAAATTTACGCGCGTCAGGATCGGCCCAGGGGCGGCTGGTTTGTCGCAGCAGGCGTCGTTCATGCCTTTGGAAAATTTTTGGAATGCTATTTCTGGAAACTGGGGCTGCTGGACGGCATTCCCGGTTTGATCATCGCAATGAATTCCGCAGGGTATGTTTTTCTAAAGCATGCCAAAAGATGGGAACAAAGTTTGATTGAAAAGTAATTGGGCATGGATCTATCGTTCATCATCGTCAACTGGAATACCAAAGAGCTGCTCAGCGATTGTCTGGAATCCATTTTCCGGACTGTTACGGCGCTTTCGTATGAAGTCATCGTTGTGGACAACGCCTCCGCCGATGGATCGGTTGACCTGCTGACACAAAAATATCCGCAGGTCAAAACCATTGCCAATCGCGAAAATCGGGGTTTCGGCGCGGCCAACAATCAGGCCTTTGCCGGAATGAAAGGCAAATACGCTCTGCTTTTGAATACGGATGCCGTCCTGACGCAAGGCGCGGTTCAGAAACTGTGGATGTTTGCCGAGGCGAATCCCAGGGCGGCGATTGTCTGCGGACAGTTGCAAAACGCCGACGGCAGCAAGCAAAATTCCATTGCTGCCTTTCCGACGCTGCTGACTCTGGCGATCAATACATCGCTTCTGGAGTATCTATTTCCCGGAAAATATCCCAGTAAACGTTATGATCACACCGGGCCCCTCGCGGTCGATTCCGCCATCGGCGCGTGCATGATGATCCGCAAGCAAGCTCTGGACGAGGTGTCTTTTTTTGATGATCGCTACTTTTTCTTTTTTGAAGAGACGGATATGGCCTACGCGATGAAACGCGCCGGCTGGCAGATCTATCAGGTGCCGGATGCCCTGATTTATCATCTTCAGGGGCAGAGCATCGGTCACAATGCCCGCTCGCGGATTGAATTCTACCGTTCGCGCTACCAGTTTTTGCGCAAATGGAAGCCGCGGTGCGAATATCTGGTCGCTGCCGCCGTCATTTTTATCAGGCTGGTGGCGACCTTCCTGGTCAATGTGTTGGGAGTTGCCGCGACGCTTGGCCTGATCAAAAACATAAGACAAAAAACAGCTGTCTACTGGGAAATTCTCAAATGGCATTTTCGCGGCGGATCAAGCGGTGCAAAATAAACGTAACCTTAGTCATTCATTGACAGTATTGAGTATATTTAGTATCCATCTGCACTTCCGCCGGTCAGTTGCGAAAACAGCTTGTAACTGAGAGGGCGGAGCTGTAAAGAGAGCGAAAGTTTAACCCATTCAAAAACAGGAGAAATAAATCATGGAACCGGTTTACGATGTATTCAAATCATTCGTTGATCCCGTCTTTATCATTTTCATCCTGCTTTTCATTTCTTTTTTAATTTGTTTGATTTCCGGCAAGAAAAAAGGCGGCGCTTTGTTTTTGTTCTTTACGCTGATATTGCTCTACGGCGTCAGCATCCAGCCTGTGTCGAACTACCTGAGCTTCAAGCTTGAAAAAAAATATATCAACGTCCGTCCCGTGGAAGACAAAGGATCGCTGGATGTCGTTGTCGCTTTGAGCGGCGGGGCTTACGATATCAAGGCGCAAAACGCGTCGTTTTCTTCAGATTCGACGATTGTCCGCGTGGCCTATGCCGTGCGCGTGTTCAAGGATTACCATGCGAAATACATGGTCTGCTCAGGCGTTGGGCACAGCAAAATACCCGATGCAGAATTGATGGCGCAGATGGCCCAGGATTTTGGCGTGCCGAAAGAGAGAATCCGCATTGAAGCCCGGTCGAAAAACACATACGACCATGCACAGGAATTCAATAAAATGTTTGTCGATAAGGATTTGAAAATCGGATTGGTGACGTCGGCGTTTCACATGCAGCGAAGCGAAAAGGAATTTAAAAAGTTTTTCCAGAATGTTTTGCCCCTGCCGTCGAGTTACCTTTACTCGTCACCTGCGGGAACGGCGGCCATCCGCTACATTCCGCAGTCACAATGGTTGTTAAATAACACGCTGATCTTCAAAGAATATGTCGGCCAGATTTGGTACGGGATTAAAGATATTTAATCAATGACACAAGTCTCAAAACAGGACAAAACGATCTGGATTCTTTCCGAACTCTTCTATCCGGAAGAAACCGGGTCGGGATACTACATCACCAAGATTGCAGAGGCGATAGCAGCCAGGCATTGTGTTCGCGTTCTGACGGTGCAACCCACCTATGGGGCGCGGGGAACCAAAGCGCCGGCAGACGAAGTTTTCAACAAGATCCGCATCCATCGATGTCTCGCGACATCGCTCAACAAGGATATTTTGCCTTGTCGCCTCCTGAACCTCCTCACCATCAGCGTATCCATCTTTTTTAATGCCCTGATGAGAATTCAAAAAGACGATATTGTTCTGGCGATCACCAACCCGCCGACGCTGCCTCTGATTGCCGGTCTGGTCTGTAAACTTCGCAAGGCCAGACTGATTCTGCGCATTGAAGATCTGTATCCGGATGTTCTGGTTGCGGCCCGGATGATCAAGCCGGACTCGGCCTTGGTGAAAATATTCAATTCCATACAGCACCGGCTCTATCACAGAGCTGATTGCATTTGCGTGCTGGGGCGGGAAATGAGTAAACTCGTACAAGACCGCAATGGCAACGATGAAGGGCATATAGCGCTGATTACGCACTGGGCGGATATCGACCAGATCGCGCCGCTGCCGAAAGAAAATAACGACCTGCTGAAAGCTCTGGGCCTGTCGGATAAGTTTGTTGTGCAGTATTCCGGCAACATGGGTCGAACGCACGATCTGGAAAGTCTGGTTCGTTGCGCAAAATTGCTGGAAGCCCACAGAGGCATTCACTTTCTGTTTATTGGTTCCGGAGCAAAAGAATCCTGCTTTAAAAAAAACATTTGCAAGTTGGGATTGAAAAACGTAACGGCTTTACCGCCGCTGCCGCGCTCTCAGTTATCATTGTCACTCAACGCCTGCGATCTGGCGATTATTTCTTTTGTCAGCGGAATGGCGGGCGCATCCGTGCCCAGCAGAATGTATAATATCCTATCCGCCGGAAAACCGATCATTGCAGTTGCCGACAAGGAATCGGAACTATCAAGGGTGGTTACAGAGGAAAACGTCGGATGGGTTGTCAGGCCGGAAGCGCCGGATCTTCTTGCCCAGGCGATTCTGGAGGCAAACGCCAATCGCTGGATGCTGCAACAAATGTCCGTCAAGGCGCGCAGGGCGGCCGTGGAAAAGTACGCCCGCCCGATCATTATGCAAAAGCACCAGGATCTGATGGATGTTTATCATGCCTAGAGTCTGCCGATGACGACGCCTCGACTGCGGATTGGGTTAAATCTTTTATATCTGATTCCCGATGTTGTCGGCGGAACCGAAACCTATGCCAGGGGTCTCTTAAGCGGTTTCAAACAAATCAAACCGGATTATGACTTTGTTCTTTTTCTAAACCGGGAATCCGCGGGATGGATCGCAGATGATGAACCGGGTTATACGAAAGTCATCTGCCCCGTAAATGCGGAAAACAGAAAAAACCGCTACTGCTTCGAACAAATCCAACTCAGACAATATGTTGAACACGCTAAGATTGATCTGCTCCATTCGCTTGCTTACACGTCGCCGCTTTTTCTTTCGTGTCCGGCGATTGTTACTATTCCCGATCTGAACTTCAAGGCATTTGGCAATTCGATGCCGCTTTCGCGCCGTCTGATGCTGGGAGGGATTGTGCGGCAGGCTGTAAAACGGTCAAGTCGGGTGGTTACGATATCCGAGTTTTCCCGGCGGGAAATACTTGCACAATACCCTATTCCTTCTGAAAAGCTGGCCGTGACACATCTTGCCGCGGAATGCGTTGAACGGGAATCTAAAACCGGGGAAAAACCGGATGGTGCTCATCAGCTCTTGGATATGAAACAACCCTATGCCGTGGCGTTCAGCAGTGTCACCGCCAACAAAAACCTAACAAGAATGATAGAGGCGTTTCTGGAGGCAAAGAGAGTTCAAAAGCTTACTCAGAAGCTGATCCTCATCGGCCACGAACTTACCGCAAGGACAGATGTCAAACGAATGGACAATCATGCGGATATTCATTGGACGGGTTACCTGCAAAAAGATGAGGTAGATAAAATTCTGCGAGGCGCCGATTTTCTGATCTTTCCTTCATTGTATGAGGGCTTCGGTCTGCCGGTGTTGGAGGCGATGGCAGCAGGCGTTCCGGTTGTCTGTTCCCATGCCGCGTCATTGCCCGAAGTTGCCGGCGACGCCGGCATTTTTTTTAATCCTCTTTCGGTTGCGGATATGGCCGCGAAGATCGCGCAGGTCGCCACGGATCAAATGTTGAGAGACGGCATGAGAAAAAAAGGCTTCAAAAATCTGGAACGTTTTTCCTGGAAACTGACGGCGACGAGGACGTTGGCGGTATATGACGAGATTCTGCAAGGCAGATAGGCGGGGGGGCCGATCGGTTTCCTGCCGACAAATTTATCATCTAAACTTATGACCTTCATTGTATATTCTCAAATTAGCGAGCAAAAATTATCCGGTAGTCTGGGCATGCCGGAATACAGTTATTACTTCGTCCTCCGGGGTTTTCTTCCTGTATTGCAGGAGCTGGGACAGGTTGTCGTTGTGACGAATCCTGAGCAGGAAGTGGATGCCATCTACGACGATTGTTGCAAGCAGGGTGAAGCGTGCGTCTTTCTCTCTTTTGCTCCTCCCAACAAATCGGCAACCGGACTGCGCTGCCCGACCGTTTGCGTGCTGGCGTGGGAATTTGACCGGATTCCCGATGAAGTGTGGGATGGCGATCCCAAGAATGACTGGCGAAGCGTCTTTGCGGATCATGGCCGGGCAATCACCCTTTCCCAATATTCGGCGGATGCGGTGAAAAGAGCGATGGGCGGGGATTTTCCCGTCTTATCGATTCCGGTGCCTGTCTGGGATGCCTTTGCTGCTTATAGACGTTGCTATGTCGGCCATAGCCCAACTGCAAAAACGGATATCTTGGTAAAGGGTAATGTTGTTGACAGTCGCAACTATGCCATTGAGCCCGATTCCTTTGAATTGAAAGAGCCGTTTGATAGCTTTCAACTCAAAAACTGGACGGGAGAAACAATCCGCTTGGGGTTTACGGAAACGGACGAATTTGCCGCCTATCTGGGTGGTTTCTACCAAGCTGAGCCTTGGGGAACCTGGTCACGTATCGCGAAGCCTTGGATTTTGCTTCCTTACAGACTCAGCGGTCAGGTTCATTTAAAAATTATACTTTGCGGCTACGCCTTCAATGCAAACAAAGCAATATTTGTATCTCTTGGCGAGGAGCAAAAACTGATACAGATGGGGGGTGGCTTTACCGAAGCAGACCTCGACTTCCGCTCAGGCAAAGCGGAAAGCGTGCTGAAATTTTCCGGACTGGATTTATCGCCGGTTCCGGATGCGAACGATCCCCGCTCAATGGGCATCGGATTGCGATATCTAGAAATATCAGGCGCTCCGGGAGGAGAAATCAGCGCGCATCATTATGAAGCAATCGATGGTATGCGTCAGGTTTCTCTCGATGGTGTCGTGTATACATCCGTGTTCAATCCAGGTGATGACCGAAAAAACTGGACGGATATGATCAAAGGATTCTGTATGGCTTTTCAGAATATGGAGGATGCAACTTTGGTTTTGAAAATGACGCATCATTCCATAACATCCTTTTTGGGAAGACTGCATTTCCTGCTTCAACAGATGTGGCCTTTTCAGTGTCGTATCGTAGCGCTGCACGGGTATCTGGATGATGCGGAATATGAGAAACTGATCGCCGCCACCCATTTTTATGTCAATACGTCACGGTGTGAAGGTTTGTGCTTGCCGTTGATGGAGTTCATGTCCGCGGGCATTCCGGCCATTGCGCCCTGCAATACGTCGCTGGCTGATTATGTCGATTCCTCCTCAACGCTGATTGTCGAGTCGGGTGTCGAACCCTCCATCTGGCCGCACGATCCGCGTCAGGTCTTCCGGACGTTGAAATACCGCATCGATTGGGAGTCTCTGGTCAATGCCTACCGTCAAAGCTACGCCATCGTGAAGAATCAACCGAATGTTTATGAGGCGATGGCAAAGGCCGCATCCTTGAAAATGAAAGCGTATGCGTCAAACGATGGGGTCAGGGAGCAGTTAGGGGAATTTCTTCAAAAAGCCGGTAAAGTTATATGAACAAGTTCAACCCATTGAATGACATGTGTGGTTGTACGACCGTTTTACGGCCTGAAGGGAATGGACGCCGATGGTAATTATTGTCCATGCGGCGGAAACAAAGAACACCATCGCCGCCAATATCGGCGCCAAGGACTACAGCTATTACTTTGTTCTGGAAAAATACCGGAAGGTGCTGGACCGGTTTACTTCAGTGGTTGAGATTCGCCATCCCGAACAGGAGGTCGATGTCATTTATAGTGAATGTCAGGCCAGGGGCGAACCCTGCCTGTTTTTATCATTTACACCACCGTTTAAAACGGTGACGGGTCTAAAGTGTCCCACGATTTGTGTTTTTGCCTGGGAGTACGTGACGATTCCAACGGATGTTTGGAGCACAGATGTCCGCAATGATTGGCGCACTGTATTTTCCGAGCAGGGTTGCGCCATTACCCACTCCAGTTTTGCCGTTCGAGCCGTGAAACAGGCCATGGGTAATAACTTTCCTGTCTGGTCCATTCCCGCGCCCCTCTGGGATGATTATGCAAAACTTTATGAAAAAAGGAAAAAATTTGCCTGCTCCGACGGATTCGATTTATCCTTTAAAGGTGTCCTGATCGACTTTCAGGGATGCGGCGCGTCTGGTATTGTAAATAATGATAAAAAGAGTTTTATCGAAAAACAATCCTCTTCTGATGATGATCTGTCCGTTCATTTGCAGGGGGTGATTTATACGTCGGTATTCAATCCCAATGACGGCCGGAAGAACTGGCTGGACATGCTCTGGGGTTTTGTCTGGGCTTTCCGGGATGTGGAAGATGCGACACTCGTGATGAAACTGGTTTATCATGATTACAGCGTGATTCGCGAGATGGTGATCAGGGAAATCGAAAAACTGGCCCCGTTCAAATGCCGCGTGGTGGCTGTTCATGGTTTTTTAAATGATCATGAATACGAAAAACTTATCCGGGAAACGACTTATATTGTCAATACGGCGCACGGTGAAGGCCAGTGTCTGCCGCTGATGGAATATATGTCCGCAGGCATTCCGGCCGTCGCGCCTGCGCATACCGCCATGGAAGACTACGTCAACAAGGACAATGCTTTTGTCGTTAAAGCCAGCGTGGAATGGATCCACTGGCCGCATGATCCGCGGGCGGCTCTGCGCACCCTGCGCTACCGGATCAACTGGGAATCTTTGTATCACGCTTATTTGGAAAGCTACCGGGTTGTCAAAAGCGATCCTGCCCGTTACTCGCGCATGTCGCGCTTGGCCGTGCAAAGCCTGAAAAAATATTGTTCGGAAGCTGTTGTGAAAAAAAAACTGGGCTTGGTCTTTCGCCATCGCAGGCTGGAGAAAGAAAATAGATTGACGGCAGCGAAGATAATCATGGAGAATGTGACAGTGTTAGCGATACGATTCCAGCGATCTTTTGGGTCGAAAATAAGGCAGGCGGCATTCATTCTTCTAAAGAAAGTAAAAGGCACATGGCCTCAAAATTGATCCGGATATGGCGATCATTTTTTAGCAGCACAAAAATGCCTGAACAGGATCGGTTTGTTGATTCCATGGTCTCGCCTGACCCTGAAGGGTTTGATACGGGATTGATCGATGCGTCGATGAGCGGCTGGTTGAAACAGGAGACCGCTGAGCTGATTGAAGGATTCAAAATATTACCTGAAGATGTTGTGCTGGATGCGGGATGCGGCGACAGTCCATTTTTGTATTTTTGCGCCAAGCAGGGCGCCGAGGTTATCTTTGCGGATATTGACGAACAGAAAGTTTCGGCAATGTCGAAAAGACTCGAGGGCACGAAGGCCAGATCGATCATGGCATTGGTCTGCGATGCGTGTTCTCTGCCACTGGAGGATGCCAGTGCGTCAAAAATTATTGCAATGGAGATTCTGGAGCATGTCGATGACCCACACGTATTGCTAAAGGAGCTGGTGCGTGTGGGAAAGCCGGGTGCGCAATATCTGATTACGATCCCCGATCCAGTGGCGGAAACTCTGCAAAAGGAAATAGCTCAACCCTACTATTTCGAGAAACCACATCACGTTCGCATTATCGGACGGGAAGAATTTGAACGGCTGGTGATTGATGCGGGACTGGTTGTGGAGCAACGAAAGGACTACGGCTTTTATTGGGCGATGTGGTGGATGTTTTTCTGGGCCTGTCAGCAGGAGCCTCAGCCTCCTTGGCACCCGCTGCTTATGAGTTGGACGAACACATGGGACCTGCTTTTAAAAACACAAGACGGGCATAAAGTAAAACGAGTTTTGGACGAATTCACGCCTAAAAGCCAGGCGATTATCGCCAGAAAACCCGACGCATGAAGTTGTGAACGCTTTGAACAACCGGATTACAAGAATGTGAAGATCTGATCATTGTTATATGGGATGCGCCAATCATCCTCAATAAGCATGAAATGATAGAACGACAGTGAATGTTTGATGAAAATATGACGACACTCATACACTATACAGAGGTGCTCGAATGTCATTGAATCCTCATGCAGAGCAACCAACGTCGATTTGGTCCTTGCTGCGTAGTCTCTGGCGCAACCGCCAACTCATCGCGGAAATGACCAAGCGCGAAGTCGTGGGTCGCTATCGGGGCTCCGTTCTGGGCATCGCCTGGTCATTCTTCAACCCGTTGCTTATGCTGGCCCTGTACACTTTCGTGTTTTCAGTTGTATTCAAGGCACGCTGGGGCGTTAATGCAGATGAGACAAAAACGCAGTTTGCCATTGTGCTGTTTGTGGGTATGATCGTCCATGGCCTCTTTGCTGAAGTGATTAACCGCGCGCCGGCAATGATTACTTCTAACGTAAATTATGTTAAAAAAGTAGTTTTCCCGCTTGATATTTTACCGTCTGTTGCTATGGGTGCAGCGCTATTCCACGGCCTTGTGAGTCTTGTTGTGCTCATGATTGCTTTTGTGTTGTTTAATGGTTATCTGAATTGGACGGCCATATTCATTCCATTTGTGTTATTGCCGCTCATTATCTTTACTCTTGGCGTTGCCTGGATGCTGGCATCGTTGGGCGTATTCCTTCGCGATTTAGGGCAGACCACAAACATTATCACTACGGTCATGTTGTTTTTTTCTCCCATCTTTTACCCGATGACAGCGTTGCCGATAGAATTTCACCCCTGGATCATGGCCAACCCGCTGACCTTCATTATCGAGCAGGCGCGCGAAGTCGTCATCTGGGGACATGTACCCGATTGGTTAGGGTTGTGTATTTACAGCCTGCTGGCTTTAATAATAGCATGGGCAGGCTATGTCTGGTTCCAGAAGACCAGAAAGGGATTTGCCGATGTCCTCTGACATAAACAAACCTACCTTACCCCTGGCTCGAAATGGGTGTGGTGAGTTGGCGTGCCAAAGCGCTGCCCCACTCTGCCCCGGAGAGGCTTTGTCCGGGATCGAATCTGCGGATGTCATTGGCATACGAGTCAGCAATCTGGGTAAATGTTACCGAATTTACAATAATCCCCGTGATCGGCTCAAACAATTTGTTGTCCCCCGTTTGCAAAGGCTTGTTGGAAAGATTCCCAGGCAGTATTCCCGCGAGTTTTGGGCGCTTCAAGATGTTTCATTCGAAGTTAAAAAGGGTGAATGCCTTGGCATCATCGGTCGGAACGGTTGTGGTAAAAGTACGCTTCTCCAGATCATTGCCGGAATACTTGCGCCAACCACCGGGAGCGTGATCGTGAATGGCAGGATCGCGGCGCTTCTGGAACTCGGCAGCGGCTTCAACCCTGAATTTACGGGTCGAGAAAACGTCTATATGAACGGTGCAGTCATGGGACTCTCGAGAGCGGAGATAGACAATAAATTTGATGCTATCGCTGCTTTTGCCGACATCGGCGCATTTATCGACCAGCCGATGAAGATCTATTCATCCGGTATGTTTATCCGCTTAGCTTTTACCTGTGCCACGGCAGTTGAACCGGATATTTTGATCGTTGACGAGGCGCTTGCTGTTGGGGATGGCGCTTTTATTCATAAGTGCATGGCCCGAATCAAATCGCTGGCGGATAAAGGAACCATAATAATTTTAGTAACGCATGATATCGAGACGGTCAAACGCTTCTGTCAAAAAGGAATCTGGCTGGATTCGGGCGAGATAAAATATTACGGGCGTGCCGGGGAGACTGGCGACAAGTATTATGCGTTTTTGCGTATGAAGAATGCGATGTCTGCGGCGCCTTCTCATTTAGCGCTCAAAAAAAATGTAATTTCCGATTGCGTTGAGATGCCCCTCGTTCAGGTGGGCGGTGAAATCGATTTAAGTGATGACCGGTTGTTTTTAGAATCCCCTTGGGGGTGGACGGTAACAAATGGTGTTTACGGACGCGGACGTGTCGCATGTAATTCACAAAAAGCTTTTTTTAAATTTTTCGGGACTGAGTTGGAATTGTGTTTTTTGCGCGGCGGTGATTGGAGCGATCCCAAAATCATCATTGATGGGACAGGCCGACCCTATGCCGGTTTTGGCCAATGGCATGCGACCCACGGCGAGCATTTGTCTTTTTTGCGGTTTTCTGTGATTCCGGGAGAGCACAGGGTGGAGGTTCAGCATGCTGACGGTGATCGACCTTTGCTGTGGCTGAGCGGACGCACTCAGAACGATTCAACGGAGACTGAGTTTCGTTCTGATCCGAGATTCATCCACGGTGATCCTGGCGGTTGCGGCCGTCATGGCAACGGCAGGGGGCGCATTGTGGCCGCAGAACTACTTGATGAGACTAACGCACAGATATCATCAGTACAGTTGGGTAGTCGATTTAAGATTCGCATATGGGCTGAATGTCTAGCCATTCCAACTCCACTTCGCATTGGTTTTGGCGTTCACATTAAGGACAAAAATCAAAATTGGATATTCGGTGCTACAAATTGGGATGCAAAAGTGCAGGCTGATGCCAACGCCGGACGATGGCAAATAACCTTTGGATTTGATAATCGCTTAAATGCCGGGGACTACGCAGTGTTGCTCTCTTTCGCTGAGGCGGGTGAAGATTTAGATTCAGCGGTGCATATGGATGTTATTGAAGCAGCGATTGTCTTTAGATCGACTCGATCCATTGACCAGTCGCTTGTGTATGGCTCGATTTATCAGGCTGCGGCGGTTGATGTTGTGTCATTGGGCCAAGAAAGAGAATAGATTTGTCGTATGAAGGATTTTTCACGAAAAGATATTCAGGATGCCTATCGCGTTTTTTTAGATCGCGCCCCGGAAAATCAGGCGGTTGTTGAACATCATTATTCCCAGAATAACTCCCTGGCAAAGTTACTTGAAACGATATGGAATTCTGAAGAGTTTCAAGACAGATTGAAAAGGACTCCTCAAATTCAAGTCGTTCCAAAGTCTAAGCGCACAGAACGGCTGTCACTTCACGACACAAACACCGGAAAGTTTTTTCTTCCTGCCGATGCGTATCAGGATGTCATTGCCAACGCCATCATCAGGGGAGGAATTTTTGACGAGCCCATCTATGAGACGGCAAAGCGGCACATAAAACCTGGGACTGCTGTTTTGGACGTTGGTTCTAATTTTGGTCAAATGGCAGTCTTATTTTCGCGTTTGGTGGGTGATGCAGGTGTGATCCACGCATTTGAGGCCGATGACTTTGTGTTTCAAATATTAAGTAAAAATATTGCTGCGAATCACTGCGCGAATATTGTTGCTCATTTTGGTGCGGTGCATGACACCAGTGGCGAAATGCTGCGCTTTCCGATTCAGGATTTTGAACGCTTTGACTCTTACGGCTCATACGGCATAGACTACACGAATGCTAAAGTCGGGGAGAGATTTGTTAAAACCAGTACCATTGATGATCTCGATTTAATGGTTCCCATTAGTTTTATGAAAATCGATGTCCAGGGGGGGGATTTGCTGGCGTTAAAAGGAGCGGAGAAAACCATTGCGAAAAATAGAATGCCAATTATTTTCGAATATGAATATTTATTTGAAGGCGAGCTTGGTTTAAATTTCCAGGATTATGTCGATTTTGTCCGTTCCATTCACTATCGATTTGAAAAAGTTATTTCAGGCAATAATTTTCTCATCGTGCCGCATGATTATCCAAAAGACGCGACAAAGTGATGTGTGTGTCGGATGTGCAAAACGACGAGGATTTGTTCTCCAGAATGCCCTGCGCTTTTTTAGCTTTCACTACAACAAGCAAGGCTTGCTTTACCGGCTGTATATGGCTTGATCCCGAGATAGGAGTTTTACAACAATGCGTTTTATTTCCTACGCTCAAAACTTCGAAGATGTAATGCTCTGGCGGGCGCTCAAACATATTGAACATGGTTTTTATATTGATGCAGGCGCTGCCTTTCCTGATGAGCAGTCAGTCACTCTGGCCTTTTACGATAGCGGTTGGGAGGGTGTCAATATTGAACCCGATCCGGAGTTACATCGGCAATTACAAGAGCGCCGACCCCGCGACCGAAACCTGTGTCTGGCTGTCGGTGATGCTGAAGGGTGTCAGGTGATGAACTTCCTGGAAGGCGCCGGGCTATCTACCCTGAATAATGCCGTTGCGGATCAATACAATAAGGCCGGGTCGTGCCTGAAATGTAAGGAAGCACCAGTAAAAGTAACAACACTGAATAACTTATGGCTTCAGTATGTGCCAACCGGGCAAAATGTGCATTTCCTGAAAGTGGATGTTGAGGGCACGGAAGAAGCCGTTCTGCGTGGTAACAACTGGACAAAAAATCGTCCATGGATTGTGGTAGTGGAAGCAACGCTGCCACTATCTCAAGTGGAATTATACGCAACATGGGAACCCATCCTTCTTTCCGCCAACTATCTTTTTGCTTACGCGGACGGCCTTAACCGCTTTTATGTAGCAGCGGAGCATTCCGAACTTCTGTCTTCATTGCATTACCCGCCCAATATTTTTGATGACTTTGTGTTGGCAGCTCAAGTGAGGGCGGAAACAAATGCGCAACAGGCACAAGCAAAGGCTCGGCAGGTAGACGCTGTTCTAAACGCCGTTTATAGCAGCCGCGCGTGGCGATGGACTGCATCGTTACGGTGGATGGAGAAAAAAATGCGAATTATATGGAATACGTTAAAATGATTGCGTTACATAGTCACTCTTTGTGTGTCGTCCAGTTTCATCACGGGAAACCTCACCGCATAACTTTTCGAATGCGATTAACAATTGGATCGCAAGGACATGACTAATCTGACCTGTGCTGGTATGCAGTATACACAAATCAATGGCACTAAAAATGAGAATATTGAAATATTGCGGGCTATCGCGATTATATTCACTATGGTTACGCATTTAGGTTTTGTATTGGTTTTTCCGTCCGCATCATTCTCCTGGCTGGCTACTCATTTTGATTTTTCCATAGGGGTTGATCTCTTTTTTGTGATTTCGGGTTTTGTAATTACCAAGTCGCTTACTCATTCTTTTTCCTCTAGCAACGCAACCAGACTATCCATAGTGATTGCATTCTGGATAAAAAGAATATTCAGATTGCTCCCTGCGGCGTTTTTATGGCTTTTGGTGGTGATGCTATATTATTGGGCTATTGGAGAATTATGGGATAGTCATCGTCTTCAATTAAGAAATTTGATTCCTATTGCAGCATCCTTTACCAATCTTTTTAATGTTTATGCGGCGTATTGTTTTGCCAATCATGCAAATGCCGACTGCGGTAATATTTTATATTATTTATGTGTGCATTATTGGAGTTTGTCTCTCGAAGAACAATTTTATATTGTTTTTCCCTTTATATTTGTTTTCTTGAAAAAAAGTTTGTTAATCGGGTTGCTGGTGCTTTTAATTGGCGTGCAGTTTTTTTGGTTGAGGCCAGTTTGGAGTTACGGTTGGTTCTTTCGCATAGATGGTTTTTGTTGGGGCATTTTGCTGGCACTCCTTCCTTTAACAAAAGAGGGCATACCGGCAATCGGCGGATTCCTGAAAAAAGAAACCCTTGCTTTGATATGTTCCGTCTTGCTAATTTTTTTGTTGCCATTTGTAGCATCCTGCGTACAGGGGCTGGGCAGTCAGGCAAAACCGTACGGTGTAAGTTTGGTTGCGGCAATTTCGGCTGCTTTGGTTTTCCTCGCCGCCCGGACTGAAAAAAGTTTCGGAACCTGGCTTCCCTATCGAAGATTGATGCTGTACATGGGTTCAAGATCATATTCCCTGTATATAATTCACCTGATTATTTATGGTATGGTCAGGTATTTATGGTCTGTGCTTTTTGGGGATATGCCATTTTCGGAAGTTGATAAAATGCTGATTAATATCACTATTGTCATTTTTTCCCTTATAATTATTCTATTTGCTTCCGAGATAACATACCAAATCATCGAGTTGAAATTTCGACTTAGAGGTAGAGAATTAGCGAAAAGCTATGTGAGCCGGTGGGGGCTCCGTTAGTCTGTCGTTTTCAAAACGTTAGAGAGATGAGGTTCCAAAACCATGAGATTGCTGGTCGAATGCACGTATGTCTACGATCATCCTCGAGACAATTCCGGAATTCAGCGTGTTGTGCGAAATATTGCTTCAAAATTAGGCAAGATGAAAAAAATTGCCGATGCGATTCCCGTCATTTTGAAAAATCATAAAATTTATGAAGTAAAACGGCTATCGCCGGACAATTACACCATGTATCTCATTAACCGCATTCAGGCGAAGCTAGTCCGGATCAGGGAGCGGTACTGGCTATATTATCCTCTCATCGAAAAGAGGCGACCGTTTTGCTCGTCGCTGAACATACGACGCGGACTTTATGTGTCATATAAAATCGGTGATGTTTTTTTTCATGTCTCTATTTTATTTATTTCCCGTTTGGGCCGCAGCGGTGAGATAGACAAACGTATTGTAGAATTGACGGCGCTACCGGGTGATGTTTTGGTTTTGCTGGATTCCTCCTGGCACTCGGACTGTTTTTTACAAGTTGAGAATCTGAAGGCTCAGGGCGTTGCCGTTGTGTCCGTGATCTATGATCTTATTCCGCTTACCCATCCCCGGTTTTGTGATGAGGGATTGGTCATAGTTTTTGAGCGCTGGTTTAAGTGGATCAGTCAGACCGCCGACGGATTCATCGCCATATCAAAAGCAAGCCGGGATCAGGCGCACGACTACGTCCGCCGCGGATCGGCGAAAGGCTCAACGGATCGTCAATGGTTTGATTATTTTCATCTGGGAAGCGAGTTGGATCTGGCCAAAATCAACGGCCCGATTCGCGAAAAAGTTAAACAAACCTTTGATAACGGCTGTCCGGTCTATCTGATGGTCGGAACCGTTGAGCCGAGAAAAAATCACGTGTATCTGATCGATGCATTTGAGCTTTTATGGCAGTCGGGTGTGGATGCAAGGCTCTGTTTTGTGGGCAAAGTGGGTTGGAAATGCCAGGGGCTGATTGAACGGGTTCAGACGCATGCCGAATACAACCGGCGTTTGTTCATGTTTAACGACCTGAGTGATACGGAACTTGAATACTGCTACCGGAAATCGCGCAGCCTTGTTTTTCCCGCCTACGTAGAGGGATTCGGCCTGCCGCTTGTGGAGGCGATGCAGCGCGGCCTGCCTGCGATGGCCAGTGATATTCCTGTCTTTCGCGAAGTTGGCGGGGATTATATCGCTTACTTTGAACTGGAGAAACCGGAAACGCTGGCGACGCTGATCCGGCAGTACGAAGACAGTGGAAAGTTCCCGGCGGCAAGAATATTGAAGGATTGGTCTTGGTTGACATGGGAAGATTCCGCCAAACAGTTTTTGACCAGAATTGTATCTCATATTGCTGAAAATACACAGGCCTGTCGGGAAAGAGAGAAAGGATGATGAACGTTAAGATACGGCTCCAACTCCTCATTAATAAATTTTTAAACAACTCCGACCTCAATCATAAACTGGATGCTCTGCTGGGAAAAGATTCTTGTACGGATCCAGTGAACCATACTTTGGGGCATGTGTCGGGTTACGTCGATAAGGGAACTCAAATTCTTCTGGCCCTGAAATATCGCGAACTTTTCGAGAGAGGCCTTTTGCTTCCGTTTGAAGAAGTGCAATTTCGAAATCATTCCCAAAATGGTGAAGACGGAATTTTGTGGAATATTTTTTCTCTGGTGGGAACAACCAATAAAAAGGCTGTCGAAATCTGTGCGGGAAACGGCAAGGAGTGCAATACGGCTAATCTGGTTATCAATCACGGATGGCATGGTTTGATGGTGGAAGGCGATAAAGCAAAGGCTGATTTTGCTAGAGCTTATTATGCCAAGCACCCGGATACGTTTCTCCTTCCGCCTGTTGTTGTCAATGACTGGATTACGGCGGAAAATGTAAACGACATCATTAAAAAGAATGGTTTTAAAGGGGAGATTGATTTTCTGTCGATCGATGTGGACGGCGTTGATTACTGGCTATGGAAAGCCATCGATGTGACGATGCCGAGGGTTGTGATGGTTGAAATCCAGTGCGTCTGGCGCTGCACGGCATCTGTGACCGTACCTTATCGTCCCGACTTTACATTACAGGATCTGCGTGATCCCCGATATGGGTGGGCCTGGTACGCGGGCGCCTCTTTGCCTGCTTTTGTGAAACTAGCCAGGGAAAAAGGCTATCGGCTCATTGGAGCAAACCGGCATGGATTCAACGCCGTCTTTATGCGTAACGATGTGGGGGCTGATGTTTTTCCAGAGATCGAACCGGAAAAAGTTTTTTGTAATGATATATCGAACTGGGTTTATGATCGGGCCAGGCCGCTCTATGATGGACTGCATTGGGAAGAGGTCTGATCTATTTCCCTGAGGAGGTGAACGGATGAACAAAACGCCGATATTAACCTTAATCATCCCCGTATTTAATGATGAAGAATCCATTGTTCTGTTGCTCCATCGCATTGATGAAGTCATTGACGATCAGCATTTGCAGGTGCAAGTTTTAGTCGTCAATGACGGGTCCGCAGCCGACTTTCATGTGGGCGAAGATTGGCGGCATATCAGCCGCATTCAAAAAATTGACCTGATCAGAAATATAGGACATCAGCGTGCAATCGCGGTCGGGCTGTCGCATTGCTGGAAGGAAGGGATTAGTGATTACATCATGGTCATGGACGCAGATGGCGAGGATAAGCCGGAAGATATTGCCTTGCTGATAGATTCCAGCGTCAAAGAACCCACTCACATCATTTTTGCCAAGCGAGTTAAAAGATCAGAGAATAATTTTTTTAAGCTGGGATACGCTGTGTACAAAGCGCTTTATCGGGTTTTGACGGGCGTGTCGATATCATTTGGGAACTTCTGCCTGATTCCCAAAAAACTTCTAGGCAATGTGGTACACCATTCAGAAATTTGGAACCATTTTTCGGCAGGCATTAGCAGGTCCAGTTTTCCCTTGTCCATCGTGCCGACTAAGCGCGGAAAACGCTATGCCGGTGTCTCGAAGATGAATTTGGTTTCACTCATTCTGCACGGCCTGAGCGCCATATCCGTCCGTACGGATGTTGTTGCGGCGCGTCTACTCATTTTTACTCTTTGTCTGATGGTCCTTGGGCTCTGCGGATTAGTTACGGTTGTAGGGGTAAAGTTTTTGACGGATCTGGCCATTCCGGGATGGGCAACTTATGTTGCCATAGGGCTTTTCACAATAATCATCCAGGCTTTTCTGATGGCATTGATATTAGTATTTCTCGTTTTGCAGTACAGGATGCAAGTGACATTTATACCCGCGCTTCATTATAAGTCCTTTATCAAATCAACGGGAATCAATTTTGAAAGACGATAATCAATACAGTTATGCAGGATCAGAGTTGGATCTGTTTGAGAGCGCGATTCATTGGAAAGCCTATCTGAAATCCTTGGTTAATAAATATTTAAGCAATCCTGTGTTGGAAGTGGGCGCGGGTCTCGGCGGGACAACAGAGGTTTTTTGCGATGATCACTTTGAATGGTACTGTTTGGAGCCGGACGCCGCTTTGCTCGAAAAAATTGAGCATAAGGTGATGCAGAATGTATTACCCGGCTCCTGCACTCCCTTGAAAGGAACGATAAATAACATCCCCGGCGATATGACATTCAGTACGATCCTCTATGTCGATGTTCTTGAGCATATCAAAAAAGACGAATTAGAATTACACAATGCCTGCAGGCGATTGCGGGAGGGTGGTAATCTGATACTGATTGCGCCTGCGCATCCTTTCTTAATGTCGCCCTTTGACCATACGATAGGACACTTTCGGCGATATTCAAAAAATAATTTAAGGGGCATCGTGCCTGCGAACATGGAGTTACTTTTTATAGGTTATCTTGACTCCTGCGGTCTGCTGGCATCTTTAATCAATAAAATATTTCTGCGAAATTCGATGCCAAGCAAAGCTCAGGTCTTTTTTTGGGATAGAGTCATGGTGCGAATATCCATGATACTGGATCGTATTTTATTTTTCACCGTTGGTAAATCGGTTCTTGGCGTTTGGAAAAAAAGATAGCAATGGGAAGCCAGGGGTTACTTTTGATAAAGCAATGTATGAATCGACTGCGTCTATCTCATCCAATTTACAGATTGTATATCATTCCGCTGGTGATTGGATTTGGTATATTTGCCTGTATGGGGGGGCTGCATATCCTGCCTCCACAGAGTACGGACTGGATTATGGCAGCGTTTCAAGATCCGCAAACGTCCTATTTGGGCTGGGAGTTCTTCAGGCATACGCCACTTAGCCAATTCCCGATCGGCGCAAACCCGGCCTTAGGAATGGAAATCTCGAGCTCTATCGTGTTTACCGACTCCATACCGCTATTGGCAATTATTTTTAAACCATTTTCCCCATGGCTTGGCGACGTGTTTCAATATTTTGGTTTCTGGTTGATGCTGTGCTATGTGCTGCAATATTTTTTTGCCTATAAGCTGATTAGTTTATTTACTGCGGATGCATTCATTCAAATCATCGGCGCCTGCTTTTTTGTTCTTGCGCCTGCTTTTCTGATGCGGACGACCATTCACCTGGCGCTATCGGGGCATTGGCTGATATTGGCTGCCTTTTGTATATTTTTTGCTGACAGATTTTTATCGTGGCGTTGGTTGCTGCTACTGTTTTTGGCTATTTCTATTAATGTATATTTGCTGGTACTGGTTGCGGCCATATGGTGTTGCGACATCATGCAAAAGTTTATGCAAAAGAAAGTTAACCCGGGCCAAGCTCTAATACATTTTGGCCAAGGCGTAGTAATCGTTGTATTCGTAATGTGGGGTTGGGGCTATTTCATGCTCGGTCCAACGCCGAAGGTTGATCAAGTCTTTCCCGGCATGAATGTGCTGGCTTTGTTTAATCCTGGTGAACGTTTTTTTCAAACCCTGCCGGCCTGGTCACAAATCATCCCGGAGATTAAATTAATTCAGGGTGACGGCTTTATGTTCTTAGGCCTTGGCAACATTTTATTGCTGCTTTTGGCCATTTTTATAGGGTTTAGATTGCCGGCTTCAAGCATGAACAAAGCGACGAAGTATTCTTTGCTTGTTTTAATAGCGGCTCTGTCATTGATTGCGCTTTCTAATAAAATATACATAGGTGCATACGAAATAATCAGTTATCCGCTGTTCAGGCCGATGGAGATTTTGTATGCCGTTTTTAGAGGCTATGGCCGGCTGTTTTGGCCGGTATACTACCTGCTTATATTATTTTCTTTGATAATGATTTCGAAAATTTCCAGACGCGTTTCTATGGTGCTGATCGCATTGATACTAGCCATTCATATCTATGACTTATCAGGACAATTGGCAGTGATTAGAGCCTTCTATTCAAATCCGCCAACGTGGGAAAGTCCTTTGAAGGCTACGCTTTGGACTGATTTCGCCGGGCGTTATCATAAGGTTTTATATGTTTTGCCCGGCAATCATTATTTGGGATTTGTCCCTTTAGTTGAATATGCGGCATTAAATGATCTTTCAATCAATATGGGTTATTTTGCCAGAGTTGACGAAGATAAGGTAAAAGATGCGCAATCAAAACTGACCAGAGAATTGCTGGCCGGAAAACTTGATCCGAAGGCTCTTTATGTGTTCGAGGATGAAAGACTTTGGGATATTTCAATTCGAAAGTTACATGAAGATGATTGGGCGGGTGTATTGGACGGTTTCAAAGTTTTAGCGCCTCATTTTCAATAAAATCAATGGATCAATTATGTTATCAGAATCAAGAATGACAGCAATATTGACCCAGGAAGCTTCCGGGGACAAGCAGCGATTCCCTGAAATAGATGTGTTGAAATGTTTCTGCATTTTCACAGTCGTTTATATCCATTCAATATCCACCTCTTTTACTGTGACAAATTCTCTGGGGGTCTTTTTTTCAGCCTTCACAAGGTTTGCCGTTCCCGGTCTCTTTTTCGCAGCAGGTTTTCTTTTTGATAAAAGCGTTCTTTCTACAAGTCAGATCATCCAGAAAAAATTAATCCGTATTTTGCCCCCCTATATTTTTTGTTCTTTTTGTATCCAATTTCTGAATGTGCCCGGCTTGTCTGTCAGTTTGGCGGATCTTGACGCGCAGCAGTTGTTATTCAACCTTGCTTTTGGAAACACGCTGGGCATTTATTATTTCGTATTTGTTCTGTTCTATCTCTATCTGTTTTCGCTTTTGTTAAGGCGTATCGACGCGATGTGGGTTCTGGTCATGTGGGGTGCTTCATTTCTTTTGCTCCTGTTTTTTGTCGAAAAAGTTGTCTTTCAAGGTCATTCGCTGCTCGTATTGTTTCGCCATCCGTATTTTCACTTATTTTCGTATCTATCCGGTTGGGTGTATTGCCTTTACCGTACACAAATAATATCTATGGTGAAGAGCCGTCTGTTGCTGATCATGATCACCATCCTAATGTTCGATATCGTGAATTTTTTATTTGCCGGAATGCATGGCGGTAGTTTCGTCCCATCTCTCTTGCTGACGCAGTTGCATATTTATCTATTCATCGCTCTTTTACTACTGATCGGAATCAAAACCATAAAATTTCAAAAGACGATTCAGTTTTTTAGTAATTGTTCATTTGGAATCTACTTGTTGCATTTCCCCATCGTCCGAAGCTGTCAGCTTGTTTACCCGGAAATAGCGGCGGACTATTCTTTTTGGTATGCTTTCATTGCCTGGTTTACCGGCGTATCCATCAGCGTTCTTTTGATATTGGCCATAAAAAAAATCGCCGGACGCTATTCAGTTCATCTGGTGGGCTACTAATGACTTCACGGTACATATCTTTATAATTCCTTGAATTACTACTGGCAAAAGAGGGAGGAAATCATGTTCATGAAAAAAGCATTGATTATTGGCATCTCCGGTCAGGATGGCGCTTATCTGGCCGATTTGCTGTTGAAGAAAGGTTACGCGGTTATCGGCACCTCCCGGGACGCCATGCTGTCGTCCTTTTCGAATTTACAGAGGATGGGCATCCGCGATAAGCTAACCATCGAGTCCGTGTCGCTCAATGATTTCCGGAGCGTTTTGCAGGTCTTAAAAAAATATGCACCTGATGAAATCTACAATCTGGCCGGTCAAAGCTCCGTCGGGCTTTCTTTTGAACAGCCCGTGGAAACATTTGAGAGTGTCTGTGTGGCGACGCTGAATCTATTAGAAGCCATGCGCTTTCTGGAGATGCCTGCCCGGTTGTATAACGCCTCGTCCAGTGAATGCTTCGGAAACACCAACGGAGAACCTGCCCATGAAACCACGCCGTTTCATCCCCGAAGCCC
Source organism: uncultured Smithella sp. (assembly GCA_964547345.1). Classification (GTDB taxonomy): domain Bacteria; phylum Desulfobacterota; class Syntrophia; order Syntrophales; family Smithellaceae; genus UBA8904. The sequence goes on along the minus strand of CAZJMX010000011.1, from coordinate 70,107 downwards.
ATACGCCGTCGCCAAGTCAGCCGCTTTCTGGCAGGTCGCCAACTATCGGGAAGCCTATAACATGTATGCCTGTTCCGGCATTCTTTTTAATCATGAATCACCCCTTCGCCCCGCTCGTTTTGTCACCAGTAAAATTGTTCAGACGGCCTGCCGGATCGCGGGTGGCAGCGATGAAAACCTGAATCTGGGAAATATTACCATTCGGAGAGATTGGGGCTGGGCGCCGGAATATGTGGACGCGATGTGGCGAATGTTGCAGCAGGATCAGCCGCAGGATTATGTCGTGGCGACCGGACAAACAGCTTCACTTCGTAATTTCATACAAGAAACCTTTTCGGTATTGAATTTAGAAATGGATCGCCATGTTCGGTATTCATCTGATTTTGAAAGACCGACCGACATCAGCGTTTCGGTGGCCGATGCGAGCCTGGCGGAAAAAGAACTGGGCTGGAAGGCGACAATCTTTATGAAAGATGTTGTTCGGATGATGGTTGAAGCCGAGTTGGCGGGACGCAAGTGACATTGCCCCAGGCAATCAAGGTTGCATTGAACCGACTATTTATCAATAATAAAGTTCCTGTATTTGCCGTCGCTTTACTGGTGATGCTTTTCATTCTGTTTGCGCAGGTCAGATACACCGGAACAGATCCGCAAGGCACGCTGCTGGTCAGCGAAGCCATCATTAAGCACGGTACCATCAAGCTCAACGCTTACAAAGCCGTATTGCCCAAAGATTATCGCATCCACGAAAAAAACGGTCACGCCTATTACTACTTTCCGCTCGGCACATCTGTGTTTGCCGCCCCGCTGGTCTATGTCGCCAATTGCCTTGGTATCAGCATGGTCAAGCATGATGCCGACATGCAAATCGTCCTTGCCGTCCTGATCGGAGTTGCCTCTTTTATTTTTTTGTTTTTAATCGCACGTCTGTTTCTTCAGCCTTATTTGAGCGTTTTTGCCGCCGCCGCATTCTGGTTCGGCACATCCTTTGCCAGTGTGGGCGGGACGGCCTTATGGTCGCACAATCTCGCCGTGCTGTTTGTTTTAGTAGCCGTCTATCTTGTGCTGGGACTAAGGAGTGCGCCGCAAAACGTTAAAGCGCTCTTAATCGGGTTTTGTCTTTTTTCGGCTTATTTTTGTCGCCCGACGCTGTCGCTCCTTTCGCCTGTCTTGCTGATCTACCTGTGGTTGCAGGATAAGCATCTGGCTTTGAAGGCAACCGCTTTCGAAGTCATTTTGCTTGGCTTGTTTGTTGCGTTTTCATGGGGCGAATTTCATCAGCTGTTGCCGGATTTTTATATGCAGAAGCGCTTTGCCGCCCAGCATTTCTGGACGGCTTTGTATGGAAATATATTCAGCCCGGCGCGGGGACTTCTGGTCTATTCGCCGTTTTTAATTCTTTCTTTATGCGCCCTGCCGTGGATTTGGAAGAAACAAACCGAGAATCGGCTTGTGCTGCTTTTGTTGGCCTGGCCGGTTATTCATATCGTCGTCATTGCCCGTTTCGAACATTGGTGGGCGGGGCACTCCTTCGGCGCCCGACTGTTGTACGACGTGCTGCCGGCCTTCTACGTTGTATTTTTGCTTTATTTAAAACAACTGATTGCGGCGAAGCAAAAAATTCAAAAATTCATTTTGGTTGCGACAGTCGTGTTTGCTATTGGTGTGAACACTGCACAGGGGATGTATAACTGGAATACCGCGCTGTGGAATGTCAATCCCAATGTGGATGACTATCCGGAATATCTTTTCGATTGGACCTATCCGCAGTTCTTACATACGAAAGATCGACATGCCCAGAGACTGATTGAACATGAGCTTCGCCGGAAAATACGGGCGGAAGAGGGAAGATTATCGGAGTGAGCATGAAGAATGATCCGAGTCGAATATTAATCACCGGCGGGTCCGGTTTTCTGGGAATCAACATGGTTCGTTATCTTATGAAGAAAGGAATGACAGTCGTTACCGCATTGGATATTGCCGAATTCAATTACCCTGACGTAAAAGACAAGGTGACGTTTATCCGGGGCGATATCCGCGATAAGAATATTGTTTGCCAGGCTATGCAAGGTATCGATTGGGTCATCCATACAGCCGCCGCGCTGCCCCTCTATACGGCTGAGGACATTATGACCACCGATGTGGATGGGACAAGAAATTTGCTCGAAGCTGCGCAAAAGACAGCCGTGAAAAGGTTTGTGCATATATCCTCGACCGCTGTTTACGGAATTCCCGATCATCATCCTCTGTGCGAAGATGACAGGCTCGAAGGCGTCGGCGCTTATGGTCGGGCGAAAATTCTGGCCGAGGAAGTTTGTCTGGAATACCGCAAAAAGGGCATGATTGTTCCCATCCTTCGTCCCAAATCATTTGTCGGGCCTGAACGTCTGGGGGTTTTTGCCCTTTTTTATGATTGGGCGAAAGACGGCAAGAATTTTCCCATGATCGGCAGCGGAAATAACCGCTATCAACTGCTGGATGTGGAAGACTTATGCGAGTCCATCTGGCTATGTATGACGCTGGATGAAGTTTCCGTTAATGACACATTCAACATTGGGGCAAGCGAATATACCACCATGCGCGAAGATTACCAGGCGGTACTGGATGTTGCGGGTTTCGGCAAAAAGATCATTCCTTTTCCTGCCGCACCGGTGATTCTGGCCTTGAAAATTCTTGAATTCCTGAAACTGTCTCCTCTTTATCAATGGGTTTATGAAACCGCATCGAAAGATTCTTTTGTCTCCATCGAAAAGGCCCAAAAGAAACTTGGTTTTTTGCCGAGGCATTCGAATAAGGACACATTGATTCGCAATTATCAATGGTATTTTCAAAATATCGACAATATTCATGGACAGTCGGGCGTATCGCATCGCGTTCCCTGGAAACAGGGGATTCTGAAAATGGCCAAGCCGTTTTTTTGAAAAAGCAAAGCAATGAGGTTATGGTGACAATATGAGTTCCGGCAGAGGGGTCATGTTGCGTAATATCGTTCTCCTGATTCGACCGTGGCATTGGATCAAAAACTTATTCATTTTCCTGCCGCTTTTTTTTGCGCATCAGATGCATCAGCCCGTCCTTTTGGCAAAAGCAGGTCTGGCTTTTGTATTGTTTTGCGTTCTGGCGGGCGGCGTTTATATTTTTAATGATTATTTTGATCGTGAGGCGGATAAGCTTCATCCTCATAAAAAAGCAAGACCGCTTGCCGCCGGGACGATACCAGCAAGGACGGCACTTATCTTTGCCGTCATTTTCCTGGCCATCGGGCTTTGCGGATCGTTGCTGCTGGATCACACTCTGTTTTATCTCGCCCTTCTGTACATCGGTCTGAATGTCACCTACACACTTAAGCTTAAACACGTTGCCATCATTGATATCTTTATTATCTCAGCCGGTTTCGTCATTCGCATCTTTGCGGGCGGCGCGGTCACCGGAGTCAGAATGTCACCCTGGATTGTGATTATGACTTTTTTGCTGGCTTTGTTTCTGGCTTTGGGGAAAAGACGGGAAGATGTGTTGTTGCATCATGCCGGCGGCGAATCATCCAGACAATCGATTGATGGATATAATCTGACCTTCATAGACGGCAGCATGGTGGCGATGGCATCCATTATTATTGTCTCTTATATCATGTATACACTGTCTGCCCGGGTTGTTGAAAAATTCGGAACGGATCATTTATACCTGACGTCTTTTTTTGTTATTGCCGGAATGATGCGTTACCTTCAGGTAGTCACGCTGGGTAAACGAAGCGGCGATCCGACAGAGATCCTGCGCAAAGATATTTTCATTCAGATGTGTCTTGCCGGCTGGATCTTAACGTTTGGATTTTTTATCTATTGGCCATAAAATTATTTTAGTCGGACCGTGAGATTTGGGTGTTCCGCATGGATAACAAAACGATTGGCATTCTCGGCGCGACGAGTCTGGTCGGGGGGTGTCTGCTCAAGCTGCTTCGGAAAAACGGGTGGCGGGTTCGGGCGTTTTCCCGTCGCAAAATAAGCAGCGATGATCCGGGTATCCAATGGACGCAGCTTCCAAAAACTTTTGATATTCACGCCGATCCTGCAAGTGGAAGTGAAAAAATTGATTTCTGGATTTGTGTGGCATCCCTTTGGGTTTTGCCGGCTTACTTTTCGATGCTGGAAAAGCACGGCGCGCACCGAGTGATTGCATTGTCCTCCACAAGCCGTTTTACCAAGAACGACTCACCCGACTTCGAGGAAAAGATGACGGCGCTTCGGTTGACGGATGCCGAAGAACGTTTGCAGACTTGGGCAAAGGGTGCAGGGATTGATTGGGTCATTCTTCGTCCCACGTTGATTTACGGTTTGGGGCGAGACAAGAATATTTCCGAAATCGCCCGCATGATTCGCCGTCTGCGGTTCTTTCCCCTGTTGGGGCAGGCCAAAGGACTGCGCCAGCCTGTTCATGCAGAAGATGTTGCGGCAGCCTGTCTTGCCGCTGTTGAAAAAACCGATGTTATCAATCGCGCCTATAATCTTTCCGGCGGCGAGACGCTTAGTTATCGGGAAATGATTTATCGCCTGTTTATCGCCCTTGGCCGCCGTCCAAGATATATTGGCGCGCCGTTGTGGCTTTTTCGGATGGTGTCGGCCCTGCTTCGTTTGTCCCCCCGCTACCGGCATTGGACTCTGCAAATGGCCGAGCGGATGAATGTTGATCTGGTGTTTGACCATACCGATGCAGCTCGGGATTTGAATTATTCTCCCGGGAAATTTCTGCTTGACTCAAAGGATTTGCCGCCATACAAGAAATCCTTGTGAAATCGTCTGAATTTACGCGACGATTCGATTGTTGCTCCCGTCTATAATGAGATGACAAGAATCATGAAGCGCATTTTTGATTTATTTCTAAGCCTGCCGCTTTTGTTGATATTTGCGATCCCCCTTTTAGGGATTGCTTTGGCGGTCAAATTTACGTCACCTGGGCCTGCTTTATACTGGTCTGATCGGGTGGGTCGGCACAATGTGATTTTTCAGATGCCTAAATTTCGCACCATGCAGGTCAATACGCCGGAAATCGCCACGCACCTCTTGAAGGACTCCTATCAATATTTGACGCCGGTTGGGTTATTCCTGCGCCTTTACAGTCTGGACGAATTGCCTCAACTCTGGAGTGTTATAAAGGGTGACATGAGTCTGGTCGGTCCAAGGCCCGCATTGTTTAATCAGGATGATTTAATTGGCCTCAGAACGGGAAAAAAAGTATCCGGTCTTCAGCCGGGCATTACCGGCTGGGCGCAAATCAACGGCAGGGACAGTATTCCTATTTTACAGAAAGTATTGTATGATGAATACTATCTTGTAAATCGTTCTTTATTTTTTGATGTAAAAATATTATGCAAAACTGTCTTCGGCGTCTTTCGAATAAAAGGAATTTAAAATACAATGTCCATGAATCCGCAACTTAGGAATCCGAAATTCTATTTAATGATTGTGACGGATGGCGTACTTTTCATTTTGGCGCTTTGCCTGGCCTATCTTGTCCGGTTTGAGTTTGCATTTGATGCCATCAACCTTGAGCAAGTTTATGACCTTCTTTTATGGATGGTTCCTTTAAAATTCATCATTTTTCTTTCCGTCGGTCTGTACCGCGGTATGTGGCGTTACACCAGCGTGCGCGACTTCTGGCTTCTGGCCAGAGCCTGCCTCATTTCCACGGTGCTCATTATGGTGATCATGCTGGCAACCAATAAATTTGAGGGATATTCGCGCGCGGTGTTTGTTGCCGACGGCATTCTGACTTTCATTTTGACCGGCGGTGTCCGCATGGTGATTCGGTCCTTTTTTGCGGCTCGCGTGAATCCGATGAACAATGCTTATTTATCGCCGGATGTTCATCTGACCAAAGTGCTGATTGTCGGCGCCGGCCAGGCCGGTGAAAAGATATTGCGCGAGATTATGGATAACCTTGCCCTGCACTACGATGTGGCGGGATTTATTGATGACGATCCGGAAAAACAAGGACGGACCATTCATGGGATTCGTGTTCTGGGCACGGTTGAAAGGCTTCCGGACGTATTAAAGCGGGAAAAAATCCAGCAAATCCTAATTGCCGTTCCGTCCGGAAGCGGCGACCAAATCCGTCACATCGCCGAGGCGTGCCAGAAATGCAATATCGCGTATAAAATCCTGCCCGGTATTGGAGAGCTCATTGACGGCCGGGTCAGTGTGAAGTTTCTCCGGGACATCAGCTATGAGGATTTACTGGGACGCCCACCCGTACATCTGAACATCAAAGGCATCCGCAATTATCTGGACGGTAAAACCATTTTGATTACCGGCTGCGGCGGTTCCATCGGGTCGGAACTGTGCCGGCAGGTCGTTAAATATCAACCCCGCAATGTTATTCTCCTGGATGCCGGCGAAGCCAATTTGTTCAATATCCAGATGGAACTGCAAAACGAAAATTACTATCGTCACTGCGAAGCCGTTCTGGGACAGGTGCAGGATGAAGTGCTGATGAACAATATTTTCGAAAAATACAAACCCGAAGTTGTTTTTCATGCGGCGGCCTACAAGCATGTGCCTATGCTGGAGAAAAATCCCTGGCAGGCTGTTTTCAATAATATCGTTGGCAGCCGCGTGGCGATGGAGATGGCTGTTAAGCATCATGCTGATCGCTTTGTTCTGGTTTCCACCGACAAGGCCGTTCGCCCGACCAACGTCATGGGCGCAAGCAAACGCGTGACGGAATTGATCATGCAGTGCCAGCAGGGCAACGGAACAAAATTAATGGCTGTACGATTCGGCAATGTTGTAGGGTCGTCCGGTTCCGTGATACCCCTGTTCCGCCGTCAGATTGAGCAGGGTGGTCCGGTGACGGTGACGCATCCGGACGTGAACCGCTTTTTCATGACCATTCCGGAAGCCTCGCAGATGATTTTGCAGGCCGGAACGATGGGCGAGGGCGGCGAAATATTTATCCTCAGAATGGGAACACCCGTCAAAATCTCCGACATGGCTCGCGACCTGATCCGCCTGTCCGGCAAGGAGCCGGATGTCGATATTAAAATTGTTTATACCGGCTTGCGTGACGGGGAAAAGCTCTACGAGGAACTGATTACAATCGGTGAAGATATTCTGCCCACGGGCCACGAGAAAGTCATGGTGCTGCGCGCCAACGGCATTTACAACGGCGCGAAAGACGTTCAGGATGCCCGCAGGCATCTCTATCGGGAAATCGACGAGCTGACGAAAATCGCGGCGCGTCACGACGCCAAAGGCATCAAGAAAAAACTAAATGAAATTGTTCCTGAATTTACACCCCAGGAAAATGATGGCGTTTTATAGAAAAACGAAGGAGATCCATGGTGAACCATGTTTTAATAACCGGCGGCTGCGGTTTTATCGGCTCGAACTTTATCCGCCACATCCTGCAACACTATTCTGATTACCGCATTGTCAATCTGGATAAACTGACGTATGCCGGAAATCCCGGCAATCTGACGGACATAGAAAATAATCCCCGGTATCGTTTTGTGAAAGGCGATATCTGCGATACCGAGCGGGTTGCCGAAATATTTGCGGAAGAACGGATCGACACGGTCATCCACTTTGCCGCCGAATCCCACGTGGATCGCAGCATCACGGGCCCTGCCGAATTCGTCCGCACCAATATATTCGGCACGTTCACCCTGTTGGAAGCGGCGCGTGTTGCCTGGCTTAAAGCGCCTGCGGATGCCTCAAAAAAAGACTGCCGTTTCTTGCATGTAAGCACGGATGAAGTCTATGGATCCCTGGGAGACACAGGCGCATTTCAGGAAACCACGCCTTATGATCCCCGGTCGCCCTATTCCGCAAGCAAAGCATCGTCCGATCACCTTGTCAGCGCCTATTTCCATACCTACGGACTGCCCACGCTGATCACCAATTGCTCCAACAACTATGGCCCTTACCAGTTTCCGGAAAAACTCATTCCGCTTATCATCAACAACGCCCTTCAGGGGAAAACCCTGCCGGTCTATGGCGACGGCAAAAATGTCCGCGACTGGCTTTATGTGATCGATCACTGCGAAGCCATTCTCACTGTTTTGCAAAAGGGCAAACTCGGCGAGACCTACAACATCGGCGGCAACAGCGAAAAACAGAACATTGAAGTCGTCCACACCATCTGCGACATCCTGGATGAAAAAACCGGTCTGCTGCATGGGACTAAAAACAGAAGATCGCTCATCGCCTATGTTAAAGACCGGGCCGGACATGATCGCCGCTACGCCATTGATGCCACGAAGATCCGCACGGAGCTCGGCTGGACGCCGAAGGTCAACTTCACCGACGGCATGAAAAAAACCATCGAATGGTATCTGGACAATAAAGCCTGGATCGCCTCCGTAACGGACGGCAGCTACCGGGAATATTATGAAAAAATGTACGGAAAGAGGTAACCTATGACAGGCATCAAAAAAGGCATTGTTCTGGCCGGAGGGGCGGGAAGCCGTCTTTATCCCCTGACCCTGGTTGCCAGCAAACAACTGCAGCCGGTTTACGATAAACCCATGATTTACTATCCGCTGGCCACGCTCATGACAGCGGGGATACAAGACATCCTGATTATCTCCACGCCGCAGGACACGCCGCGTTTTGAAGCCCTGCTGGGCGACGGCAGCCGCTGGGGGATCAAACTATCCTATAAGGTTCAGCCCGAACCCAAGGGCATTGCCCAGGCGTTTCTGGTGGGTGAAGATTTTATCGCGGGCCAGGCGGTCAGTCTGATCTTAGGCGACAACATCTTTTACGGCAAGATGGATCTCAATAAAATCATGCAGGAGTTTACAGACGGCGCAGTCATCTTCGGCTATTATGTCAACGACCCGGAACGCTATGGCGTTGTCGCGTTTGACGCGGAAGGCAAAGCCGTCAGCATTGAAGAGAAACCGGCAAAACCCAAATCCAATTACGCCGTGCCCGGATTATATCTTTTTGACAAAAACATTACACAAATTGCCAAAACCATGAAACCCTCGGCCCGGGGCGAGCTGGAAATCACCGATGTCAACATGGAATACCTCCGGCGCGGCAAATTGCATGTGGTCCCTCTGGGACGCGGCATTGCCTGGCTGGATACCGGCACGCACACAAGCCTTCTGGAAGCCAGCCATTTCATCGGCACGCTGGAAGCGCGTCAAGGTCTGAAAATTGCCTGTCTGGAAGAAATCGCTTTTCGCCTGCATTTTGTGGACAAAAAGAAGATGCAGCAGGTGATTGAAGAAACGCCCAAATCGACTTACCGGGACTATCTGGAAAGAATTGTGAAAGAGAAGACCTTCCATGAATATCGTTAAAACCGCCCTTCCCGATGTTTTTGTCATCGAGCCGCAGGTCTTTGGCGATGCGCGCGGATTTTTCTTTGAAAGCTTTAATCAAAAAGTCTGGCGAGAGAAAACCGGATTGGAAACGACCTTTGTGCAGGACAATCAGTCCCACTCCGAAAAATCTGTTTTACGCGGCTTGCATTACCAGATCCGGCAGCCGCAGGGCAAGCTGGTGCGCGTGATTGAGGGAAAAATATTTGATGTGGCGGTTGATCTGCGCCGGACCTCTTCTTTTTTCGGAAAGTGGGTGGGGATGGAACTCTCCTGTGAAAACCGTCGCCAGATGTGGATACCGGAAGGGTTTGCGCATGGGTTTGCGGTGCTCTCCGATGCCGCCGATGTCCTCTACAAAACGACGGACTACTGGGCGCCGCAGTTCGAACGCACGATTCTGTGGAACGATCCCGATCTGGCCATTGCCTGGCCGCTCCCGGATCAACCTATCCTTTCCGAAAAGGACGGCAGGGGAACCCCTTTCAAAGAGGCAGAGTATTTTTAACCGGTAGTTGGCATTTGAACCTAAAAAAAGCCCGGCAGGGATATCATCCCCACCGGGCTTTTTTTATCTTATCTGAAAAACTTCATGCCTTAGCAAGGGGATCGCCGATAGCCTATCGCCCATAAGCTATCGCCTGGGTATCCTACTTCTCTTTCGTCGATTCAACGATTTTGACTTTGTATTTCTTCTTCAGCCGGTCGAACTCGCCGTAGACGACTTTGTCGCGGTTTTGATTATCCACTCTCGTGATCACATCGTCTTTGACTTCTTTGAATTCCATTTGCTTGGACGGTATCAGATCATCAATTTTTACGATATGGAAGCCAAACGGTGTGCGGAAGGGTTTGCTCAATTCGCCTTTTTTCATGGTGAATACCGGCTTGGAAAATTCGGGGACCATTTGTTCAGCCTGAAATAATCCCAGGTCTCCGCCTTTTGTTTTTGTATCCGTGTCGTCGGAATATTTTTCGGCCAGTTTCCCGAAGTCGCCTCCGGCGGCCACTTCGTCATACGCCTGTTTGGCCTTGGCCTCGGCTTTGGCGACATCCGCAGGCTTGCTGTCCGGCTTGGCCTCAATGAGGATGTGGCGGGCGCGGATGAAAACCGGCGTTAGGTACTCGTTTTTGTTTTGTTCAAAAAATGCCTTGGCTTCCTCCTCCGTCGGTGGTTTGAGTTGCTTAATTTTTTCAGTCATGTATTCCTGAAGCAAAATGGAATTTATCGTATCGTCGATGTTGATAGCGACTTTTTTCTTTTTATGAAGCTTCTGTGCCTTGGCTTCCGCGCCGGTTACGGTAATCTGGACCAGACTTTCCAGATACTGTCTTTTCTGCTGGGGATCTTTCAGGGCCTCCTGTATCTCCGGGGGCAGGGCCTTTATGCGAATTTCCACGTCTTCTTTGGTGATGACCTGATCGCCCCAGCGGACCAGAATGTCGTCCTGAGCCGGTTTGGCCGCAAGGCCCTGGCTGTTTGACAATGCCGGCGCAATAAAACCGATAATGAAAATGACCAGTAAGCGTAAACCAATTCCCTTTGATGATGTCTTTCTAATCATGCGTTGTCTCCTTCGTATTCTTGTTGTCAGATTCTTTATTTGATGCTCGAGCATCGATTTTCCTCTAGCATAATCATGTCGCAAAGAGTACAAAAAAATGCGGAGCAGCGTGCCTTTCGGGGTTCGCGCCTGTAGCTTTCTTTTTAGTGAATTCCGCTTCAATCTCCTTGACTTTAATGAAGCTTTTCATATACAAAAAAGGCCGCGATTTCAAAAAATACACGGATGTATGGAATGACAGAGTCATGTCGCTGCCATTGAAGAAATTAATTTCCTATTATTTTTTCTTATTTTTTCCACCAACAATAATATTTTTTGAGGGAAAAAACACATGACTGCCGAAACAATCAAAATTATTTATAGTGTAATTCTTTTTCTTGCCGTGGTTGTCGCAACCTGGATTGTTGTCGTCACCTGGCGTTGGCGGCGCGTGCCCGGCGCTAAATCGCTGATGGTTCAGATGATCGGCGAAGGCTGGTGGACGCTTTGTTACGCCTTGCAGTTATCTTCCTTCTTTCATCCCTCGTCCGATCCTTTTTTCTGGTCGAAACTCATGTTTCTGGGCGTGGTCATGGTGCCGGCCGGTTTCCTGATGTGGACGGCGCGCTACACCAAAAGAGACGGTTGGGTCAACAGCCGCACGGTTGCCCTGCTTTGCGTTGAACCGATTCTTTTCAACCTCATCATCTGGACGGATTCCTGGCATGGCTTGTTTTCCGGCAATTACCTCCAGACCGGTAAGTTGGGTGTTGCCTTCAACCTCCATACCCTTTACTCCTATATTCTGATCCTGATTGCCACCGTCATGATTGTGTTGAACTGGCTGCAAATGCCGCCTGCTTACAAGAAGCAGTCGTTTCTGGTGCTCCTGGGACTGATCATATCCACTATGGCCAATGTGCTTACTGTTTTAGTGATGCTTCCGAAATTGAAACTGGATTTGTCACCGCTGGGATTTTTGTTCGCCGGTGTGACGTTCACTTATGCGCAGCTGCGTCACCGGTTATTTGATATTATGCCGGTTGCGCGCCATGCGGTGGTTGAAGGCATGCGCGACGGCGTGATGGTGTTGGACAACGACAGCCGGATTATCGATATGAATCCGGCTGCGCAAAAAATGCTGGGGTCGACCATCGGGGCGTCGCTGGGCAATCTGGCGGCTTCGGCGCTTCCCGTCTGGGCGGAAATTGAAAGGAAGATTGCCGGTCAACCCGAAGCGAATCTCGAATTTTACCTCGATGAAGATGAAAAACGTCACATCGATCTGAATATGACCATCATGCACGACAAGCGCAACCAGCCCGGAGGCAAGCTGGTCATTTTGCGCGACATCACCCACGTCCGGAAAATCGAAGGCGATCTGCGCGAGACCAATAAAGAACTCCTGCGGAAAATAGAAGAAATCGAGGCCTTGCAACAACAGTTGCGGCAGCAGGCGATTCACGATCCGCTCACCGGGCTTTACAACCGCCGTTTTCTGGAAGAGACGCTGGGACGCGAGCTGGCTCAGGCCCAGCGCATCCATGAGTCTATGAGTCTCGCCATGATCGACATTGACCGCTTCAAGAGCATCAACGACACTTACGGGCACGGCGTGGGCGACCTGTTTTTAATCGCCCTGGGAGATATGCTGGAACATAAAACTCGCGCGGGAGATGTGGCCTGCCGTTACGGCGGCGAGGAATTCATCGTCGTCATGCCGGGAGCGCCGTTGGAGGTGGCAGCCAAGCGCATCAATGAGTTTCGGCAAGCCTTTAGCGCGCTGAAGATCGACGTTGCGGGACAATCCATCAGCGTGACTTTTTCCGCCGGCGTCGCCGGTTTTCCGCTGCATGGAACAGACGAAAAGACCATCATCGCCGAGGCGGACCGCGCCTTGTATGGGGCCAAGGAAGCCGGACGCAACCGCGTCATTGTGGCTCAGAGGGAATTCATGTAATATGAACGTTAAGGTTCAGGACGACCGAGACCATTCATTTATTTCCGGAGCACCCCATGCCGCAGGGCATCGGCGCACCAGCCTGGCGTTTCTGATCCTGGTGTGCTTTTTCCTGTCGGGGATGACGGCGCTCATCTATGAGATCGTCTGGATGCGGCTCATCTCGCGCATTATCGGCGGCGCGCCGTTTGCCGTGAGCACCATTCTGGTCGTCTTTATGGGCGGTCTGGGCATTGGAAGCTGGCTTGCCGGCCGCAAAGTGGATGCCATCGCACACAACCGGCTGATCCGGATTTACGGTTTGCTGGAATTGGGCATCGGCCTCTACGCCTTGTGCGTTCCGTTTTTGCTGTGGCTTATCAAGTGGGTTTACCTCTCATCTTATGACCGCCTTTTTGAGTACACCCTTTTTTATAATCTGCTGATTTTCGCGGGCGCTCTGGCGGTGCTTTGCATTCCCGCAATCTGTATGGGCGCGACGTTGCCGATTCTGTGCCGGTTTTATGTGAAAAGCCTTGATGAACTGGGAACCTACTCCGGTCGTCTCTATGGGCTGAACACCATAGGCGGCGCGGCAGGATCGCTTATTTGCGGATTTTGGCTGATTGCCGCACTGGGCGTTTACGGTTCCATGCTGCTGGCTGTCTTCGTCAACCTCGCTATTGGCCTTTCCTGCATCTATGCGGGAAGGGATCAGTTGACGGCAAACCATCGCGCTACAACAGCACGACCGCGAAAAGCTGAATCGAAGCAGACGCCGGAGGCTGAAGAGGTGATGTTGCCGACCTCGCAGAGAATCGGGGCGCTTGTGATTTTTGCCGTATCCGGTTTTTGCGCTATGGCGTATGAAGTCCTCTGGACCAAACTCCTGGGTTTGATGATCGGCCCCACCACGTATTCCTTTACGATTGTACTGGTAACGTTTATTGTGGGGCTGGCCGTCGGCAATATGGTTTTCGGCAGGTGGGCGGATCGCACCCGCAATGCTTTCCGGCTACTGATCATAACACAGTTTCTGGCCGCACTCTTTGCGCTTTTGGCAAGCCAGCTCATGGGACAAAGCCAGCTCTTTTTCGCCAAGTTACTTTATGTGTTTTCCGATTCGTTTGCCCTGCAAAGCCTGACCAAGGCTCTGTTGCTTTTTGTCTTTATGATGATCCCGACGTTTTTTCTGGGCGCCTGCTTCCCGCTGGTTGTTAAAATTTTCACACGGTCGCTCGCCAGGGTGGGGAACTCCATCGGCGCGGCCTACGCTGTCAATACCGTTGGCGCGGTGGCCGGATCTTTTTGCGCCGGATTTGTCCTGATTCCATTTTTAGGCAAGGAACTGTCGCTGAGTCTCGTCACGGGTATTCAGATGGCCGTGCCGTTGGGAATTGGTTTGATGATCTGGCCTTGCAGGGATAAAATGGCGCTTGCCGCGCGCGGCGCACTTGCCTTGGCGTTTTGTTTGGGCGTGGCGCTTTGCCTTCTCTTTCCGTCCTGGAATCGTTTGACGCTGGCCACCGGAAAATATCATCGCTTCGAAGAATTGCGGATTATCGAATGGGTGTCCAACGGTCCCGGCTGGATCAAAAGTCTCATCAGCGGCGCGCAGATGCTGGCCGATATCGAATTGGGAAAGCTCGTGTATTACGGCGACGGCATCGGCGGTTTTACGACGGTCCTTCAATATCCCGGGCCTTTCGGCGACGTGGAATACTCCATGGCCAACAGCGGCAAGATGGACGCTTCGTCGCGTGGCGATATGAAAACGCAAACCCTGCTGGCGCACTTCCCGATGCTTTTTTCGCAAGACGCGAAAAATGTTATGGTGCTGGGACTGGCAAGCGGCATCACCGCCGGCGAAGTGCTGCACTATCCGATTGAGCGCCTGGATGTCATCGACATCAACGACCGCGTCTTTGCAGGCGCAGCCTTTTTCAATCCCTGGAACAACGGCGTGCTTGCGCATCCCAAAACCCGGCTGATTGTTCAAGACGGCATAGCGCATCTGACGCTTTCGCAAAATCAATATGACGTGATTATTTCCGAGCCATCCAACCCCTGGATGGCCGGGATGGCGTCTTTGTTTACGCATGACTTTTTCAGCCTGGCAAAAGACCGGCTCACCGATAACGGCATCTATGTGCAGTGGTTTCACTGCTACCAGATGGACTGGAGTACGTTTGCATTGGTCGGGCGGACGTTTGCGGAAGTTTTTCCCCACGCCATTCTGGCAACGGCGGAACCGGCGGGACTTGGGCGTGACTATCTCTTTGTCGGCTTCAAAAATGCCAAGAGGCTGGACATGGACCAGGCGCGCAAAAACATCATCCATACCCAAAAGTCGTTAAACATCCGTCTGGCCTATCCGGAACTCTTCTACCGCCTGATTGTCGCCGAGGATTTGAAAACGCTTTTCGGTCCAGGCCTGATTAATTATGACGACCGGCCTCACCTGGAATATGCCGCGCCCAAGTTGATGTACGGGGGCGAAGCAGCCCAGCAGGAAATCCTGCAAAACCTCACGGCCCGGCGGACGCTTACGGCCAAAACTTCCCGGGGCTTTGATCAAGTCGTAAACGACGATAAGGCCCGCGTCGATTACGCGGAGTATGCTTTATCCGTGTATTCGCCTTTCCCCGGCATGGTGGACGATAAAAAACTCAGCCGCACGCTGCGCGGTCGCTATGCCCAGGCGATCAACGTCTACTGCGCGCACAACCTTCTGGACGGCGACATCGTCGCGGATCCTGCGATGCTTAAAAGCTGTCGCGGCGTACAGATTGACGCCATTGGGAAAAATTTGAACAATGCTGCGGATCCCGCCCAGTCGCATTATTTTCTGGGACGACTCTATCAGGACTCCGGCCGGCCCGATTTGGCTTTGTCGCACTATGCTGAATCCCTCAAGATCAAAGCGACGGATGCCGACCGCTTCAACGATTACGGAAACCTGCTTGCCGAACAAGGCCGCCAGACCGAGGCCCGCGTGCAGTTTGCCGAGGCTCTGGGCCTGCGCCCCAACTTTTTGCTGGCGCTGGGCAATATGGCTTTTTCTTATCTCAAAGATGGGCAACTGGATCAGGCAGCCGGGTATTTCCGCAAAACGCTGGTTTTGCGGCCGGATCTTGCCGAATCCCACTACAACCTGGGTTTGATTGCATCAAAAAAGAATAACGAACGACAGGCCATCGCCCATTTGCGTGACGCCCTGCAAATCAATGCCGACCTGCCGGAGGCGCTTAGCGCCCTGGCCTTGATTCTGGCCACCACCCAAGACCCATCCCTTGCCGATCCGGCGTCCTCTGTGCGTTACGCCTTGCGGGCTTCTAATCTGACCTATAATGTGGAGCCTCTTTATCTGGCCACATTAGCCGCAGCCCACAAAGCTGCAGGTGATTTGGCCGCCGCCCAAAAAAATGCTGTGCAAGCCATGAAGCTGGCGCAGGCCAAAAATGACCCAGCGGCGATGGAGATCGCGCGGAAGTATATAAAGTAGGTGATGAGCGATCGGCTGGATGACGGTTTAGGCCTTTTTTCTCGATTACAACCAGGAATGATTACCAGTATGTTTGTGAACTGAAAAGCCCCGGCTCTTTGAACCGGGGCTTTTTTATAGGGGTTTGAGTTGCCGGCTGCAGATGGCGCTTAGCGGCATTCCGTGCAGACAGACAGACCTTCAAGCGACGCGCCGGTTTTTTTACTGATGAATTTTAACTGATCGACCGGTGCGAAAAATTTGCCGCATTTGCTGCAAGACTGCATCTTGAAGGTGCGTCCCCAGATATTGCGCTTGTCGCCGGTGGAGGTCATCTTGATGTGGCCGGTGGGGCAGACATAGACGCATGCGCCGCAGCCGATGCAGACGTCCGATTTTTCGTCAAACGCTGTCCCCACGCTCTTATGAGAGCCACGGGCGAAAAGGCCGATAGCGCTTACGCCGACCACTTCCTCGCAAACGCGCACGCAGGAACGGCATAAAATACAGGTGCCCTTATCCGTATCCGCGACAAAACGGGGCTGGGCTTCCACGCCCATCTCTTTGGCCATTTTCTGCAGGAGGTCCGATTCCGGGCAGCGCGCGAGCAGCAGTTCCATCACCAGACGCCGCACGTTTTGAACGCGCTGACTTTGTGTGCTGACGATCAGGCCCTCTTCCACGCCATAGAGGCAGGAGGTGACAATGCGCGTCCGGTTTCCCTTTTTAATTTCCACCACACAAAGGCGACACGCGCCGGATCGGGATACAGCTTCATGGGCGCACAGGGTGGGAACCGAAATACCCGCGCCCCGGATGGCTTCAAGAAGCATCGTGTCTTTCCGCGCCGATACGTTTTTTCCGTCAATGATCATATTTACCATGGTTTCATCTACCTCTTATTTCACCAAAATAGCGTCAAATTTGCAGCTCTCGATACACGCGCCGCAGCGGGTGCACTTGTCGTTGTCGATGGCGTGAGCTTTCTTCTTTTCACCGCTTGTGGCCTGTGTCGGGCAAACCTTGACGCACAGGGTGCAGCCGGTGCATTTGTCCGGGAGAATGCTGTACGTGATGAGCGCCTTGCAGACGCCAGCCGGACAGCGGTGTTCCCTGATGTGCGCGTCATACTCATCACGGAAGTATTTAATCGTACTCAAGACCGGGTTGGGTGCGGAACCGCCCAATGCGCAAAGCGATCCGTCTGCGACGCCGGTAGAGATATGTTCGAGAAGCTCCACGTCGCCTTCTTTCCCTTTGCCTGCGCAGATATCTTCGAGGATTTCGCGCATCCGGCGCACGCCTTCGCGGCAGGGTACGCACTTGCCGCAGGATTCCTCCTGCAAAAAAGCCAGGAAGTATTTTGCGACATCCACCATGCAGGAGCGGTCGTCCATGACGATCATACCGCCGGAGCCCATCATCGATCCAACCTCATAGAGCTTATCGAAGTCCACCTGTAGATCGAGGAGACTCTCCGGAATACAGCCGCCCGATGGGCCGCCGGTTTGTACGGCTTTGAACTTGCGACCTTTGGGAATGCCGCCGCCCATGTCATAGATGATTTCGCGAAGCGTCATGCCCATTGGAACTTCGATGAGGCCGGTGTTGTTGATTTTGCCGACGAGCGAAAAGATTTTTGTGCCCTTGGACCCTTCGGTGCCGATTGCGGCATACCAGTCCGCGCCGCGGCTGATGATCAGCGGTACGTTGGCCCAGGTTTCCACGTTGTTGAGAACAGTGGGTTTATCCCAGAGGCCTTTTTCCACCGCATGGACGTATTTGGCGCGGGGTTCGCCGGCGCGTCCTTCAATCGAGGCGAACAAGGCGGAAGACTCGCCGCAGACGAAAGCGCCGCCGCCTTTATTGATGTGGATATCGAACGAAAAGTCCGTTCCCAGGATGTTTTTGCCCAGAAGGCCCGCATCTTTTGCGGCCGAAATCGCCAGGGTCAGGTGCATAACCGCCAGCGGATATTCGTTACGGACATAGATATAGCCCTCGGATGCCCCGATGGCGTAAGCGCCGATGATCATGCCTTCAATGATGCTGTGGGGATTGCCTTCCATGAGGCTGCGATCCATGTAAGCGCCGGGATCACCCTCATCGCCGTTGGCGATGACGTATTTGGGTTCGCCATGCGCTCTGCGCGAACCTTCCCATTTGATGCCCGCCGCAAAGCCACCGCCGCCGCGTCCACGCAGGCCGGCTTTTTTGACTTCGCTGATGACGCCGTCGGGTGTCATTTCCGAGAGGGTTTTCGCAAGTGCCGTGTAGCCGCCGATGATGAGATAGTCTTCCATCCGTGTGGGATCGATCAGGCCGTTTTGACCGAAAACCAGACGGTTTTGTTTTTTGTAGAAGGGGACGTCCTCTTCCTTAAGCACGGTTTCTTTGGTTTCCGGATCGCGGTAGAGCAACTTTTCCAGGACTTCTCCTGTAGCCACTGTTTTGGTGATAATGTCCGGCACGTCTTTAATCTTAACCTGCTGATAGAAGATCTTTTCCGGATGGATGACCACCAGCGGACCTTTTTCGCAGAAGCCGAAGCAGCCGGTGGCGCGGACTTCCACGTCCATGTTCTGCTTTTTAATTTCCGCTTCCAGTTCTTCTTTGACTTTAATACAGCCATAACCGCGGCAACCGGTGCCTGCACAGATGGTGACGAGTTTTTTAGCCGGATCGTAATTTGCTTTCAGGTCATCCTGGACTTGGCGCAAGGCCTGAGGATTGGGAATTCTTTTCATTGCTGCGCCCCCTCTTCATTGATCTTTCCGATGATTTTATCCACTTTGGCCATTGTGACCTGGCCGTGATATTCGGTGTTGATGACGACCACGGGGCCCAGCGCGCAGGCGCCGACACAGTTGACGGTTTCGAGTGAAAATTTCTTGTCTGCCGTCGTTTCACCCGGTTTGATGCCCAGCGTGCGTTCGAGCTTATCTTGGATGGCGGAGGCGCCGCGGACATGACAGGCGGTTCCCATACAGATTTTCACAACGTGCTCGCCGCGCGGTTTCAAACTGAATGCGGTGTAAAACGTGGCCACTTCATAAACACGGCTGATCGGTATATTCAGCGCTTTTGCCGCCGTTTTCAGGGCTTCTTTGGGAAGATAGTTCAAGGCTTCCTGGATATCCTGCAACACGGCGATGATCGCGCTTTTGTCGCTTCCGTGTTTTTTGACGATTGCTTTGGTTGTTGCTGCAACATTGCCGGTTTTTTTCATACTAATCTCACCTCGGTTGGTTGGGTTTCCTATTCGTTGCCCGTTTTGAGATATTTTGCTTTCTCAACGAGCTTCTGAAATTCCGTCTCTACTTTATGCTGGATCATGTCGATCTCTTCTTCCATCAAGTGGCGAAAACGCCCCTGTGATTTGAAGTAGCTGCGGATGGGCTTTAGTTTTTTAGGCATATCCGGGGACATACGGTAATGTCCGTTCTCCACTTCGAACAGCGGGAAAACACCCGTTTCCACGGCCAGACGGCCCATCGACACAGCTGTATGCGACGGCGAGCGCCAGCCCGTGGGGCATACGGAGAAGCAATGAATATAGGATGGGCCTTTAATGCTTTTTGCTTTTTCAATCTTGCGGATAAAGTCCAGCGGATAGCTGGGACAGGCAGTCGCCACATAAGGCACATTGTGCGCGATCATGATCTCCGGCATGTTCTTTTTCCAGGTTTTCTGGCCGGAGCTGATCTTGCCCGCCGGAGCGGTGGTAGTCGATGCGCCCAGCGGCGTGCCGCTGGAACGCTGAATGCCGGTGTTCATGTAGGCTTCGTTATCGAAACAGACATAGATCATGTCGTGCCCGCGTTCCATCGCTCCGGAGAGAGCCTGGAAGCCGATGTCCATCGTGCCGCCGTCGCCGGCCATGCCCACCACTTTGACATAACGGTCGTCGATCTTCCCTTTTCTGCGCAGCGCCTTGAGACCGGCTTCAACACCGGAGGCGACAGCCGCCGCATTTTCAAACGCGACATGAATCCACGGCACTTCCCAGGCGGTCGTGGGAAACATGCTGGATACAATTTCCATACAGCCCGTTGCGGAAGCGATGACGGTGTTTTCACCGAGCGCCTTGCACATGAGCCTTACGGCCAGCACTTCCGCGCACCCGGAGCAGGCGCGATGGCCGGAGGACAGCAATTCCTTTTTATTAATCAGCCGCGGGGCAAATAAATCAAAATTTTCTACAATATTCATTATTCTCTTACCCCCCAGAATTCATACGTATTGGCTGCCCCGCCGGTGTTATCCGCGATGGCTTTTTCGAACATGCCGATGAAATCCTTTACCGTTACGTCGCGGCCGCCCAGACCGATAATGTCACTGTAAATCACCGGTCGGCTTGTTTCGGCATATAGAGCGGATTTGATTTCAGAGAAAACGGGGCCGCCGGGACCGCCAAACGAAACGGCGCGATCCGTGACGATCAGTTTTTTTACGTTTTTCACGGCCGCTATGATGTCGGCAAACGGGAAAGGTCTCCAGAGGCGAAGCTTGAGCAGCCCGACTTTTACCCCTTTGGCGCGCAGTTCATCGACCGCGATTTGTGCCGTTTCACCCATAGAACCCATCGTAAGCATCAGCACATCAGCATCGGAGGCCATGTAGGTTTCCACAGGCTTATAGTTGCGGCCGAACATTTTTCCCCATTCATCCCATACGTCCAAAATGACTTTCCTGGAATTCTTGACAGCCTCGTCTTTGGCTTTCATAATTTCCGTAAAATAATCGGACATGGAAAATGCGCCCATGGTCACGGGACGCGACGGATGCAGGGTGGCGTGCGGCACAAATGGCGGGAGAAACTGGTCCACCTCTTCTTGTGTGGGCATCTCCACCGGTTCTACCATGTGCGTGAGCTGAAATCCGTCAATATTGACGGATACCGGCAGCATGACATCCTTGTGCTCGGCGATCTTGAAGGCCTGAATGGACAGGTCAATCGCTTCCTGCCCGTTTTCTACAAATAAAACAATCCAGCCCGCGTCGCGCTGGGGCATGATGTCGGAGTGATCGTTCAAAATGTTGAGCGGACCGGACACGGCCCGGTTGGCAATGGCCATGGTGATCGGCAGCCGCATCGCCGAGACGATGGGCAGCAGTTCATGCATCAGCATCAGTCCCTGCGAACTGGTCGCCGTGTAGGAACGTGCGCCCGCACCGGAGGCGCCGATGACCGCGCTCATCGCTGAGTGTTCCGATTCAACCGTCACGAATTCGGCGTCCAGCGTACCGTCGGCCACCAGAGTGGAGAGATGTTCCGCGATGTGCGACTGCGGCGTGATGGGGTAGACGCCTGCCATGTCGATACGGCAAAGCGCCACGGCTTCCGCCACGGCCACTGTTACTTCCAAACCAACGCGTTTGCCCATGTTATCCCTCCTCTACCATCTTGATCGCGCGGGGCCAGCATTCATGTGCACAAATACCACAACCCTTACAATAATTCAGATTCGCTTTAAAAAAGCCGTCCTCGCCCTGCTGCACGCATCCTTCCGGACAAAACACGTAACAGATGCCGCATTTGATGCATTTGGCGTCGTCCCAGACAGGCCGTTGCGACCGCCAGCTGCCGGTGTGATATTCACTGGCGCTGCCCGGTTCAAAGACAACACAACCTGTGGGAATTTCTTTCCACGTTTTCAATGCCATATGGATAGTCCCCTTAGTTACTGATTTTTATTTCGTCGTAGGCCCGTTTCATCGCGTTTAAGTTCTTCTGGGCGATCCGGCCAAAGCGGTGCTCGACGGATGCTTTCATCGCATCGAGTTCCATAATGCCTGTGATCTTGAGAAGCGCGCCGATCATCGTTGTATTGGCGATGGGCACGCCCATCTCCTTACGTGCGATACCGGTGCCGTCCACGGTGGCGACGAAGCCGTTGAAATTCAAGTTCATGCGGATTTCTTCAGGTGTTTTATGGGTGTTCACGATAACCTTGCCGCCCGGTTTCAAACCGTCGATGATGTTCACCAGGCCGATCAGGCTCGAATCGAGAACCAAGACCACGTCCGGCTCATAAATGCCCGACCGCACGTTGATTTTTTTATCGTCAATACGTGTAAAAGCGGCGACAGGCGCCCCTCTTCTTTCCGGGCCGAAACTGGGAAACCCCTGTGCGAATTTACCTGCGGCGATTGCCGATACAGCCAGCAACTCCACCGATGTTACCGCTCCCTGGCCGCCCCGGCCATGCCATCTCACTTCGATCATTTCAATCCAATCTCCTTCATTCTAAAAATGACCGTCCTCCATAATATAGAAGGAATCTTGAGTCAATCTCTTTTCGCTGATTTTATAATTGTTCATTATTCTGATAAGATACGCCACTTGCTTTGTGCGGATACGTACAAATCGTTGCCTTGTGAGTCGTTAATCACGACCAATGGAAGGTTAAGGACGGTCAGTTTTCTAATGGCTTCCGGACCCAGATCTTCATAAGCGACTAATTCTACTTTTCGGACACACTGGGCTGTGAGTGCTGCGATGCCGCCGATGGCGCCGAAATAAACAGCCCGGTGGCGTTTGATGGCGGCAATGACTTCCGGTGATCGGTTGCCTTTGCCGATCATGCCTCTTAAACCATGCTCAATCATCGTCGGTGTGAAGGCGTCCATCCGGTAGCTGGTGGTCGGACCGATGGAGCCGATGACTTTTCCTGTCGGCGTGGGCGACGGAGCGGCATAAAAAATCGTTGCAGTCTTTAAGTTGATAGGCAGGGGATAGCCCTTGTTGATTGCATCATACATCCGGCGGTGCGCCACATCGCGGGCGGTGTACACGTCGCCGCTCAAATACACCAGATCGCCTGCGCGCAAAGACGCACAGACCTGGGGCGTAAGCGGCGTTTCAACATGGATAGTAATTTTTTCATCTACTGGAATCATGCTGCTCATAGCGTTTCTTCCGCATGTCTGGAGACGTGACACTGAATATTGACGGCGACGGGCAGGGAGGCAATGTGGCAGGGCATCATTTCC
The DNA here is from genome assembly GCA_964547345.1 of uncultured Smithella sp. GTDB lineage: Bacteria > Desulfobacterota > Syntrophia > Syntrophales > Smithellaceae > UBA8904. The sequence goes on along the minus strand of CAZJMX010000011.1, from coordinate 46,819 downwards.
GCGTGAACGGCCAGAGTCGTTATCTTGCCGCCTAGTCCTGCCGGCCCGATTCCCGTTGCGTTAATCTTTTTAATCAGGTCACTTTCCATCTGAGCCAGACGTTTATCTATTTTATTTTTTTTCCCCACTGGCCGCAAAAGCGCCTTTTTTGCCAGAATACAGGCCTGTTCGAGTGATCCGCCGATGCCGACGCCCACGATAATGGGCGGACACGGATTGGCGCCCGCCTTTTCCACGGTTTCCAGAACAAAGCTTTTGATGCCGTCGAGGCCCGCCGATGGCGTAAGCATTCTGGCCTGGCTCATGTTTTCACTACCGCCGCCTTTGGGCATGGCGATGATGCGAAGGCTGTCGCCCGGTATTATATCCAGGTGGATTACGGCAGGTGTGTTGTCCTCAGTGTTTTTCCGGGTGAGCGGGTCGCACAGAGATTTTCGCAGAAAGCCTTCCTGATAGGCCTGCTTCACGCCTGCTTGGATGGAGGCCCGCAAATCACCGCCGACAATCCGGACATCCTGTCCCACTTCGACAAACAAAACGGCGAGCCCTGTGTCCTGGCAGATCGGCATCGAATCGGTTGCGGCAATGTCCGCATTTTCGAGAATTTTTTTAAGAACCTGTTTGCCGATAGGTGATGCTTCTTTTTTCACGGCCTGACGCAAAGCACAAACCATATCTTTATTGAGCGTCGTATTGGCTTCGATGAAAAGATTTTTAACCGTTGCCGTCACACGCTTGGTCTGAATTATTCGCAAAACTTTCCTTGTTTTGTTTTCCATCATCGGCTCCTACATTCCCCGTCGAAATTCCAATGACTTCGAGATGGTCATTTTGTCCACATATTTCAGGTCGCCGCCCATCGGGACGCCCATTGCGATGCGTGTGATTTGGATATTTGCGTCTTTAAACATTCGGGTGATGAGGAGTGCTGTGGCTTCGCCGTGGACATTGGGATTGGTGGCCAGAATCAGTTCCTCGACACAACCTTCCTGAACGCGTTTTTGAAGTTCGCTCAGGCGCAGATTATCCGGTCCGATGCCGTCGAGGGGCGCGAGTGCGCCGTGCAAAACGTGATACAATCCGTGAAAGACACCGCTTTCTTCAATGGCCGCCAGTGCGTCCGGCTCTTCCACGACGCAGATGATATGCTGATCGCGCGATGCATTGCTGCAGATATGGCAGGTTTCCTCTTCCGTCGGATTGAGACAAATTCGGCACAGGCGGATTTTGCGTTTGACTTCCACCAGGCTTTCCGCCAGTTTCTCCACGTCGTCGGGGGTGGCGCGCAAAATGTAGTTGGCCAGTCGCGCCGCCGTCTTCTCGCCGATGCCGGGAAGCTTGGCCAGTTCTGCAATCAGGCGTTTGATGGGTTGGGCGTAGGATTTCATGCGCCTACCCTACATGCCCAGGCCGGGAATGTTCAGGCCCCCTGTGATTTTGGCCATCTCCGACGACGCCATTTCCTGTGACTTGCGGACGCCCTCGTTGACTGCCGCAACGATCAGATCCTGCAGCATTTCAATATCGTCGGGATTGACAACATCTTTCTCGATTTTGAGCGATATAATCTCAAACTTGCCGTTGACAATGACGCGAACCATGCCGCCGCCCGCCTGCGCTTCAACGGTTTTGGTTTCCAGCTCCTGCTGCATCCGGCCCATTTTCTCCTGCATCTTTTTGGCCTGTTTCATGATGTTGCCGATGTTGTGCATCGTGATTTTCTCCTTATGATTTATATTTCCTGTCTGTTCTCGGTTTGATCTCCACCAGTTGCGCCCCTTCAAACTCATCTAAGACTTTTTGTAAAAGCGGTGAGTTGACAGCCTCCCGCTTCATGTCGTTGAGGAGGTTCGTTTTGCCGCCCCGTCCATTGCTGCCGACGGCCTGCGCCTTCGGCGCGTCCAGTATTTTGATGGCCAGGGTGACGGTCTGAGAATAATAAATTCCGGCGATTCTTTCCAGCTCTTCTTTTTGCGGTTTTTCCATGATGTTGTCGAGAAAAATATGATTGGCGGGGAAGCCCAGGGTCAAACAGCCGTCTTCCAATCCGAGCATTTCCGCTGTGTCGATTTTCGATCCCAGCAGCGCGTTTTCCCGTTTGATGAATCTCTTCAAATCCTCGCTAGGAGAGGGTTTGGCGCTTTGTCGTGCGTGCGTTGTGTCTGTCGGTGTTTCAAGGCGGGCGGCGGCGGGCTTCACTGCAGCCGGCGCTTGCGCGTATTGGACGGGCTGATGGGTTGTCGCAGGCTCCGCATAACCCCTGCCCGAATGGGTAGGTTGGCTTCCCTGAAGCCTCTGCTCCAGCGATTCGAGCGTTGCCAGGATTTCGCCCACCGGCAAAACTTGTTCCAGATAAGCCATCCGAACCAGAACGGTTTCGATTTTCATCCGCACTTCCTGGCTGCGGCGCAGGCTGTCGGCTTCGCTAAGCAGAATATCGAGATACCGCTGGAGGGTTTCGCGCGTGACCGATTGCGTCTGATTTTTGAGTTTTTCCACTTGTTCCGGTGGAATATCGAAAGATGCGCTTTTGTCTGCGGCGATTTTGACCAGAAGGAGATTGCGGAAATGCTTGAGCAGCATCGAGTAGAAGTGCTTCATGTCGATGCCCGCCAGATAAGCTTCCTCCAGGATCAGAAGGCAGACCCCTGCGTTTCTTTCCAAAACGGCCTCCGAGAGGCGATACAGATATTTGCGGTCGGCCAGCCCCAGGATGTCTTCCACGTCGCCGTCGGAAATATTGAGGCCGGCGTAGGAAATCACCTGATCGAAAATACTCTGGGCGTCGCGCATGCTTCCATCACCCGCTTCGGCAATCCAGGTGAGCGCTGTGGGGCTGATCGCGATTCCCTCAGCGGTTGCAACCTTGCCTAAGTTAGTTGCGATGCCGGCAAGTGAGATGCGGCGGAACTCATAGCACTGGCAGCGTGAGAGGATCGTTGCCGGCACTTTGTTGTTTTCGGTTGTGGCAAAAATAAAGACGACGTGGTCGGGCGGCTCTTCGAGGGTTTTCAAAAGCGCATTGAAGGCTTCGCGCGTCAGCATGTGAACTTCATCGATGATATAGATTTTGTATTGGGAAGCAGCCGGCGCGAATTTCACATTTTCGCGCAGCTCGCGGATTTCGTCGATGCCGCGGTTTGACGCGCCGTCGATTTCGCGGACGTCCATCGACGTGCCGCCGGTGATTTCCAGGCAGTTCGGGCAGACGTTGCAGGGATTGGCCGTCGGCCCTTTTTCGCAATTGAGCGACTTGGCGAGAATTCGCGCGATGGATGTTTTGCCGACCCCGCGCGGCCCGGAGAATAAAAAAGCATGCCCGATGCGTCCCTGGCCGATGGCGTTGGCCAGCGTCCGGACGACGTGCTCCTGACCTGCGACCTCGTCAAATCTCTGCGGGCGAAACTTTCGGGCTAAAACCAGATATTCCAAGTGAACCTCAGTGCGTGGGTTTTTTTACCGTGAAATATAAAGGTGACCGGGTTGACCGCAACACACGGAGGGATTTGCTGCCGCTGCTTCCTTCCGGACCTGACGGGGTTCACAAGCCTTCGTTGTACGGGACCCGGCCATATTTAATTCATATCCGGGAAGACTCTTAATGGATAAATCGACAGGAATCAACTCAAATTTTAAACTGGCGGAGAGTGGGGGATTCGAACCCCCGTGGGAGCTTGTGACCCCCAAATCGATTTCGAGTCGATCCCGTTACGACCACTTCGGTAACTCTCCACGTGCATTTTATTTAATGGCGGAGAGAGCGGGATTCGAACCCGCGGTACACCTTTGTGGGCATACACACGATTTCCAGTCGTGCTCCTTCGGCCACTCAGACATCTCTCCGCACGTTATTCAGTCGCCGAATCGGCTCTTATCCTCTTTTGCTTAAAAAATCTACTCAAAATTTCACCGCATTCCGACTGCAACACGCCCTCGGTGATTTCGACTTGATGGTTCAGCCGTCCATCGCTAAGCACTTGATAAAGCGAAACGACAGCGCCGCTTTTCGGGTCACGTGCGCCGAAAATCAGTCGTGCCAGCCGTGCCTGCAAAATCGCGCCCGCGCACATGGCGCAAGGTTCGAGCGTGACGTAGAGCTCTGCGCCCGTTAAGCGGTAATTGCCGATCTTCTGACAGGCCTTGCGGATGGCCAGCATTTCAGCGTGAGCCGACGGATCGCAAAGCGAAATCGGTTCGTTATGGGCCTGTGCGACGATCCGCCCGTCCAGAACCAGCACGGCGCCAATCGGCGCTTCATCCTGCGCAAAGGCTTTATTGGCCTCGTCTAACGCAATGGCCATATAATCTGTGTCAGTAAGCATGATTCCTTCTCTTCGTGGTGCGTAATATCACATTTTCGTTATCATATTGTTGATTTTGAGGCAAATGCCGTATATGATTTTATGATGGACTCAAAGAAAATATTCCTGTGGCCGATTATCATCTCCCTTGTCGGGCATGTAGCTCTCATCGCAGTCAGCAGTCTGGTTGACTTGCGCGAAAATGTGCGGGCCGCGGAACTTTTCACCGTAAGGCTTTCGCAGCCCGAGCCGGTGGTTGAGCCTAAAAAAGAAGAAAAAAAGGTAAAGGAGCAAAAGCCCGCTAAGAATAAGGAAGAAAAAGCGGTTTCTCCGGAGGGAGAGCGGGAGGATACGGTGGACATCGGTTCCTCCGATGTTAAATACGCGGCTTATTTAGCGGGTGTGAAAAAAAAGATTATGCGCATATGGAAATATCCCGCGGATGCTTATAAAAATGGTGAAGAAGGCATAGTGGTGATCAAATTAACGATTGAAGCCAATGGAACGCTTGCGCACGAAGAGCTGACCACGCCTTCCGGTTTTGAAAGTCTTGATCAGGGAACGATTGCTGTGATTCGGGCCGCCGCGCCTTTCTCGCCGTTGCCCCGCCAGTATGACCTGTCTCGCCTGCATATCGTTGCGTCTTTCCGCTATCGGATGAGCCCGTGAGATGACCTGTAAAAGAATGCTTATGATCAAAAAACTTCATGGCGCCGTTGTCTTTTTACTAGTTGTTTTTATGGCAGGTATGTCATGCGCCGCTACCGTGACGGATGAAACAGGCCGTGTGGTTGCCCTCGCGGGAACACCCAAGCGCATTGTGTCTTTGGCGCCCGGCATTACGGAAATCCTTTTTGCATTGAATCTAGACGGCCGGATTGTCGGCGTCACCCGTTTTTGCGATTGGCCCGAAAAAGCCAGGCAAAAAGAGATCATTGGAGGCTTTACCAATCCATCTGTGGAAAAAATCGTATCCTTAAAACCGGATTTGATTATTGCCACAGCCGACGGCAATCGACCGGAAACTGTTCGGCAACTGGAAAAGATCGGTTTGACGGTCTATGTGACCAATCCTTCGGATACGGCGGGTATTTTGCGAAGTGTTTTGCATATCGGCGAGATTACCGGGCGAAGCGACGCCGCGCGCGAACTCAACGCGAAACTGCAAAAAAGGCTGGATGCCGTCACGGATCGGATTAAGAATCAAAAAAAGCCGCGTGTTTTTTTTCAGATTGGTATGGAGCCGGTCATCACGGTGGGAAAGCAGACATTGATTTCCGACGTCATTTTACGGGCCGGGGGCGTGAACGTCGCGGGGGAAGACACTGCCCGCTATCCCCGTTACAGCGCCGAAGGCGTTATGGCCGGAGCGCCCGACATCCTGCTTTTCGCGCCCATGGCCACGGACCGGGAATTTAAAAAAGTCAAAAAATACTGGGAGCAATACCCCGGTATTCCGGCGGTTAAAAACAAGCAAATTTATCCGATGAATACCGACCTGATCGGTCGCGCCTCGCCCCGAATTGTCGATGCCATTGAGCAGGCAGCGAAGATTCTGCATCCGGAAGCCTCCACAGACACAAGGTTCAAGGTGCACGGAACAAGGATGGCTGACTGATCAGGGTTGTTTATCCTTGAACCTTGGACCTTGAATCTTGAACCTTCTCAATATTCAGGATGGCCTTTTGCAGCCATTCGGCCATTTCGGCTTGCTCCGGGGCCGACAGGGTTTCTATCTTCGCCATGTTATTATTGAGGTCGTCGATTTTCTTTTTCAAGTCGGCTAAGAGCGGCGATAGGTTCACCTGAGTCAGCGTGGTTTTGGGTTGTTTGATCTCTTCGATCTGTGCGCCGGGTTTCAGCAGGATTTCTTCCAGATATTCCGGTATCGTCACGGTCAGGCCGAATTTTTCCTTTATTAAAGATGCCAGATGTGTCTGCGCGGATAATTCTCCGTGGACGAGAAATACCTGCAGGGTCTTGTTCTGGAATTCGCCAAGCCAATCGAGAAGCTGATCCTGGCCGGCGTGAGCGGAAAATCCATTGATCGTAAAAACTTTGGCTGCGACGGCAATGTCCTCATTAAAAATACGGATTTTTTTTGCACCGTCGACAATCTTACGGCCCGGCGTACCCTGGGCCTGGAAGCCTACAAAAACGATGCTGGCCCCCGGACGCCATAAATTATGCCGCAGATGATGTTTAATGCGGCCTGCGTTGGCCATGCCGCTTGCGGAAATGACAATCGCCGCCTCCCTGGTTTCATTGATCCGAATCGAATCTTCAGTGGAGGTGGACAGTCTCAGATTGGGAAGCCCCAGCGGATCCTCGCCGTTTTTCAGCAGGCTTTGGGTTTCGTTGTCCAGGTAAGATGCAAAGCGGCGGAAGATTTCAGTGGCTTTAATGGCGAGCGGGCTGTCCAGGTAAATCGGCATATCCTTGGGCATCCGTCCGTCACGTGTTAGAAGGTGAAGTGAGTAAAGTATTTCCTGGGTTCTCTCCACGGCAAAGGCAGGAATGACAACCTTTTCCTTATGGCGATAACTGTAGCGTATGGCATCGGCCAGCTCGCCTAAGCTTTCCTTTTCGCCTTTGTGGTTGCGGTTGCCGTAGGTTGATTCCATGAAAACGTAATCCGCCTGATGCACCGAACTGGGATTTTTCATTAAAAGCTGATTGGGGCGTCCGATGTCGCCTGAAAAAACCAGTTTGATGGTTTGGCCGCCTTCTTCTATAAATAACTCCACAATGGCTGCGCCCAGAATGTGCCCTGCATCTTGGAATCTTACAGAGATTCCTTCCGCTGGTTTGAAGGTTTCATCATATTTACGGGTTTTAATTAGCGGTATCACCGCTTCTGTATCCTTGGTGGTGTAAAGCGGGATGGTGTCTGTCCTTAACCCCGTGCGCTGCATTCTCCTATTCTTTCCGGCGGCTTCGACTTCCTGAATGTGCGCGCTGTCGAGCAGTAGAATTTTCAGCAGATCACCGGTGGGCTCGGTGGCATAGATGCTTCCCGAAAATCCCTGCTGCGTCATACGGGGGAGCAGTCCCGAATGATCAATGTGTGCATGGGTGATGATGAAAAAATCAATATGCGCAGGATTGTAGGGGGCGATATCCCAATTGCGTTTTTCAATTGGATCGGACCCCTGATGCATCCCGCAATCAATAGCAAAGCGCACCCGACCCGTTTCAATCACATAACACGAGCCGGTGACCGTTTGGGCGGCTCCAAGAAATTTAATTTTCATGATCTATCCTGATGATCTGAGATTTGAATGTCTGTTACAAGGCAATAGGCGATAGGCCATGGGCTCACCGATACCTATTACCTATAGCCTCTTGCCTATAGCCTATCCTATGCCCTATCGCCTTGTTTGTTTAATCCTTCCCTGCTTTTTTCAGTTTTTTGGCTTCCTTCTTTTCTTTAGCCGTTTTAGTCGGTTTCTTCTTGGTGTCTTTCTTTGCATCTTGTGATTTTGCCATAATCTTATCCTCCATTCAAAAGTTTTAATTTGTAATTCAAGAAGGAATTTTTTCAACTTCCCATTCTTTGCCTTTGCCTTTGTCCTTTATCCTTCTTTACATCTTTCCCTCACTGAGCAGGCTTCGCTCGATCTCCATAATTGCCCTGCCTAGGGAGGCTTCCATGGCTTTGTCATCATAGCGGAATTGTACACTGACATATTGAAGATTTTTCTGGGTTGCGCTTGCATCGGGCTCATCGACACTGCGGACAATAGTATCGACATTAAAAGAAGCCAGGCCGATAATGAGCTTGAACGTTATCAATTCTCCCGGGCGGAAGAAATATCGTTTCGGATAGATGAATCTCGCGCCGCCGATGGATATGTCGAGCAGGCTGACCTTTTGCTCCTCCATAAAAAGGCAAAGATCCGTATTGGAAGGGGGCTTAACCCGGAAATACATCCGGAAATCAGTAGGCTCGGGATCACCGGATTTTTTTGCCAGCAGGGCCTCGACCGTATGGCCCACGGACATCGTATAATCGGCGACCAGATCAACCAATTGAGCCGGGAACCCGAATCGCAATACCCGGTTTTGAATGTGCACCAGGAAGGTTATTAAAATTCGACGGTTTAGAAAGCGCGTGGTTAATGCGGGAGTCGTCTGCGACATCGTGATGACATTCTGATCATAATCATAAACCACCGCCTTCATATAATGGGCGTTGGGCTGATTGAGTTCGTTAACAAAAACAATATCCAGCGGCATGCCGGGTTTAATCTCTGGTTTATGCATGATTGAATGTCCGTTTTCCGTCCCTGGTTTGCGTTCGGTTTCTCTAATATCAAAATATCAAAAGATTTCCTATATGAAAATGCGGGAAACGCATCTCGTGAATCGTATCTCGTGGAGGACGGCCGTCAACCGCAGGGCAAAAAACGGGATCAGGCAGGAAACTTTCCGGCGTGTCCCGCGCCCGTAAAATGTAAGTTATATTATTGCGTGTCCCCTGCTGGCGGGGGAGGCGCGACGCGCCGGGGGTGGAGGAGTTTCTTGAGCGCTGTTTGTCCGTCTTTCTAACAAAATGGAATAAGCCGTCCGGGATTTCTCCGTCTTGTGAACTATTGCCCTGTGGCTGGAAAGCGAGATACGTTTCACGAGATACGAGATACGTTTGGGTTTTTTCCTGTGGCCGAATGTATGACATTTTTATCGGCAGTGTGTTAAAAACAACACGACAGAGGCTCACATTGAGAAAATTACCGCTGTTTTGTGCTTACCGTCACAATCGGCGTGGTAAAAATTATTACAGGCGGTATGGTTATTTTGCCACAGGGTGTTGCGTTGCAAAATTACAATATATTTAATTATTCTGATAGATTATATCTATCGACGATGATCGGGACTGCCATTTGGCTTATTTTGCGTTGGCTTGATTTTTATTTTTTTTTGACTTTTGCATGCTTTTTTTATGACATGGCACCAGAGTTGCTAAACAAGAAAGCGAGCGAGACGAGTAGAAGCCGTCGGGAGAAAAATCTTGACAAGTCCGACGGGCCGATGCTAGGTTTCGCGCCGTGTATCTTGAGATTGGTTTTTCAGATTGTCAGGTACGCAGCGTGGGTTTAAGGGGTTGCCTTTTTTTACGGAATGCCCGTTTCGGGAAAAAGGCGGGAACATTGTAACTCTATGAATTTTTAGGAGGAGAAAATGAAGAGATTTTGGTTAGTTTTGCTGTCACTGGGGTTGATCGTAGCCTTCAGCACGTCAGCGATGGCCGTTGATGTTAAATTCAGCGGCGAGTATTATGCGGCCGGTGTTTACCTTGATAGAACCGCTTTAAAAAAAGAAGGCACGCCCAGCACCGCTTTCTATTTCCAGAGACTGCGCCTGAACACGACTTTCGTTGTTCATCCGGGCCTGATGCTGATCACCCGCGCTGACATTATGGAACGAGCCTGGGGCGCAACGAGATCAGCTGCCTCGACGACGCTTGACACTATGTCCGCCGGTACCCGGGCTGAAAACGAAAACATCGCTTTCGACCTGGTTTACGCCATGTACGTCTCCCCGATCGGTGTCTTCCTGGCTGGTTACCAGATCGATGGCGCATGGGGCACCGTGTTCGGCGACACCTCGCAGCCGACGCCTAAAATCGGTTATATGTTCCGTGGCGGACCTGTGACGGCCGGAATTCAGATTGGCAAAAACCCCGATGGCGAATTGAGCCGTACGGCCCTCAATCCTAGTACGGACGCTTCTGACAGAGACAACAGCTTCTACACCGCTTATGGTATTTTCGCGTGGAAAACCGGTCAGGCCGGTTTGCTGGGAAAATACATCCGCGTTGCAGGGACCAGAAATCCCCTGGCTGGCGCATATCAGACCAACTTCTACATCGTTATTCCTTACGCAAAAGTACAGTTGGGCCCCGTAGCTGTCCAGGCTGAGGTTTATTACCTGTTCGGTGATCTCGTAAAATTTGACTCGGGCGCGGATGGCGTTAAAGCTAGCCAGTTGTCGGCTTGGGTAGATGCAACTGCTGATTTCGGCATGTTCTATGCCGGTGGTTCATTGGCTTACATCTCCGGTGATGATCCCGCTTCGACTGATAAGGCAGAAGGCGGCACGCTCTCCGGAGGCCGTGACTGGAATCCCTGCTTGATCATGTTCAACAATGACCGTAGCTACTGGGCAGGCGGCTTGGCCGGTTATGGTTCAACAGCTAATAACAGCCCGATGAGCAATGCTTATTTCGGCCAGCTGCGCGCTGGTGTTCGCCCGGTTGACAAACTGGACATCATGGGATCTGTTTCTTATGCATATGCTGATAAGACATTGGCCGGTGCAACTTGGGAAGGCAGAGACTATGGTTACGAAGTTGACCTGACCGCTACCTACAAGATCACCAACAACCTGTCCTATATGCTGGGCGGTGGTTATCTGTTCGTTGGTAAATACTATCAGGCAACAACGGCTGCAAACGGTGACCTTCAGAACAACTTCATGGTCATCAACAAGCTGACCCTGACTTTCTAAACATCAGGTAGTGGTTGGTTTTTTGTTCACAAGTTAGTATTCGTCCCCGGAAGGGAAACCTTCCGGGGATTTATTTATTAAAAAATGGGTTCAACTGTTCAAGGGTTCGGCGCACTGAACCATGAATCCTTACGATTATGTCAGCGCCAGATGGATGCGGATAGCCTTCTCTATTTGTGTCATTTCTTGCTCAGACAATTCGCCGACGAGTTGGACAAGACGGCTTTTATCGATGGTTCTGATCTGGTCGGCTTTCGCTTTTGAGTTTTTGGGGAGATTGGCTGTGCCTTTGGGCAAGAATGTTTCAAAGGGATATGTTTTCTCTGTATTTTTTGATGAGAGCGGGACAATGCTGATTGTGCCGGCGTAAATATTATTCTGGGTATTGGAGACGACAACAACCGGTCTCGTTTTGGCAATTTCCCGACCGACGGTGGGATCAAGGGCGGCCAGATAGATTGCGCCGCGTTTAATATTCATCGCAACCCTCCCAATCGACGGGTTCAAAGTCTTTGGTGATCGCGGCGCCTTCGTGTGCCCTTGCCTGGTAGCCTTCAGCCAGTATTTTTTCCAGTTCCATTTTTTCGAAACGCGCCAGACGTTCTTTGAGAGACTCTGTAATAAAGCGGTTGCGCTGCCCCGGCGCGGTCAGCCTGTTCAGAGTGGCGACCAGGTCTTTTGGTAAAATAATATTCAATCGTACTGCATCTGTATTCATTATGCACCTCTTTGCAATGCTTATTAATGTTTATAAAAATGTATCATGATACGTGCCTACTTGCAAGTATGTTTGTGGTGCAAATTTTATCATAGATTAAACCAGGCGCACCCAGATGCTCTTTTGACGAACGAGGAAAAATATGGTAGAGGGCGTGACAATTTTTATAAGTTATGGTGCTTATAAGCGATTATTTATTTCATGAGGACGGAGGGGGAGAAAATGAAACGATACGGAATGATATTATTACTGGGGTTGATCGTAGCCTTCAGTACGTCAGCGATGGCCGTTGATTTGAAGGTGGGTGGAGAATTCGTTGCAGGCGGAATGTATTTGGATGGGGTGACGGTCAAAAAGGACGACGGACCCAGCACGGCCTTTTATTTTCAACGCCTCCGTGTCAAAGCGGATTTCGTCGTAGCGGCCGGCCTGTCGCTGACGACACGTTTTGACGTCATGGAGCGATCTTGGGGAGCCTCAAGATCGACGCCGGGAGCGGCATTGGATACGCTATCCGCAGGCACACGGGCGGAAAATGAAAACATCGCGTTTGACTGGGTTTATCTGAACTATAGTTCTCCTGTCGGTTTTTGGCGAGTGGGTTATATGAACGATGGAGCCTGGGGCACCGTGTTTATGGACACGTCAACGCCTAAGGGCAAGATCGCCTGGACTTATAATGCGCCCAACTGGATGTATACGATCCAGATTGTTAAAATGGCGGAAAGCAGCCGCACCGCCGTCAATCCCGCCGCGGCTTCCGATCTGGACGGCGACAAATACTGCACGGCTTTTCGCTACAATTGGAAGAATGCTGAAGCCGGTATTCTGATTGGGTTGGGAAGAGACGCAGCCAAAAAACCCGGTGTGGCGCCGAACAATGGCTATAAGGGACTTTATAATAATTTCATGCCTTACGCCAAGGCTGCCATCGGCCCTGTGAAATTGCAGACGGAAGTGATTTACTTTATCGGCAAGCTGAAAGACTATGAAGAGGATGCCGCAGGTCAGGATGTGCAGCTCTCTGCGCTGTCTGCCTGGGCGGATGCGACAGCGGATTTCGGCCGATTTTACGTGGGTGGCACGCTGGCTTATGTGGCAGGCGATGATCCCGGCACAACAGATAAGGCGGAAGGGGATGCGCTTCGCAATAACGCCGGACGTGACTGGAGCCCCTGTCTGATCATGTGGAATGAAGAACGCAGCTACTGGGCGGGGAATCTCGACGGCCATGTCGATGGCGCCACTGTGGCCCGTCAGTCAAGCCCCATGTACAACACCTGGTTCTTCCAGGCCAGAGGCGGTGTGAGGCCCATTGATAAACTGGATATTATGGCGTCTGTCTCTTTTGCCAACGCCGATAAGAAACCCACTTCCACCTGGCTCTATAACGACTACGGTTACGAAGTCGATTTGACCGCAACTTACAAAATCACTCAGAACCTGTCTTACATGCTGGGCGCGGGTTATCTCTTTACCGGAAAATATTACAAAGGGGCAACGGAAGCCAATAATGTCCGCGATGATTATTTGCTCATCAACAAACTCACGCTTACATTCTAGGTTCAAGACCGAAGCCTGAAGGCTGAAGTTACAGGCTATGATAAAACCCGGCGGGTTGCAGCATCCCCGCCGGGTTTTATCGCTGATTGCTGATAGCGCATCACCAATAGCCGATTGCCCATTATTTATTGCCCGGAACCTCCTGCTTTTCGTTCTTTTTTCTTGACATCACTTTGTAATTTAATTATTTATGAACTCGTTCATAACATGAACACATGTTCATATGGCGATCCAGAAGAAAACAAAATTAGAAACGGATGAATTACTGGTCCTTTTGCGGGAAATAGGCGGCAATCCGCAAGTCACGCAGCGGGAGTTGTCGGCTCGTTTGGGCTTGAGTTTAGGTAAAATTAATTTCTTGATCAAAGCTTTGATCGAAAAAGGTTTTATTAAGGCAGACAATTTTAAAAACTCCAAAAATAAAATGGCTTACCTTTATTGCCTGACGCCCAGCGGCATAGAAGAAAAAGCAAAGATCACCTACCTGTTTCTGAAGCAGAAGGTGGCGGAGTACGAAAAGCTGGAAGAAGAAATCCGGCAATTGGAGAAAGAAGTAGCTTCAGGTCAACTTCCCGCGAAATAGCAGGAAGATACTTTGAGCATGGTCATAGCGTATTGGCAGCAGAATTGTTTAAGCACTGTTTAATCCTGTGTATACGGCCCTCGTGTAACTCAGAGGGCGGAGCTGCATAAAGAGGTTCTCTTGGAGAATCGGCAGCAAGCGAGATGTGATATTTAAAAGGGATGTGGGTGGTGGAATGAATCATTCGATAGATATTTCTGCATGGCGATGGCATTGATTTTTTTCATTCGGGAAACGGAACGGTTCCGTTCCAAGGAATCAGCTAAGGATAAATCGGTAAAGGAGAAGTTGTTGTCCATTTGTTTGTAGCTCATAGGTCCTCCAAGATCGGAATTTAGAGGAAATATGCCACAAAACCAGGGTCATGTCAAGTAATATCATGAATAATATCAATATATTATCTGTTTTTTTAGGCCAATTAACTCAGGCAAATATTCTGTCAATCTCTTGCAAAAAGGGGTTGAGTTGTGCAAAGGTCTCAAATAAATGAAAGGGGGATGTTCTCATGCTTAATGTGACAGTAAAAAAAGAAATCATTGACCAGATGGGACGGCTTGATTACGAACACCAAAGACGCGTTCTTGATTTTGCGCGCGCCCTGGCTGTTACTGGCCCCAAAGGTGTTCCTGGGAAATTTCTGCTTTCCTTTGGGGGGGCTTTCCTTTCTGCTGATCTAAAAGCAATGAAAAAAGCCATAGAAGATAACTGTGAAAAGGTAGATAAAAATGAGTGGTAGATATTTGCTTGATACAAATATTGTAATCGCACTCTTTGCTGAAGACGTTTCTATTCAGAAGCACATTGCCAAGGCAAGAGAGATATTTATTCCATCCACGGTTATCGGGGAGCTATTTTTTGGTTCTTTCAAGTCTTCGAGACCAAAGGAAAATGCAACGCGCATCGAAAATTTTGCCGCCGTCAATGCCGTTCTTGTTTGCGGCATAGGCACAGGCAGAGAGTACGGACGTATCAAGCACTTATTACTTCAGAAAGGAAAACCTATTCCAGAAAACGATATCTGGATTGCAGCGCTTGCAATGGAGCATGACCTGTCCTTGGTTACGCGTGATGAACACTTCAAAAATATTGATGAATTGAAAAGAACAGAATGGTGACATTTCAAGAGAAAATGGGCGGTTCCATTTATTGCAACTGATACCTCAGGGACACCGCAGGATTAACCGCAAAACGGTTCATGCCTTCACATCAAAACCTCCATATGATTAGTGCAAATGTAGTACGGGTCTTCAGACCCGCCGCACCTCATTACCTAAAGTTCAGGAACCTTTGAAAAATTCGATTTTACATGCGGTCATCAAATTTGGAAAACATTTTCAGAAAAATACTGATCGTGGATAAGCGTCTGTGCCTTCATTACGTTTGCCAACTTTATAATGCACAAGAATCAGGCCTTCGACAGGGGCCCAGTTGATGATGACATTGATTTTATCCATTCGGGAAAGGGAACGGTTTTTTTCCATGGAATCAGCTAAGGATAAATCGGTAAAGGAGAAGTTGTTGTCCATTTGTTTGTAGCCCATAGGTCCTCCAACGTCAGAATTTAGAGGAAATATGCCACAAAACCATGGTCATGTCAAACAATATAATGAATAATATCAATATATTATCTGTTATTTTAGGCCGATTAACTCAGGCAAATATTCTGTCAATCTCTGGCAAAAAGGGGTTGAGTTGTGCAAAGGTCTCGGGGAAAAGATCGGTTGCGTACCATGGCGTTGACTAAATCTAAATCAGTAAAGGCGAAGTTGTTGGCCATTTGTTTGTAATCATCTTAACTCTTGAAAACCATGACGAGTTGTGCAAAGTTCTCTGCACGGAGGTTAGAAAATGAATACCCTGAAGCAGGAATCAATTTTGGCGATTTCGCAACTCCCGGAGACGGTCGATATAGACACGATCATGTACCGACTCTATGTAATTGATAAAGTCAGGAAGGGAAGAGAAGCCGTTGAGAAGGGTGAAACGATATCCGAAGAAAACCTGAAGCGGGAAATTGAATTGTGGTAATATGGGCTGAACCTGCAACGACTGATTTAAGGATCATCCACGACTTTATTACATCCGATTCCAAATATTACGCGAAGAAAGTAGTTCGGGACATCGTGGAAAAAACGAGCGTTCTTGAAAAATTCCCGAAAATCGGCAGGAAAGTTCAGGAAATAGATGATGAAAACATACGAGAAATATTTATGTATTCGTACAGGATTCTCTACGAGATTAAATCAGGCATCGTTTACGTTATAGGAATCATTCATGGCAATCGTGATTTCTCATCCACGGAATTATATCGAATCAAAGAGCCAAATATGCATCTCTAAATACAAATATAAATAAGAGATAAAGGTCTCTGCCGCCAATTTTCTCACCCTTAAATCTTGAAACGTAACTGGTTCGCGGATGAGAAGCGGATTGAACCAGACGGGCATCAATGGCGATGCCTTCATTGACGCGTGACCTTCAGGTTATGATCAATCCTTTGGAAGTAAATTGCCGAAGCACTTCAGAATTGATTTTAGTCATCGCATCTTTGGACAACCTGCTGCGAAACCGGCTAAAGGTGGAATGATCCGGCGAGGGTTGATCAAAGGAAAGTCCCAGGAACTTCTTGAAGGAAATACGGTCATTGATTTGAGTTTCCAGTTCGGGATCGGATTCAATATGAAACCATTTTTGAATCAGCAAACATTTAAGCAAAAGCAGCGGTGGATAGGCATCAGCGCCTTCACTCTTCTTACCGATGGCATAATATTTCAGAAGCAATTTTTCGATAGAAGACCAGTTGATGATGGTATTGATTTTTTCCATACGAGAGACAGAGTGGTTGCGTTCCAAAGAATCAGCTAAAGATAAATCAGTAAAGTAGATGTTTTTGTCCATTTGTTTGTAGTCCATAGATCCTTCGAAGTCAGAATTTAGAGGAAAAATGCCACAAAGCCAGGGTCATGTCAAGTAATACCGTTAATAATATCAATATATTATCTGTTATTTTAGGCCAATTAACTCAGGCAAATATTCTGTCAATCTCTTGCAAAAAGGGGTTGAGTTGTGCAAGGGTCTCATTGAGAGGGCGGAGCTGCAATAAGTCTCAGTTACAAATAAGATAAAAGGAGTCGAATAAAAAATGGAATTTATTGATCTCAAAACACAACAACTGAGAATAAAGGATGCGCTAAACAGCAACATCCAGAAGGTTTTAAATCACGGCAGTTACATTATGGGGCCGGAAGTTAAACAATTGGAGGCAAAGCTTGCCACCTATACCGGCACAAAATACGCCATCAGTTGTGCGTCTGGGACCGATGCTCTTTTAATGGCGCTTATGGCTTACGATGTGAAACCCGGCGACGCAATTTTTACAACACCATTTACGTTTATTGCCACCGCGGAAGTGATCAGTCTGCTTGGCGCAACACCGGTTTTTGTGGATATTGATCCGAAAACATTCAATATTGACCCAGCCAAACTAGCATTAGCTATTAAAGCAGTTCAAAAAAACGACTCCTCCATCTATCCATTACCTTCATTTTCTGACCATTCACCATCCACTATTAACCATCAACTACGCCCGAAGTGCGTCATTCCCGTTGATCTTTTTGGCCTGCCTGCCGACTACGATGCAATCAGCGCTGTTGCCAAAGAGCATGGATTGTTTGTCATCGAAGACGCTGCGCAATCGTTTGGTGCAAAATATAAAGATAAGATGGCCTGTTCTTTAGGCGACATCGGCTGCACGTCATTCTTCCCGGCAAAGCCGCTAGGTTGTTACGGTGACGGTGGCATGTGCTTTACCAATGATGATAAACTTGCTGAAATCATGGAATCCATCCGTGTGCATGGCAAAGGTGGCCACAAATATGACAACGTACGAATCGGCATTAACGGCCGGCTGGATACGCTCCAAGCCGCTATCCTGCTTGCGAAGTTTGAAATCTTTCCCGAAGAAGTGGAACTGCGACAGCAAGTCGCGCAGCGTTATAATGACTTACTCTCCACGATCCACCATTCACCATCCACTATAAACGATAACTCCACGCTCTTTCCCCCTCACATTCCCGAAGGGAACACTAGCGCTTGGGCGCAATACTCAATTCTGGCTCGTGATGAAGACCATCGTGAAGCCCTGCTGAAGAAACTTCAAGACTATAAGATTCCCACAGCGATATACTATCCCAAACCCCTTCACAGGCAAACAGCATACGCCTATTTGGGGTACAATGAAGGTGTCTTCCCTGTTAGTGAAGGTACCGCAAAGCGGATTTTTAGCCTGCCCATGCACCCGTACCTCAAACAAGAAGAACAAACAAAAATTGCCACCGTGATTAATAATTGATTATTTTGAGCTGGAAAGGAAATAACATGACTTCACAAGCTACGGGACTTACGCATTTTATCGCCGTTGTCGGCGCAGGCTATTGGGGAAAGAATCTTGTTCGCAATTTTAATGAACTTGGGGTCTTGAAGACTATATGTGACGGCTCACCCGACATTCAAAAACAAATGCGCGGTGCCTATCCGGAAATCGCAGTCGTAGCGGACATTGAAGATGTTTTACAAGATGATGCCGTCAAAGCGGTTGCCATTGCCGCACCGGCTATATATCACTATGAGCTGGCGCGAAAAGCACTGTTTGCCGACAAGCATGTTTTTGTCGAAAAACCCTTATCCCTGACTTATGAAGAAGGCAAGTCCCTTGTTCAACTGGCAACGGAGAAAAAGAAAATAATTTTTGTCGGCCATATTTTACAATATCATCCTGCCGTTATTCGGCTGAAGGAAATTATCAATAAAGGAATCATTGGCCGTCTCCAGTATATCTATTCCCGACGGTTGAGTCTTGGAAAAATAAGACGCGAGGAAGACATTCTCTGGTCTTTTGCCCCGCACGATATTTCAATTATTCTGAGTCTGGCCGGCGAAGAACCCACTTATGTGGATACGGTCGGGAGTAATTTCCTTCATGCCAAGATCGCTGATGTTACGATGACAAACCTCAAATTTCCTTCAGGCATTGGAGCGCATATTTTTGTCAGCTGGCTCAATCCGTATAAAGAACAAAAGTTAGTGATTATTGGCGGCAACGGCATGCTCGTATTTGATGACACCGAACCCATCGAAACGAAACTTGTTCACTATCCGCATGTCATCAACTGGGAAAATGGACAACCGGTTCCGCAGAAAGCCGAGAAAATTGCGATCGACATCAAAGATATCTGGGAAGAACCGTTAAAGGCCGAATGCAAAGCCTTCCTGAACGCCATTGAAACAGGGATTAAACCATTGACATCCGGTGAAGAAGGACTTCGTGTCTTGAAAATACTGGAACGCAGTCAGGAATCGATGGAACAAAAGGAATCTAATGGCCATTCGCCTGCGTCTTCTCCGGGCAGTCAATCACATTCAACACCCCAGCCTTCGCGTTTTTCGCAAAACGTTTTTGTGCATCCGACAGCGGTTGTTGATGATAAAGTTGAAATTGGCGAAGGCACAAAAGTATGGCATTTTTCCCATGTTCTTTCCGGGTCGAAAATTGGGGCTGGCTGCAATGTCGGCCAGAATGTCGTGATTGGACCGGATGCGTCCGTCGGCGACAAGTGCAAAATTCAAAACAATGTGAGTGTCTATAAGGGTGTTACTCTTGAAGACGGTGTCTTCTGCGGCCCGTCAATGGTTTTTACAAATATCTATAATCCCAGGGCGGAAATTGGCAAGATGGATCAGGTGCGTCCCACCCTCGTGAAAAGAGGCGCGACGATGGGAGCAAATTGCACAATCGTGTGTGGTCATACCATCGGTGAATATGCTTTCATCGGCGCAGGCGCTGTTGTCACAAAGGACGTTCCTGATTACGCCCTCATGGTTGGCAATCCGGCCAGGCAGATTGGCTGGATGTGTGTTTGTGGTGAGAAGCTTGCTGGAAATCTTCAATGTGCGTCATGTAAATTGCAATTCAAAAAAACAAGCGATAAATACATTTGCAAATACTAGCATAATGTTTTGGGGGATGTCGTGCATAACAAAATTGTCATTATTTTTTTGGTTGTTATTATGACAACCATCGCCACAGTTAGTGACGCTCTAGCTTATATTGATCCTGGCAGCGGTTCTCTATTAATTCAGCTTTTCATTGCTATACTTGTGAGTGTGTTATTTTGGTTCCGTAAGTATTTTAGTCTTCTAATTTCTTTGTTTTTCCATCGTAAAAAAATGAAATAAATAAAATTGTCAATGAATGAACATACTTCCTTTCGTGATCCTGCTGGGCAGTTGCTTATTTCGAACAATCGGGTTTTTCGCGCGATTTTTGAATCAGGCGGGAAGGATATTGAGGCGTTCCTTGCTTCTCGGGCAGCAAAGCAATTTATTAATGACGGTTGCATTGTTGATGCACAAATTCCTGATCCAATGCAAGTTACGTCAATATTACCTGAATCATTTACTTCTAGTGCCGAAATTATATTAGAGCACGACAATATTTTTTTCCCTTCTTATCCCATTGAATGGCCGCCGGAAATGCTCAATTCAGCGGCAAAGCTTACGCTTAACCTCGCTGAGAGGTTTGTGGACGAGGGTATGGGATTGAAGGATGCAACACCCTATAATATTCTTTTTCGTGGGCCGCGACCAATTTTTGTTGATGTGCTCTCTATTGAGCTTCGTGATTCCAATAATCCGATATGGTTGCCAAAGGCTCAATTTGAACGTACTTTTCTTTTTCCTTTGTTAGCACAGCGGCATTTTGGGATAACGCTTGATCAAATTTTTCTTGGATCCCGTGAGGGTATAAAACCGGAACGCATGTATGCCTATTGTTCGCTAATAGAAAGGGTTATGCCACCTTTCTTTTGGAATGTTACTCTTCCCGTATGGCTTAGCAAACAAAGAAAAGATTTCGGTGAAGATATATATGAAAAAAGGCTTACGAATGATCCTGAAAAAGCAAGATTCATTCTTAAATATACGTTGAGGCGTTTACGAAGGCTTTTGAACATAGCTGCGACATCAGCTGTCTCACAAACATCGGACTGGTCGAACTACGATACAGACAATTCATATTCAGATAAGAATTATGTAACGAAGGCTGAATTCATTGAAAACAGCATGCATCAGTATGCACCGCGCACGGTGCTTGATATTGGTTGTAATACTGGGCGGTTTAGTAAGATCGCTGCCATAAATGGCGCAAAAGTCGTCGCGATTGATATTGATCCTGTTGTAGTTGGCAGGCTCTGGAACGTTGCATACAAAAAACATTTGGACATACAACCTCTGGTTGTGAATCTTGCACAACCCACACCTGCGACCGGATGGTGCAACAAGGAAACACTATCATTCCTGGCCCGTGCGTCAGGAAAGTTTGAAGCCGTTTTCATGCTTGCAGTCATCCATCATCTACTCATTACCGAGCGCATTCCTCTTCGGGAAATACTATTAGTCGCAGCATGTCTAACCACTAAATTGCTTATAATAGAATTTGTTGGTCGAGATGATCAAATGTTCAGACACTTGTGCAGGGGTAGAATGGAATTGTACCAGTGGTACACCAAAGAAGCGTTTGAACTTGCGGCAGCAGAGTTTTTTGAAACCATTAAATCAGCACGCTTGGGAGAAACGCAGCGATGGCTGTATATACTGCGAAAAAAATAAGTCCTAAATTATCATTGATATTGAACAGCCCTTTTCTGCTGGTTTTCCTCGGGGGGCTTTATCCTGCGATCTTCAAGGTAAGTAATAACTGGTATTTGCTGCAGGGAATATTCGAGAAACAAACTGCGATTCTCCTCATCATACCACCGGTTATAGCACTGGCCACTTGCATGTGTTGCTATTTTATCCTTCTTGGATTACAAAAAATCGCCTCTTTCGTAGGCTTTCATTTCAGTGGAACACTAACGTCACATCTTATCAAAATAATAGCTTGTACTTTTTTTTCTTGTCTTTTTTTTATAATATATATTGGTGAATCACTCAGAAATCCTATGTTGTGGCTCACCGGCGAGATTTTCAGATTTAGATTTATTCTCATTATATTCATTCTCATAGCATGGCCTCTTGTATTTCTCTATGCTCAACGCGTTGGCATAAAATATCTGAATTTAATTGCGTTGGGGTTATGTGCATTCCTGCTTATTTCATTGGCCTTCAACTATGTTACAAAACCACCCATTGGAGAAGAATCATTCCGTCAATCTAATCAAGGCGCAAACTCAAAAATAGTGGTGTCGAATTTTAGGATAAAGTCTAATGTTTACCTAATTGTGCCGGATGCTTATACAAACGATGCAGTGCTGAAAAAGCAATTTAGGCTAAATAATAGCCCTTTTGTAAGGGCACTAGAAGATAAGGGATTTTGTCTTTATGACAATAGCTATTCCAACTACAACAACACACTAGCCAGTATGCAGTCCATATTTTCTATGCAACACCACTACTATAAGCACACTGTCGGAAATGGCGATTCGATCGTAGCACGAAATCTTATTGCCGCAAATGTTAATAATCCGGTGATTGAAACGTTTAAACGTAATAACTATAAAATTTTTTATATTCTCGACTCAACATACTTATGTCCCACTCCAGATATGTCGATAGACCGTTACATTAGCTATGGTTCATATTATCTTGTAACCTATTTCTATCCTCTTTTTTTTGAACTGGTGCCCTTTGCGAAACCTTCCATTAAGCCAGCATATGTTAATGGTGCCATTGTTATTAAAAAAAATAGACGATTGAGTGATATATCTACCTTAATAGACGATGGTCATCCTTTCTTTATGTTTATACACATGGATAGTCCGGGGCACGCGGATACATCCTTGCCGTATGGAAAGCTTGCACCCTTCGAGAGCGCATATCCCATTAATATCGAAGAAACCAACTCTGTTCTTATAGAGATGATTGATCTTATTGCAACCAAAGATCCCAACGCATTTATTATCATTTCAGGCGATCATGGCCCATATAGATATGGAAATACAACGATAATTGACAATTGGGGACTAGGGACAAAAAATATCAAGGAACGCATCCGCCAGCTTGGCTTTGAACAGGAAGCAATCGGTATGGATATGTTCGGCATTCTTCTGGCGATCAGATACCCGAAACAATATGATAGACGGTTTGATGACGTTATCATATCACCCGTCAACCTCTTCAGATATGTGTTTGCCGTCCTGCATGAAAACGATAGTATCCTTGCCGCAAACGAGAAAAACAGCTCATACGTTTTAAGTAATGAGCTCTTGCTGGTCGTATCTGATGGGAAACCGTTAAAAGAATGGCAGGATTATAAAGAGTTTTAGATATCGTTAAATTGTGAATGTCTAATAATTTTCAAAATTAAAAAATATCATAAGGGCAATGATTGAGTCTCATTAGAAAAAACATCATCGCAAATTATGCGGGTAAGATCTGGGCTGCGGTCATCAATATTGCTTTTGTTCCGTTTTACATAAAATATATTGGGATTGAGGCCTATGGGCTAGTAGGTGTTTTTGCCACAATACAGCCCCTGATGACTATTTTGGATATGGGAATGAGCCCTTCTATAAGTCGTGAACTTGCACGCTATTCCGCATTATCAGGAAAAGAGCAGGACATGCGTAACCTGGTCAGGACGCTTGAGGTGATTTACTGGGGTATTGCAGCACTTATGTGCCTCCTCTTGCTGATGCTAGCGCCTTCGATTGTGTCGCTCTGGTTTACGTCGCAGAAATTACCTGTCAGCATTATCAATCAAGTAGTTGTCCTGATGGGACTTGCACTTGTTTTCCAATGGCCTGTGGGTTTTTATTCTGGTGGATTGATCGGATTACAAAAGCAAGTTGTATTCAATGTATTCAATACCATAATATGGACACTCCGTGGTTTTGGTGCATTGCTGGTGGTTATGCTATCATCAAATCCCGTGTTAGCTTTCTTTTGGTGGCAACTATTCATGAGTATTATTAATGTTTTTGGTGTTGCGATTCTGTTATGGCGCAGTCTGCTTCCCGCTCCAGGACCGGCACAATTTAGAAAAGATATTTTGCAATCGGTCTGGCGGTTTGCAATTGGCATGGGTTCAATTTCAGTCGTAATTCTCATATTTAACCAACTCGATAAAATTATTTTAAGTAGCAAGATTAATTTAAGCATGTTTGGCTATTACAGCGTAGTCTGGCAGGTTGTCGGTTGCCTTTTTTTGCTTTATTATCCGATATATGTAGCGTTCTCACCTGCGATTACTCAATTATATGCGCAACGTGATTTTGAAAACATAAAAATAACATACCAAAAAGGACGCCAATTTATGTCTGTGGCGGTATTCCCTGTATCAGCAGTACTTGCTGTTTTCGCTAAAGAAATTCTGTTTATATGGACGAAGGATCCTATTGTCACTGAAAATTGCTATCTCTTATTATCAATAATAACAGTGGGGGCTACTTTCAATGGACTTTTTTACATGCCTTATTCGATGAGTCAAGCCCTTGGCCAAACCAAGTACCTCCTATACGTCTTCATATCAATTCTTGCTGCGTATATTCCCTTATTGTATTTGGCTATTAGGAGTTATGGCGTTTATGGTGCGGCAATTACATTTACTGTCGTTAGTATTGTCCAACAGGCAATTGTGAACTATGTAACACATCGGCGATTTTTCCCCCATGAAAACATAAAATGGTTTTTTGATGATATAGGCCGTCCACTATTTATCTCAGTAATAACAGTTATACTTGCGAAGTATATTATTAATTGGCCAGTGATGGGTATATTCGGACTTCTGACAATCCTTGGAATATACATCCTTACGGTTACTGCCGCAGCTCTGATTACGCCTTTTACAAGGGTTGCAATAAATAAGTGTCTCTTTAATCGATGATCGTGGTAGATTTGCCAGTATTGATGATGGTTCATTTATGAAGACTTTTACCATAGAACTGACGATACCAGTGAGGGTAATCTTGACTCTATGTGTCCTTTTGATAATCACTTTGGGGTTGATTCCCCTCGGCCTCTTCGACATTACTAATAAACTTCACATTTACGTTGCGCTTTTTACGATCCTGTCTTCAGCTTTTTTACTGATCTACAGAGGCAAAAAACAACTTGATCCGTTTAGTCCTCTGGTCGGTTTGACGGTTTTGCTATTTCTCTATTCGTTTAGCTCAGCACTTTTTGTGGAGAGGAATCAAGCGACCTTCACAGGGGCGTCGGTAAGCTCAGATACGCTTTTAATCTATTACATATGTTGTCTGGTAGCTTTAGTCGGACTGAACGGTGGTGCATTGCTGGCAAAATATTCAAATTTCGGTTGGTGTGGAGTAATTAAGCATGACCTCTTTATCCACAGTAAGGATACATTTTATGCCAAATCGATAGGCTATGCCGTTCTTTTTGGATTAATAATGTTACCGTTTTTCTATAGCTATTTCGATATAACAAACATCCCATCATATGCAGAGCGAGGGTTAGACTTGCGGGTCGAAAGACAAGCCGATACTGCCTCAGGGATTAAAGAAATCTTCACAGTGTATTTACCTGTAACTTTGATTTTGGTTGCTGCAATTCTTCTTTTCTTTAAGTCTGACAAGAAAATTCTGAAGATACTTGCGGCTTCTATTTTTTTGCTTTATGTATTTAGAAATACACTGGCTGGATGGCGGTCACTTGTTGTAACGCCGGTCATGTTGGCCGTTATTTACTATCATTATAGAATAAAACGATTAACCTTGTGGATTTTGCTGATAGTCGGTATTTCTCTATATATATTTATGAATGTTCTTAGCTTTGTTAGAGTAACGAGTGATCCCAAAGAGATGGTAGAGATCATAACTAATGAATTTTCCGAAAACAGAGTGGAGAGGTTAAGCATTGCCTCTTCAAGTGAGTTGCTAGTTGGCAGCAATTTAATGAGATTAATAGAGGGAATTAATAAAGGGGAAACATCCTATTCATGGGGCATATCGATAATTACGGAGTTCCTAGTCTTTGTGCCTAAAGCGCTTTTGCCAAATAGACCATTGCCTTTGGGTGAAAAATATGTCGAGATATTTCATCCTGGTGAATTGGTTGAAGGTGCCGGATACGGTATGTTCATTGTACAAGAAGGATACTGGGCATTTGGAATATTTGGTGTCCTTCTTTTCATGTTTATTTATGGTTGGCTGGTTGAAAAAATCTATCAGTTGTTTACGAACAACATGGGTTATGATGCGGCAGTCTTCTGCTATGGTATGGTGTATCTGGCGCTCGTGCTCTATGCCGTACGTTCTGGTGTCATTCTGAATTTTAAGACGGCCATCATGAACTGTTTGCCTTTGATACTTATACTTGTTTTGCCATCATTTTTCAGAGGCACAAACTTGAAGAATAATCATGGACCAATATAACTTATTGTTTTGTGCTCGTGAAAGCATAGTGGATTGTGGTCTTGCGGGTTGCTTATTAGAATTAGCTGATATAATGAAAATAAGGATATAGGAGTCTTTTTATATGATGGCTGTGATTCTCGCAGGTGGCAAAGGTGCGCGGCTTAAGCCTTACACGATGGTCATCCCAAAGCCGTTGTTGCCGCTTGGTGATTTGCCCATTTTGGAGGTCGTCCTACAACAATTATCATATGCTGGGTTCGATAGAGTTGCTATCACTCTTGGACATATGGCCCATTTATTTAATGCCGTGATAGGGAATGGAAGCCGCTGGAAAATTCAAATTGAGTATTGTGTCGAAGAAGAGCCTCTGGGTACTGCCGGGCCACTTCGTCTTATTAAAAATTTAGACGAAAACTTCATGGTGATGAATGGTGATTTACTGACCACTCTGGATTACTGCGATCTTTTTAAGAGCCATGTTTCGCGCTCTGCTTGGGGTACCATTGCCACACACCGTAGAGAAGTACACATTGATTATGGTGTTGTTCATACTGACGCAAATGGTTTATTAACGGACTATATAGAAAAGCCGACAATACCTTATTCTGTAAGTATGGGAATCAATGTTCTTAACAAGTGTTGTATTGACTATATTCCGAATGCTGGTAAATTTGATATGCCCCAATTGATGATGGCGATGCATCAGGCTGGGGGAAAAGTCTTCTGTCATGAGACCAGCAGCTATTGGCAGGATATTGGCAGGATTGATGATTATCAACAGGCAAGTGAAGATTTCACAAAGGATCCGTCAAAATTTCTTCCTGGGACGGTTGTATCTAAATGAAAAATGTACTTATTACTGGCGTTAACGGTTTTTGCGGCAAGCACTTGGTCAAACGTCTTTTATCTGAAGGCTTTGAGCAAATTTATGGCACAGATATCGCGCCTGTGCCAGAAAATCCCATAGGCTTAGCCGCATATTTTTCAGCAGATATATCTGATGAAGAGCAAGTAAGCAAAATGCTGCGTACTTTCCGTCCGGATTATATATTTCATTTGGCTGGTATTAATCAGGGAACCCTTCAGAAAATCTATTCTGTAAATGTACTTGGCAGTATTCATATTTTAGAAAACGTGCGTCTGTTCTTTCCAAATACCTGCGTGCTAATGGTGGGTTCTGCTGCTGAATACGGCAATGTGCCGATACATGCAATGCCCATAACGGAATTGCAAGCCTGTGCGCCTAAAGGGGCTTACGGTATCAGCAAGTATGCTGCTACGCTGGCTGGTTTGGACTATGCCCATACATATGGATTGAAGGTTGTTGTGGTTCGACCGTTCAACATTATTGGCGCAGGTGTGCCAAACTCTCTGGTGATTGGTGCCATACTTGCGCGTATCAGACATGTACTGGCTGCTGGTGAGAAAAATCCTGCGGTCAATGTGGGAAACTTAGATACGGAAAGGGATTTTATTTCTATTGACAATGTCTTGGCTGCTTATATTAAGATTATTCAGGCTGAACATTGGGGTGAAATTTTCAATATATGTTCAGGCACGCCGCGATCTATTCGTAGTGTTCTTGCCACACTTCTTTCTAATTCAGAAAAGTCTATTGATTTGAAGGTGTCGCCAGAGTTGATTCGCAGTTCGGATGTCCTGACAAGCTATGGTAGTTTTGAAAAAGCACAGAAAGAATTTGGATTTAACCCCAAAGGGTCTTTAGACACTGCCCTAAAGGAATCGTGGGATTATGCTATGGGGCGGCATAACTAATGCGTATTGCACTTCCCATGTCTGTCACTTCCCCATGGTCTATAGAAGTCGCATTAAAACTGGCTGAATTGGGCCATGAAGTCCACGTGATCGATTTCTCGCTGCCCCACAAAGTATCTACAGATTATTTGACCGTTAAGGATTGGATTGGTCCCTCTGCCGCCTTGAATGGCAAGGTAAATCTGCATTACATCAAATTTTTTATCGATCATAAATCACGTTATATCATTTTTGCTCAGGCACTGAGAAAGCTTTTATATCACCATCAAATACAATTTGTACTTGTCCTTAGTGCAGGGGGCTTTGCGACGATGACTTATCTTAGTAAGTTTAAACCTTTCGCGGTATATACAACTGGTAGCGATGTGCTGATGGCTGACGGAGTTATGAAGTGGGTGAATCGGAAAATATTGCGTAGCGCTAACGGGATTTTTTCCAATGGCATATATCTTGCTGAAAAAACGGTTGCACTTTGTGGACGAAAAGATGTTTTACCATTGTATATGGGGGTGGATACAGAGCGTTTTGCACCAATTGAAAATGCCGGCAATGTTCGGCTTCTGGCATCCAGAGGGTTTTTGCCGGTTTATAACAATGAATATCTTATTCAGGCACTTGCATTGTTGCCTGAGACACTACCCTTAGATCGTGTGATATTTGCTTCGTCTGGTCCTGATTTAGAACGAGTTAAAGCTTTGGCCGGTGATATTCTGCCGACCCATTTGCAGAATAAGGTCGTTTTCTGCGGCGGTGTAACAGATGAAGAAATGAAGCGCTATTTACAGGAAAGCAGCATTTATGTTTCTCTATCACGTTCTGACGGTACGTCAATTTCTACCTTGGAGGCATTGTCCTGTGGGCTTTTCCCTGTCGTTTCGGATATACCTCAGAACCGGGAATGGGTGGATCCCAATAAGGGAAACGGTATTCTTGTACCGCTCGATCAGCCTGCTGTTCTCGCTAGTGCGCTTAAACGGGCCATCCTGGATGAATCTCTGCGAAAAAAAGCAAGGTGCATGAACCGTGCGTTGATTCTGGAACGGGCGGATGGGCGCCGGAATATGGCATTACTATCAAAAAAAATGGAGGACATTTTTGAAACCTACCACAAACAATCAACCCATTAAGAGTATCCATAATCTTGCGGTAATTGCCACGAAAAGAGAAACCAACTTATTCGCTTCGGATTTGAATCTCTATCTTGACCAAATAAGGGAATCGTTAAATGGAGCACGTGCTTTGGTTATTGGTGGTGCTGGTAGCATAGGAAGTGCAACCATTTCCCAACTGGTTCGCTTTCAACTTGCTGCTATTCATGTTGTTGATATTAATGAAAATGGGCTTGCTGAGTTAGTGCGAAACCTGCGCAGCAGTAAGGAAAAAATAAGATCCTCAGATTTTCGTACTTTGCCTATTGATTTCGGATCACCGATTATGCAGCGGTTTTTAATGGAAGAGAAGCCTTACGATTATGTTCTCAATTTCGCGGCCATTAAGCATGTACGATCTGAAAAGGACATTTATTCGATTCTACACATGCTGAACACCAATGTATTAAAAGGAGCGCGATTGCTTAAATGGCTTAGCTTAAAAGGTGGCGGCAAAAATATTTTTGCTGTTTCGACGGATAAGGCGGCAAATCCTGTTAATTTAATGGGTGCCAGTAAACGACTGATGGAACATGTTTTATTTACGGACACAATAAGCGAGAGCCGTCTAAACCACATAACATCCACCAGATTTGCCAATGTTGCTTTTTCTGACGGCAGTTTGCTTCAAAGTTGGATTAATCGTTTAGAGAAACATCAACCAATTCCGACGCCAAGGCAAACACGGCGGTTTTTTATATCGCTGGAAGAGGCTGGGTGTATTTGTCTGATCGCGTCTTTGTGTGGGCCACATAAGCAGCTTATCATTCCCGATTTTGATGCGGAAAATGAACTCCAGGAGATCCAACTTGTTGCAGAAAGATTCCTTCGCTTTTATGGGTATGAACCTAGGTACTATGAAAACGAAGATGCTGCAAAGGAAAGTGTGGAATCGGATATACAAAGGGGCCAGTATCCTCTTCTTCTTACTCCTTTGGATACATCAGGTGAAAAGGATTTTGAAGAATTTGTTGGAGTAGGTGAAATAGTTGAGTCAGTGGGTCTGCCCAATTTGACCAGCATTAAGTATAAGCCCTGTGATGCAGAAATGTTGAGAGTATTTCTCGAATTAATTCAGAATTGGATTGATTCACCGGAAAGATATATTGATAAGCAGAACATTCTTAAAGCTATTGCCACGGTTGTGCCGGAAATGGAACATGCTGCAAGTGATAAGAACCTTGATGAACGGATGTAAATACCTACATTAAATTTTCATTGCTGCCAGCGTAAGTTATTGTTGTGCCAAGTTTTGCATTAAGGCTGAATCTATAGTTGCGGTGTGTCTGAAAGGCAGTAAAGCAAATCCGTGGCTGGGATATTTAATCGGTAAAATTGATAGGTTTGTAAAAAAATATTTGAAACGCCGGCATAGCGCTGGAATGGCCAATTATCGTGAATGGAGTGAACATGGAACAGCTGACGGATACCCCATTGATTTTGAAGCGTTTCCTTCCGTTAATCCGCAGCACTAAAATACGCGCTGTGATTGGATTTTTTCTTTTGGTTATTGTATTCGCAACCATCTGCGCTTTGGCACAAAAACGTGGCATATGGATTAATATCATCTGGATTGTACTAATTGCTTGGGTGCCCTCTATTTTTCTTACCGACAAGTATATTCACAAGTATCCACAACGATATACATCCTATCTTTTTATTTCTCATTTCAAGGCTTTTTGCGTCATGGGGTTTTTTCTCACCCTCCTGAAGTTGATTGGTGGGTTGCCCGGTTTTTCTTGGCTTGAATTGTCAATGGGCTTTTTAGCCTTTAGTTTATTGGACGCCGCTGTTTCTTATCCACGAAAAATAGAGGATATCGACAGAAATGCTGCACGAAGAATTCTGAAATCGATGAGTGGCACGCAGCTTCCATCCGATAATAATTCAGAAATTGCGCTGGAGAATGTAGTCGTCGAAACTGCTGTGGTAAACAATATTTGCCAGTCTCTTTCTGCGCGAGACTTCTCCGCATTTATACAAAATTATCTGCCGCATGAGCATGACGGCAACAGAAATTTTTGCGTGTGCGATGATACGGATGCCGAACTGGGTAAATTCGGGATAGCAAATAAGCTGAATGCAATAGTATGCACTACCCGTATGAATGATGTGCGTCGATTGAATCTTTTTCTCGAACACATTGTTAATCACCTAGCGATGGGGGGGTATTTTGTTATGCATTATACCCCACTTGAAAATGTGTATTCAGGCATGCGGAAAAAGCATGGTGTGTTTGGCTACCGAATTTTATACCTGTTTCACTTTCTCTGGTTTCGGGCAGTCCGTAAAATTCCATTCGTTGACAAAGCCTACTTTTCAAGTTGCCTGAGATGGCTGGACAAAGTGCATCTGGCTGTTGTCAAGAGAAGGAATAGAGCTCTTTCAAAAGCTGAGATGTGGGGAAGATTGGCCTTTTGGGGGATGGATGTTATTGCGGAATCGCAAGGTGAAAAAGAGAGATGTATTATTGCCAGGCGGCTTGGAAATCCTCACCCCAACCGCTTTCCGTCTTACTACCCAATTATCGCATTAGCCAAAGTCGGTTTGGACGGAAAGGTTCTGCGGATGCATAAAATGCGGAGCATGTACGCTTTTAGCGAGTTTATCCAAAATCGGATTTTTCAAGATCAGGGTTTGACGGAAACAGGTAAATTCAAAAACGATTTTCGACTGACTGAGTATGGCAAGTTTATTCGTCGATATTGGATTGATGAACTTCCGCAGTTCTACGATTGGTTAAAAGGGGATATTAAGTTGGTTGGAATGAGGGCAACCAGTGCCCACTACTTGAGTCTTTATCCGCAGGCGCTTTATGATTTATACATTCAAGTCAAACCGGGACTGATTTCGCCCATTTTTGATCAATCAACCACTGAATTCGCACAAATTGTGAAGGTTGAGTTAGATTACTTGAAGAGCTATATTCAGAACCCGTTTAAAGCTGATTTGAAATGTTTTGTGCAAACATTCACAGATATATTTTTTCGTGGTGTGCGTAGTAAATAGTTGTCTTAAGGAGAAAATATGTGTGGCATATTTGGTTTAATGATTCATCAAAATGCGGAATACGAGCCCGTATTTATTAAAAAGTCTTTGTCCATTCTAGCGAGACTGTCCGAGTCTCGTGGAAAGGATTCCTCTGGTCTTGTATTTAGGTGTGCATCGGAAAAACAAATACAAGTCTTCAAAGGCGCTGTGACTCTTAATTATTTGCTTAAAAGTCCGGAAGTAAAAGATCAAATAGATAAAATACTGGGATTGTCTCAATGTTCTTCTAATGCAGGACGCCATTCTACATTTGCGGTGATGGGGCATTCTCGATTGGTTACAAACGGCTCACAACTCGATGATGTTAATAACCAACCAGTTGTAAAAGATGGTGTTGTGGGTATTCACAACGGCATTATCGTCAACGATGCGGCGCTTTGGTCAAACCATCCGGATGTCAAAAGAGACTACGAAATTGACACGGAGGTTATGCTGGCCCTTATTAAAAAATATCTTCGTGGTGGTTGGGCTATTGCAGCCGCAATATCGAAAACCGTTGTTGAAATTTTCGGTACCGTTGCCGCCGCGTTTTTCTTCGACGATCTTAATAAATTTGCTTTAACGACCAATAACGGATCCTTATATATTTTGACGAATAGGGTCGGGCTGTTTGCCTTTGCTTCGGAATATTATTTTCTGAGAATTCTGGCTGAAAAGATGAATTTGAATGAAATGAACGGCTATGAAATACGGCAAGTGACTCCAGGAAAAGGATTTGTCCTCGACCTGGAAACGTTTTTGTTGCAAGAGTTCCTGTCTACTTCAGAATATAATAACTCTTCTGCACAGGCGATCTTAAAAATGCCTTATGCGATAGCGGTGCAAGCCGTGTCAGACGGCGGGCTGCAAAGGGAATTGATTCTGGATCCCGCCAAGATTGCTGCGCATCCCAGAGCCATGAAAGAGGCATCTTTATTAGAAGACAATATCGAAAGAATAAACTCGCTTCGTCGTTGCAGCAAATGTCTACTCCCGGAGACATTTCCATTTATTGAGTATGACGAGCGCGGCATCTGTAATTATTGCAATAACTATGTCATTAAAAACAATCCCAAGCCTATTGGTAAATTATTTGAATTAGTGGAACCCTATCGCAGGAAAGATGGTGCGTATGATTGTATTGTGCCTTATAGTGGAGGGCGTGACAGCACGCACACGTTGCACATTGTCAAAAATGTTCTTAAGCTTAATCCGATAGCATTCACGTATGACTGGGGGATGGTCAATGACCTTGCCAGGCGGAATGTCGCGAGGGTATGCGGAAAGCTCGGCGTAGAAAATATCATTGTTTCTGCTGACATCAGATGGAAGCGGGAGAATATTCGAAAAAACATCCTTGCCTGGCTGAAGAAACCGCATCTGGGATTGGTTCCGCTTTTCATGGCGGGCGACAAGTATTTCTATTACTACACCGCTCAGGTCAAAAAGCAAACGGGGATCAAGCTGAATATTTGGGGCATCAATCCGCTTGAGAATACTGATTTCAAGGTAGGGTTTATGGGTGTGCCCCCCGATCACAAAAAAGAGCATATTTATTCGTTGTCGTTAAAAAGAAAAGCCAAACTTATTAGTGGCGTAGGATATAATTTCTTGACTAATCCGGCCTATTTGAACCGCTCGATCTGGGATACGATGGGTTCCTTTATTTCTCGGTCCGTATCGACGCACACTGATTATTATCACATGTATGATTACTACCGCTGGGATGAGCAAGAAATTGATAAGCTGGTTTTGGAAGAATACCGTTGGGAGAAGGCAATTGACACACGAACGACCTGGCGCATTGGTGACGGCACGGCCCCTTTTTACAATTATATCTACTACACCGTGGCCGGGTTTTCAGAATATGATACTTTCCGCAGTAATCAGATTCGCGAAGGTATGCTCAGCCGTGAAGAAGGCTTGAAGCTTGTCATGGAAGAAAACCGGCCGCGCTATGCAACGCTGAAATGGTACCTCGAAGTGGTTGGTTTGGATTTTGCCGAAACGGTTAAGGTTATAAATGCGATTCCAAAGCTTTATAGATGAAAATTGGATAACCGTTTTGGTTTGAATTTTGATTTCGTTGGAGACTAAATTGAATATCTGGTATTTGTCGGCGCATGATCAGCCCCGGGGCCAATCTTCAAGGACTTATGATTTTGCAAAAGAGTTGGTAAAGCTTGGCCATCAGGTGACAATGTTTACCAACAGTATTTGCCACTGGACACATGTGGATTGTTTGGAACCGCATGAAAAGTGGCGTATTGAAGATATGGATGGAATAAGAGTCATTTGGTTGAAAACGATTCCCTATCAGGGGAACGGGCTAAGCAGAGGCCTGAATATGATTTCCAACGCAAGGCGGTCATTGCAGGTGGCATCTAAATTATCAGATATTCCGGATGTTGTAATTGGGCCGTCAGTGCCTCTGGGTACGGGATGGGCTGCTTACAGGATTGCTCGTGGAAAAGGTGCGGCGTTTGTTTTTGAAGTCAGAGATGTTTGGCCAATTGCGCTTGTTGATGATGGTGGGATGTCCGATAAAAGCATCATTTACTTTCTTTTTCGCTATCTTGAGAAGAATCTGTATCGATGTTCGGATAGTATTTCATCCACCCTGCCTTTTTTGTTTGATCATGTACGGGAAAGTGGTGGCAATCCGGAAAAAATTACATGGATTCCTAATGGCGCCGATCTTCCCAGATTTGCGGGTTACGATCACTATGATGGTGGCTCGAATCCTTTGGTGGTCATGTATGTGGGGGGGTTTGGGCAGGCCCATGATGTAATTACTATTGTTCGCGCTGCAAGCATTATGAAGCAAAGGGGCGAGAACGGCTTTCGATTCATTATCATCGGAAATGGCCCCAAAAAAGCAGAATGCGTGGATGAAGCGCGACTATTAGGGCTGGATAATGTTGAGTTTTGCAATCCTGTGCCCAAAAAAGATATTCCCAGAATTCAGACAACGGCAGACATATTGGTAGCCAGTGTGTTGGATTCCAAGATTTACCGCTTTGGGCTTAATCTCAACAAGATGTATGATTACTTTGCTTCGGCAAGACCAGTTGTTTTTTCGGGAAAATCTAGAAATGATCCAGTCTTGGATGCCAACGCGGGTTTCAGTATTCCGCCCGAAGACCCTGAAGCTATGGCCGAGGTATTCCTCAAAATTAAGAAAATGAGCCCGCCGGCCCGCATTGAAATGGGGAAACGCGGTCGCGAATATGTTGAGCGTGAGTTTGATATGTCCGAGTTAGGAAAACGAATGGAGCAAATGTTGCTTGATGTCGTCAGCAAAAAGAGAGGTGCTAAATAGTGGAATTGGAAGATCGAAAATTAAAGGAAATTGAACATTCAGATCGGAGGCGATCGATTGTAAAAGCTTATGAGTACAATACGGATACGTCGCCGGAAAATAAACTAGAAAAATTTGTTGCGGATCAGGAAGAGTTTGAAGAACATTTCAGCAACATGAAATTCTATAGCATCTCACGATCCAGTTTTGCAAAACGTGATGCTCTCTTGTTCGCAAAGGTGAAAGGTGCGGTTGCTCTGGACTATTGCTGTGGAAATGGTGAAGTTGCCATCGAAATGGCGAAGCGGGGTGCGTCCAAGGTGATGGGTATTGATATTAGTCCTGTAGCCATTGAGAATGCCCGCGAATTGGCAAAGGCTGCCGGTGTTGGTGATAGATGCGAGTTTAAGGTCATGGACGCCGAGCATACAGCGTTTGCGGATGGAACATTCGACATCATTCATGAATATGGCGCACTGCACCACTTGGATTTGCCAGCCGCTTTCACAGAGCTTTCCCGCATTCTGAAATCAGATGGGAGGCTGATTTGCACTGAAGCCTTGCGTCATAATCCCCTGATCCACTGGTACAGGAAAAGGACTCCTCACCTCAGGACAAATTGGGAGGTCGAGCACATTTTGGGGTTCCCCGAAATTAAAAGCGGGGTAAAGTATTTTGCTTTCCTTAATCTTAGAACATTTCACCTGGCCGCCTTGGCAGCCGTGCCTTTTCGGAAAGCGTTCTTTTTTGAAGCACTGCTGGGTTTTCTTAATCTGGTCGATCGGATTATATTGTCCCTTCCTTTTCTCCGCCGCATGGCGTGGGTCGCCGTAATGGAGTTCAGTCGTCCAATTAGATGAATAAATCTGAATCACAAAAAAAACAGACTTTTTGTCCAGGAGGACAGATACTATCTATCATCCATCCCTTTTGGGCGTTGGTTCTCAAGCGGTCGCTTGATGTCGTATTTTCCTTGATGGTGCTCCTTTTGATATGGCCATTGATTGCGACAGTCGCTATTGCCATAAAATTGTCGGGTCCTGGGGCGGTCTTCTATAAAGGTGTAAGGACAGGCTTACTCGGTAAACCTTTCCGAATTCTCAAATTCAGAACTATGGTAGAAGATGCCGAGTCTTTGGGGGGACCGACGACCGGCACCAATGATAAGCGTGTAACGCGTATTGGCGCTTTACTGCGTCGAACCAAACTCGATGAACTTCCCCAGTTTCTGAATGTCCTGATAGGAGAAATGAGCCTTGTTGGTCCGCGTCCTGAGGTGTTGGAATATACGGCTATGTATAAAGGGGAAGAAAAAATTATCCTTTCCATGCGTCCCGGTATTACGGATTACTCATCCATAGAGTTTGCCGACCTTGACGATCGGGTGGGCGACATAGATCCGGACAAGTATTTTCGTGAACACATCATGCCCCGCAAAACTGCTCTGAGAATGGAATATGTAAAAGGGTGGTCTCTTTTGTCGGATTTTCACATTCTTTGGACAACCCTTATCAGGGTGATCAAGAGGATCGCTAGAAGATGAACACATTGGAAACCATGCAGTTAGGGCAATCTGTTGCCAAGGTGAGTCGTCTTGGTATGGGATGTTGGGCGACAGGTGGTCATGGATGGGGAAAAGTTAGCGATGATGATTCTATTCGTGCGATCCGATGTGCCTTGGAAAATGGCATTACATTTTATGATACTGCTGATGTTTACGGTTTCGGTAAATCTGAAACATTGCTTGCTGAAGTACTGGATTCCTCTCGACATGATGTTGTGATTGCCAGTAAAGGAGGCGTTCGCTGGAATGAAAGTGGAAAAATATGGACAGACGGATCGCCTGCCTATCTCAAGTTGGCTGTAGAAAATAGTTTGAGACGATTAAGACTGAATTGCATTCCCCTTTACTATATTCACAAGCCTGATAATGTAACACCTCTCCAGGAGAGTGTTGCCGCGCTTGAACGGATGCGCGAAGAAGGTAAAATCGGTGCAATAGGGGTTGCAAATTTTTCTGCTGATCAGCTATTGGAGGCACTGCAGATCGCAAAGATAGCAGCGATACAAGTGCGATTAAATATTTTTGAGCGGGATGCAATTAACGCGCTCTTGTCCATTTGCAAAAAACACAGCGTAACTTTTGTTGCCTGGGGCGCACTGGCTGATGGGTTGTTAACCGGCAAATTTAAGCCGAATACAAATTTTTCTGATGATGATCACCGAAGCAGGATGACGATATTTAAGGGGAATAGCTTTCTAAAGAATATCAATTGCGTAAAAATGCTGGAACAGATGGCGGCAAACAGAGGTCATAAAGTGAGTCAACTTGCGCTGAGATGGGTTTTGGATTATTCTGATTGCATCTGTGCCCTGTTTGGCGCAAAAACAGATATTCAAGTCATGGAAAACTTAGGCGTAAAGGGTTGGCGCCTAACAGAGAAAGAATTTGAAATGATCGATACGTGCATCACAGAAAATTATGGATAAAGGATGGTGGCAGGTATAACGAATGAATTATCAAAATGATTTATTGGAAGCATTATATGAAAGTATGGCACGCATGCGGGCCTGCGAAGAAAGTCTGGTCGAACCGATTTTAAATCGAGAGATTATTTGCCCATGTCATCTTTATTCCGGCCAGGAAGCGATTGCAGCAGGTATCGGCGCTTCGCTCAATCAAACGGATTACATTTTTAGTAATCATCGTGCCCATGGTCATTATTTAGCCAAAGGTGGATCCTTGGAGGCTATGGTTGCAGAAATTTACGGCCGCGCGTCTGGATGTTCTCAAGGCAGAGGCGGATCGATGCATCTCATTGACGCTGATTGCGGTATGCTGGGATCGGCGCCAATTGTTTCCGGGACAATTTCACTGGGGCTTGGTGCAGCGTTGGCAACGGCCATCAGAAAAGAGAATCGTGTAACAGTAGTCTTTTTCGGTGATGGGGCTACAGGTGAAGGTGTGCTGTATGAGTCCCTGAATTTTGCAGCCTTGTTGAAGCTCCCGATAATATTTGTCTGCGAAAATAATTTTTACGCAACTCACATGCCGATACGTGATTGTCGTGTGCAAAATAATATCCGTGCAATTGCAGATCCTTTTTGTATTGAAAATGATGAAGTCGATGGCAATGATGTCCTGGCTGTCTATGAGGCGGGCAGAAAGGCTGTTGAAAAATGCAGGCGTGGCGATGGACCTTATTTCCTGGAATGCCTTACTTATCGATTACGGGGGCACGTGGGGCCGGATGACAATGTTCAAGGGTTGCATACGGACATTCGTCCTCCCGAAGAAATTGAAAAATGGCGTCAAAGAGATCCAATTAAAAATTTTGAAGAGTTTCTCCTCAATGATTATAATTTTAATGCGGACACTTTGCATAAAATAAAAATGGCTGTGGAGGCTGAAGTCGCTGCCGCGCATGTCTTCGCCAAAAGCAGTCCATATCCAGATCGAAAGGAATTGTTAAATAATGTCTTCCGGTAGAAAACTTCGCTACAGCTTGGCTATAAACGAGGCGTTTCATCAAATGATGGCCGCCGACGCTTCTGTTTTTCTGATGGGTCAGGGCACCAAAAGTCCATGGTATGTAGGCAATACCGCACAGGGATTATTAGACCGGTTTGGTGAAGCCAGGGTTATTGATACTCCGGTTTCAGAAAATGCGATGACGGGTGCGGCCGTCGGGGCTGCCCTTGCGGGCATGAGGCCGATAGTCGTTCATCCCCGTATGGATTTTATGTTTTACGCTTTCGATCCGATCATCAATCAAGCGGCTAATTGGCACTATATGAACGGTGGTAAATTATCCGTGCCGATGGTTATTTGGGGGATTATTAATCGCGGCGGTGAACAGGCGGCGCAACATTCTCAGGCTTTACATGCCATGTTTGCGCATGTTCCGGGATTGAAAGTTGTGATGCCGGCAACGCCTTACGATGCGAAGGGGTTAATGATTGCGGCAATTCGTGACCCAAATCCAGTAGTGTATATTGATGATCGGTTTTTATACAACGAGGAAGCAGTTGTTCCTGAAGATGTTTATGAAGTGGAGATTGGAAAGGGGATTATCCGAAAAGAAGGTGCGGATATAACAGTTGTCGCAATTTCACTCATGGTGCGCGAAGCGATGAAGGCGGCTGATAATTTAGCAAAGGAAGGGATTGCTGTGGAGTGTATTGACCTTCGGACGGCAAAGCCCATCGATAGCGATCTAATATTAGCTTCGGTTAAGAAAACAGGACGTTTAGTCGTTGCTGATGTCGGTTGGAAAACATGTGGCTTGGCGGCGGAAATATCAGCCATCGTTTCAGAACGGGCTTTTGAATATCTGAAGGCGCCCATAATAAGAGTAACGCTTTCCGATTGCCCAGCGCCTGCAAGTTCTGTATTGGAAAAAGAGTATTATAAAACATACATGGATATTGAGCAGGCAGTAAATAAGGTAATGGGGGTAGCAGCACGATAAGCGCCCGCGAAGGGTAAGGCATAAAGTGTAGCTGCGCTGACAACAACTGGTTTGAACACCACACCGACATGCTCCGGAAAACCCCGGGGTCTTGCTTTTCTTCAACATGTTAACCGATCGGCACGTCCTTTCGGATCTGTTCTTTTACCGATTCCAGTCAAAGTTGAGTTTGATGTACAATATCTAAAGCGCCGTTCTATGATGTTTGACATTAAAATCATTTTTTTGACACTGTTTAAAGTGCTGAGACGAGAAGGGGTGACACATTAGGTCGTAGGCATATGGTGGATTGTGGATAGGGAATAGTGGATAGACAAGAAAAAATAGATTTAAGTAATTAAGTTTTAAGCACAAGAAATTAAACTCACCCCCGGGAAACTGGGGTTTTGTTTTTTGGATTGCACTATACGAAACTATTATTTATAAGATTGGCATAATTTGGAAAAGGATAAAAGATATAGGCGATGGGCGAAAAGAATATGGTGGATGGAAAAAAATAATGATGGATTCAAGTAAAAAAAGCGGCGGACCGGTTCGGACGAAACCTTTGCCTGTATGGCCTTTCCTTGGCGATGACGAGATAGTGGCTGTGTCCAGAGTGCTTCAGTCGGGTAAAGTTAATTACTGGACGGGTGAAGAAGGCCGTTTGTTTGAAAAAGAGTTTGCTGTAAGTATTGGCGTTAATTATGCTGTGGCAATGATGAATGGTACCGTGGCACTAGAAGCGGCTTTGATTGCTCTCAATATTGGCAATGGCGATGAGGTCATTGTGACGCCGCGCAGTTATATAGCCTCGGCCAGCTGCGCTGTTCTACGGGGAGCAAGACCTGTGTTTGCCGATGTGGACCGGGACAGTCAGAATATGACGGCGACAAGCATAGAAAAAGTTATCACTGGCCGCACACGTGCGATTATTGCAGTTCATCTGGCCGGCTGGCCATGCGAGATGGATGAAATTTTGGCGCTTGCTCATAAGTATGGATTGTCGGTGATCGAAGATTGCGCGCAGGCATCGGGCGCTCTTTACAAAGGTCGTCCGGTCGGGTCTTTCGGCGATACGGCGGCATTTTCGTTTTGCCAGGATAAGGCCATGACGTGCGGCGGCGAAGGCGGCATGATGGTGACAAATAATAAGGATACTTGGTCGAAAGCCTGGTCGTACAAGGATAATGGTAAAAGCTATGATGCGGTTTACAGCACTGATCTCAAACCCGGTCCATCTTTCAGATGGTTGCATGAGTCGTTCGGAACAAACTGGCGCATGACGGAAATGCAGGCGGCCATCGGACGGATTCAACTGCGCAAGCTGCCAGGCTGGGTTGAAAAACGCCGAAGGCACGCATCAATTTTAACGGAAGCTTTTCTGAAGATTCCGGCACTGCGCGTAACAATTCCTTCAGATGATTTTTTCCATGCCTATTACAAATATTATGTTTTTATTAAACCGGAGATGCTGAAACAAGGCTGGGAGCGCGAACGTATTATCGTTGCCATTAATGCGGAAGGTAGTCCGTGCTATACCGGGAGTTGCAGTGAAATGTATCTGGAGAAGGCTTTCGATGCAGAAGATTTGCGCCCTGCTGAGCGCTTGCCGGTTGCCGAAGAACTGGGCCAAACGGCGATGATGTTTCTTGTCCATCCTACTTTATCCGATGATGATGTGCGGGATATGGTCAAAGCTGTAGAAAAGGTCATGGGGGAGGCGGCTAAATGATTCAGCGCAGGGGGTAGGATTGAAGAGTGAGGTGTTAGGGGGTAAAGAGTTAGGTAATTGAGCGCCCTCATTGCGCTGATCACGGAATGGATCCGTATCACCCATTAGTAATGTATTTTTCTACTCTGGTCCATAATCATGCCACAATATTTGACTTTAGTCTAAAATTCTTGTGACGGGAAGCATGCGGCTTGATGTTTACAGGCGTGGCGGCGATTCGCTGATGGGGCGATATTTTTATTGCCGTCTTCATCCATTTTCTCAGGCGGAATGTCTCGGGAAACAGAATATACTGAAACCTTTGGATGAAATACTTATTGCCGATGCGACTCCGGAAGCAAGCGAGGTGCTGGCAGTTCTCTTGAAATTTGGCGGTTTTCCTGAACCGTTTTTAAAACAGGGTGAACGGGATCTAAGACGCTGGCATGCTCAGCGATTGGATCGGTGGTCAAAGAAGATATTCGGGATTTGGAAAATATCAGGGATTTGTCTGCTCTGCAGATTCTTGTTGATATTCTTCCGACAAAAGTTAGTTCTCTATTATCTTGAATTCATTGCGGGAAGATCTTACCGTAGCTCCTTTCCCCAGGTCTTTTCTTGCGCCAAATGAAACGGCTTCCTATCCGTGATGTCAATCAATATTTTTTGTTTTTTCCCATGCACCCAAAGCAGGAAACTTTTTACTTGACGCTGGCGGTTAATTTGCCTATCTTCTGCTAAAGTGCAACAGGTAGGGGTATGCAAACGGGTGGTTGAAAACCTGATCAACAATTTATCTGCGTATTTACAGGGTTCGATGGTTTTAGCTTTTGCGGCGGCCTATCTGGGCGGGCTCATCATCAGCTTTACGCCCTGTACCTATCCGCTGATTCCGGTCACCGTCGGTTTTATCGGCGCTCAGGGGGCGGGCTCGAAACTGCGCGGGTTTGTGCTGTCCGTGTTCTACGTGACGGGGATGGCGGTGACGTATGCGGCGCTGGGCGCAGTGGCGGCTCTGTCCGGACGACTTTTTGGGCAGATGCAGACAACGCCGCTTATCTATTTCATCATGGCTAACATCTGTCTGATCATGGGCTTGTCCATGCTGGATGTTTTCAGGATTTCCATTCC
Source organism: uncultured Smithella sp. (assembly GCA_964547345.1). Taxonomy (GTDB): domain Bacteria; phylum Desulfobacterota; class Syntrophia; order Syntrophales; family Smithellaceae; genus UBA8904. The sequence goes on along the minus strand of CAZJMX010000011.1, from coordinate 4,222 downwards.
GATTCCGCAAAGGCTTCTGAAATATTCCGGCGGCAAAAAAGGCTTTGTCACCAGCTTTATTCTGGGTGCGGCCTCCGGATTTGTCATCGGCCCCTGCACCGCGCCCGCGCTGGGGGTGCTTTTGGGCTTTGTCGCGTTGAAAACCAACATATGGATGGGTGTCGGTTTGTTGTTTGTTTTTGCTTTCGGCATGGGAACGCTGCTTATTTTGGTGGGCACGTTTGCCGGTTTTCTTTCGTCGCTTCCGCGTTCCGGTGTCTGGATGACTTATGTCACACGCGTTTTCGGAATCGTCTTGATTGGAGCCGCCGAGTATTTTCTGTTTACAGCGGGTACATTGTCGTTTTAGAAAAGGAGCATCATGCGAAAAATACTTCACATTATCATCACATTCCTGCTGCTCGCGGTTTTTATTCCGGTTTCGGCCGGTTTCGCGCAGTATATTCCCAATGCGCCGTTTAAACCGCAATATCCCAATGCGCCGGATTTTACCCTCAAGGATACGAAAGGGAAGACCTTTCGCCTGAGTGCTCAGAAGGGCAAGCCGGTGCTGATTTTTTTCGGGACCACCTGGTGCCCCGGATGCCGTACCGAAATGCCGAAATATATAAAGATTTATGAGACGTATGCACCGAAGGGTTTGGAAGTGATTTACATCAACATCATGGAGCCGGCTAAAAAAGTGACGCGTTTTGCCGAATCTCAATCGCTTCTGTTCAGGGTGCTTTTGGATGAAGACGGCGCCGTGGGCAATGCCTACAATGTCGTCGGCGTTCCCTCTATTATTCTGGTGGATAAAGAAGGCCGCATCATAAAACAGGGGCATAGTTCTTCGGAGATGCCGCTGGATAAAGTGTTGCAGTCGAAATAAAATGCCGGGGCGTTTGATGCGCTCAGGGATTCTTGAGCGAGCTGTTTTTACCGATCATAACACTGTGGGAGAGGATGGACTCATGACGCAACAAAACTGGCTTAAAACCCTGGCTCGTTCCGAAACGGATCGCGTTATCGGCGGTGTTTGCGGCGGTCTGGGAGAGCATACGCCGGTTCCCTCCTGGAGCTGGAGATTGCTGTTTGTCCTGATGCTTGTCTGTTTCGGCACAGGCTTTTTGGTATACATTCTGCTTTGGATTTTTGTGCCGCAAAAGGCCGGGCCGATGAATTCGACCGCTACCCATACCTAGCGAATGCCGGTGAGAAGGCGATGATTATTTGCTGACAACTAAGATTGATAATCTGGCGGTAGAGGTGTTGCGGCCTGAGAAAATCGGGCATTCGTATCCTTTGCTTTTGATTCATGGCGCAGGCGGAACGAGTCGATACTGGAAAAATTATCTTCAGTATTTTTCGGATGAGGGCTGGGAAGTCTACGCAATAAATCTGCGCGGACATTTTCCGTCTGATCGGGAAGAGGGGTTGGCGCAGGTGACGCTGGAGGATTATCTCGATGACGTCGAGACCGTTATCCACCGGCTTCACCTGGAACAGTGCGCCATGATCGGGCACTCTTTAGGGGGATTGATCGCTCAGAAAACCGCGGAAAAGAACCCGTCGGTTTCAGCGCTGGTGACGCTGTGCAGCGCGCCGCCGATGGGCATTGCGCTGGAAATTCAAAATGATGTGCCCTACGCCGGAGCAATTCTCAAGGCGATGTGGGGTTTAATGAGCATGAGGCCGGTCAAGCCGACGTTTATGCTGGCGGAAAAAACGCTCCTCAACAACATTGAGCCGAAAGAAAGAAAAAAAGTCTTTGACATGTGTGTGGCGGAGTCGCTGGTGGTGGGCTATCAGGTGGCGCAGGGTTTCCCGGTGAGTCCCGAGCAGATTCGATGTCCGAAGCTGGTCGTCGGCTGCGCGCAGGACGTGATCGCACCACCCTACATGCAAAGGGGCCTGGCCGAATTTCTGGCGGCGGATCATATCAGCTATTCACAGTTTGCTCATCTACCCATGCTGGAGAATGGTTGGAAAACATCGGCCAAGGACATTGCCCAGTGGTTGCAAGAGAAGGTTCAAGGATGAAGGGAAAGAATTTTCAAAAAGGAAGGGTGGAAGATGAAGTATCAAGATGACATTTATGTTTATGAGTGGACCAACTATTTTGACAACAACTGCAACAGCTATTATATCGGGGGCAGTGTGCAGGCGTTGATCGATCCGGGCCTGACGCGCTATCTGCCGGACTTGCTCAATCAAATGGCCAATGACGGCATTAAGAAAAAAGACATCAAGTACGTGATTAATACACATTCGCATCCGGACCATTTTCAGGGCTCCGAGCTTTTCGATCAGGAAACGGTCAGAATCGCTCTGCACCGCAAGGAACTGGATTTCTTGAAAGGCGTTGGCGGCGAACTCTACGGTTTATTCGGCATCAGTGTCCCGCAGATGCAGATCAACATGCAGCTGGAAGACGGCAGGCTTGAGCTGGGCGATCAGGTGTTTCGGGTGATCTGTATTCCCGGCCATACGCCAGGCTCTATTGCACTTTACTGGCCGGCCAGAAAAGCCGCGTTTTGCGGCGATGTGGTTTTCCAGCAAAATGTGGGACGGACGGATTTTCCCGGCGGCAACGGCAATCAACTCAAAAGGAGTATTGTCACGTTGTCCGATCTGGATATTGAAGTGATTTTTCCCGGCCACATGGGCATCATCGAGGGCCACGATAACATTCAGGACAACTTCAACATCATCATTCAAAACATTTTCCCCAACATTTAGGGATAAACTGTTATTTCGAGGAGGATCAGCGTTACATGGCCAATGAAGGAAACAAAGTTATCTACTCCATGATCGGAGTCAGCAAGATATACGAAAAAAAGCCGGTACTCAAAGACATCTACCTGTCTTATTTCTACGGCGCGAAAATCGGCGTGATCGGGTTGAACGGTTCAGGCAAAAGCTCGCTTTTGAAAATTCTGGCGGGCGTCGATGATGAATTTCTGGGGAAGACTATTCTTTCCCAGGGTTACACGGTGGGCTATCTGGAGCAGGAACCGCGTCTGGATGAAGCCAAAACTGTCCGCCAGATTGTCGAGCAGGGTGTGCAGTCCACAATGGATATCATCAACGAATACAATGCCGTCAACGAAAAATTTGCCGAAGAGATGTCGGACGATGAGATGACCAAGCTCTGTGACCGGCAGGCGGTCTTGCAGGAAAAGATGGACGCGCTCGATGCCTGGGATATGGATTCGCGATTGGAAATGGCGATGGACGCCCTGCGTTGCCCGCCCGGCGACACGATTGTGAAAGTTCTTTCCGGCGGTGAGAAACGGCGCGTTGCCCTGTGCCGTCTGCTTTTGCAGAAACCGGACATTCTGCTTTTGGACGAACCGACCAACCATCTGGATGCCGAATCCGTTGCCTGGTTGGAACATCATTTGCAGAAATATGAAGGCACGATTATCGCTGTAACCCATGACCGCTATTTTCTGGATAACGTCGCGGGTTGGATTCTGGAACTCGACCGCGGCCAGGGCATACCCTGGCAGGGCAACTATTCCTCCTGGCTGGAACAAAAGCAAAACCGTTTAAAGAATGAAGAAAAGTCCGAAGGCGCCAGAATTAAAACCCTGGAGCGCGAACTGGAATGGATTCGGATGTCGCCCAAAGGCAGGCATGCCAAATCCAAAGCGCGCATCAATGCCTATGAAGAGTTGCTGGATACAAATATGGAAAAGGAATCCGGCACCCGCGAAATGTTTATTGCACCGGGACCCCGCTTGGGCGATCTGGTGATCGAAGCCAAAGACGTGAACAAGGGCTACGGCGATAAGCTGCTCGTGGAAGGGATGACCTTCGCGCTGCCGCCCGGCGGCATCGTCGGCGTCATCGGCCCCAACGGCGCGGGCAAGACCACGCTCTTCCGCATGATTACCGGTCAGGAAACGCCCGATGCCGGAACCATCCGCATCGGCGAGACCGTGAAGCTGGCCTATGTCGATCAAAGCCGCGATTCGCTCGACCCCGATAAAAACATCTGGGAGATGATTTCCGATGGTCAGGACATTATTCCTATCGGCGCTCGGCAGATCAATTCCCGTGCGTATGTGTCGCGCTTTAATTTTTCCGGCACGGATCAGCAGAAAAAAGTGGGAACGCTTTCCGGCGGAGAGCGTAACCGCGTTCATCTGGCGCGTATGCTCAAGGAAGGCGCCAATGTGCTGCTGCTCGATGAGCCCACCAACGATCTGGATATCAACACGCTGCGCGCGCTGGA
>CAZJMX010000010.1:0-111370 GCA_964547345.1 uncultured Smithella sp. | reverse complement strand
GGTTTTTTTCCTACCCTAAATAAAACCATTTACACAGTTAGATTTACACTCCCTATCGCCTTTAAACTTCCGAATTTTTAAAAAGCTTATCTGGTAGAAAAGGGCTTGTATCCAACCCTTTCTTTTCCGCTTCCATTCTCTTTATCTCTGCTATGCTGGCTGTAATTTGTGCAATGTTTTCCGTTGACTGACCCTCAAGCAATCTTCGCTGCTGAAAACTCCTATCCATAAGCGCGACGGTTTCAATCGTCTTTGTGTTGCCTTCGTCCATCAATTCGTGAAGTCGTTTCCTTGCCTTCGCTCCCAGAAGGTAAAGATCGTTGACTTCCCTTTCTTTGATTAGGTCAACCATTTGCGTTATTTCCGGATCCTTATAAACCTCGGATTGAAGGTATTTCCGAATAGTCTTGGGGTCTCTGTTCGTTCTTACCGCTATTGCATTAGGTGTCAGTCCCAAGTCATTCATAGCTTTAAATTGTGCCAGTTCCTTTTTTGTCGGTGTTAAATTTTTGCGTGACATAATGCTTATCCTCCTTGTTAATCCTCATTTATAAAAAGGGTTTTTCATTACTTAGGTTAGCCATAACCACCATAAGCCAATTATCACAGGCGTCTTTATATTCTGATAGATTGGCCTTGCCCTCCAAAGCCTTGCAATAAATTCGCGTTATTTCGTCCTCAGTCCATTGTATTTCACTATTGGATACATAGGGCGCTTTCCCTATCTTCTTGTGTTCCACAATAATCCGATCACAGGTGGCTTGAGCCATTTCAATCATGACTTCCTGCATTGGTTTTTCTGTGGTGCAAACCCTATCGACAATATCGACAATATCGACAAAACCTATTTTTGAGGGGGTTTTGTCTATTTTGTCTATTTTGTCTATGGGTGTTGGTAGTTTAAAATCACGCCAGTTCATAACATCCACCTCCACGAACTACCGGGTTAATTAAATAATAAGTTCCCGGTCTGCCTCCCTTATCACCATGACTTGTTTGCGGGGGGCTTATGATATGACGCTCGCCCAATACGTCTAATGCTTTTTTTAGACGCTCCAGTCTTTTGAACCGGCCTTCATGTTTTTTTAAGGCCTCCCTCTGTGTAAACCTGTCTTGAGTAAATCCTGTCAACCATGTGAATATGATTTTTGCGTCACTGACTGCCTGTTCACTCCCCATAAGGTCAAAAGCCGCCCGCGCGTGACTGATTAGCAGTTCGGATAAATCAAGAGCCCGTTCTATTGTGTTGAGCATGATTAAAGGTGTTTTCTCACCGTGTTCAATTATATGGAATAATCCGGCTATTCTTAGCGCCGCGCCGGGTAGTTTGGAAGTCCAGTCTTGAAAGCTAAAGAACTCTCCGTCCTCCCCCTGTTTGCCTTCAATGTGTCCGCTGAATTTCTGCCATGCCGTCAACGCATCCGGGTGTAGTGTTAAAATCCGCGCCTGTTCATATTTCTGTTCGTCATACACAGGGGGGATATTCAGAAGTTTAAAAATCCCTTCATTGTATGCGGTTCTTATAGTTTCGGGAATAGATGTATGACGTGTAACGTCCCGGTGTCCGACGGTGCTTTTGGGCATACAATACAAGAACCGCGCAAGCATACCATTGCCACGAAAGCGGGCTTTATTCCCCTGTGCAAGGTCAGCAATCACCTGTGGTTGAACAGTCAGTCCAAAAGTGAGCGCTGGTTTGTTCAGCGTCACAAAACGGCCTTGACGGTCAACCCGAATAGGCGAGCCTGCATGAGCTTGCAAGAAAACATTTACGTTCGAGCGCCCATTGTTATACAGACCGGCCATGACTTCAAATGTACCGCCCTCATCGCTGATTAAACTCATTCTCTCGTTGTGGTCACAAAGCAAATCTTGCAGCCGTTCGGGCGTTACGTCATCTGTCCATAGGCGCGGGGCAAGCAAATCATCCGGCGTGCTGTTTTCAATTTCTAATATTTGGTTTTTGTAAGACTCCCTTTCCACCTGTTCCGTCTCTGGTTTAGAAGCTTTCATTTTAAGTTGGTCAACACGCCTCTGGTTAATGTCCCTTGCGGTCTTCACCTTTTGAATATCAATTTTCATCTCATCGGCCTTTTCTTTTTCCCATTGTGTTACGGGCAAAGTGAGCATATTTTTAACGGCGGTTTTTCGCGTTCCCGGTTCAGAACCGGAACACGTCCAAATATTAATCGGTTCGACGTATCCTTCATAAGGTGAGACTTCGAAGCGTTTTTGGACACAGGATGAAACAACCGATATGCCCATCATGGCAGCAAGCCCCGGCGGTGTCTGTGTTGATTCACTTACTGCCCGGCAATAATCACCCAAAAAGCTCGGCAATAAATCAGTGGAAATATCCGGCGTATGGATAGAGCTAAATAAAACAGGTTCATCCCATGTTTGCGCTGGTGCCATATTTTCAACCAGGCGCGTCTCATTTCCTATATAGGTTTCCTTATTTGATTGGATAGCCTTTTCGATTGTCCATTGGCCGTAAGTCTGCCCGTTGGAATGATTTATCTTGTCCCATTTCGGACGGAATAAACCACTTGGCCGAAAAGCCTGATCGATCAAACCAGTGTCATTGCCAAACCAGAACGCAAGGTGAGAACACAAGGCGAGGTCAGCTTCGGACTGTGAACCATATCCCGAATAATTGCCGCTATACAATGCCCGGATTTTTTCGCCGTTCTTTGAATGATAAGCCTTTTCTAAGGTATCATTGGCGCTCGTATTTGCCGCAGGTTGAACGATCTTCGGCTTGCCCTTGTCTGTGGTCGTGTCTCCAAATATTTGCTTATAAACAGCGTCTATAATATCCGGTCTGTTCATTATGTCCTTGGGTGTCCCGGCAATGTGATTTCCGGTCACTGTCAAATAACGTCCTGATTCATAAATTTCAAAAGCGGGAACAGCGTCTTTCCGGCAACTATCGCTGCCATACTGTGGTAGCTTCTTATTTCGTCCATGATCTGGTAGTTTCCCGCCATAGGTAAAGATACGGATTCCATTACCGGACGGGCTTGTCTCTGTGTAGGAATCAATCTTGTTGATTATATCCTTCGCCCACGGTGCTATGATCTCAATGCCGGGGAATGCCGGACATCGACAATGGTCAAGGTCAATGCCTATCGGTGTTCCTTCGGATAAACAAAACCCTATGCCGTTATATTTTCCACGTCCGTTCATAAGCGCGGATACAGCGGCGGAATGGTTTGTCCACGTTGTTGAATCATTCGGCTTTGCGTGTCGTCCGTTCCTTTGGTAAGGAACTTTTGTCTCCTTTCCATCGCGGTCTTCTTTTCTCCACAAAACCCAGTTATCTAGCTGCCTTAATGCCTTTGGTATGTTTTCAGTCTGGACTTGCATCATTGCGCATCCTCCGTAAATCTGATTCTCTTCCGCAGATACTCAAGGAAAGCCTGTTTGGGATAACCGGCATTACGGCCCATATAAACCTTTTCCGTCGGGCCTTCGCCTATGCTGTCATCGTTGGCTACTGTTCGCGGGGCCATAGGCAACATGTCGCGCCACTTGTGCCAGTTCCGAAAGACAATTGGTGGAAGTTCCGCCGCAATTGCCGCCAATATCTGTTCACGCTTTGCTTTTGATCCTTCGTCCATTTCCGATTTGATCTGCTCATTCATGTTAAACCCCCATGAAGGCTTGATTTTCAGGATGTCGCATCTGATGCCTTCACAGTGGATGTTTGGATTTTAACAGGGTAGGGGTGAAATTTTAAAAATTATTATAGATATTTTACTTTATTGCAGATGTTTATGACTTGCCTTTTTGTAATATTATACTTTTTAGCAATTTCATTATAAGAGCAGTTCCTCAACTTCAAATCAACTATATCAATGTTTCTCTTGGCGTTTCTTTTAAAAATATTTTTTCCCCTAATAAGAGTGATAGCGTCTTTTATCCTATCCTTGTTTTCCTCTTCCTCGTTCCACTTATTAACAAGCGCGTTTTCAACCTGTTCTTTCTTCTTTAAGTCTTTTATATTTTCTTCATCTTTATTGCCGTCCGAATAATCGTAACATGATTCTTTTTTCTGTTTCCAGTAACCATCAATTATTTCAGTAATAAGTTGGCAAAATCTCCCTTGTGTGTAATTATTGTTTGTTCCGAACAACCATGTAGTAATATAATTAGTTCCCTTGCCAGGTTTAAAAGAACCACTGTTAAATTTCACAATCCTTTTCGGTGTATTTTGCCATGAAGTATAATCGTCGATGGTAGAAATGGGGTTTAGAAGGTAATCAATTTCAAGTCCGTCCAGTCTGTTAGTTCCCCGTTTCATAATCCGGTGAAGTTCCTTCGGGACATAGTCGGTATAATACCAGAAATAAAACTTCTCAATTTGTAAAGGTACCTTCAGATATTTTTCATTGCTTTCTAAAAGAGAATTAATAATATCTTCTGGCCTATATCCAGATATAAGAAATCTTAGAATTGTTCTAGCATCCTGTTTTATGTCATTGATATGATTAATATCAAGTTGACGCTTCTTCGCCATTTTTACTGCTATCCCTATTGCTCCATCTTCATACAGGCTATAAAGTTTATCTATAGCCTCCTTGTCACCGTTTAAAGCTCTTTTAATAGTGAAACAAACAAGGATTTGATCTAATAGGTCATTATTCTTGATTATATTCTTTGTTAATGTCGGAAGCCATTTTTTATAAAGCTCTCTAAGCGAAGCTTTACCTTCGTCAATAGGTGATATAGGTATAAATTTAATACCGCTTGCTTTTGCCGCAGAATCTTTTTTCTCTTTCTTTTTTAAATATTCACGATACTCATCCCATATGATGATATTCTTTGCATCAGGGTCAAACCAATTAAAGGGTTTGCTATATTCAAAATTAATAGAATATTTTTGTTCGTTATAGTCTAGCCCTTTAATATTTATCTCTTTCTCAATCCAGATTTTTTCATCTATAAAAGGATATGTGCCGTCATGCTCTATATAAGGATTTCCCCCTGATGGATGAAGACGGTTTAATTTAACAAGAGGTGTTAATAGTTCAGTGAGGTAGGTTTGTCGTTCTCTTTTTGTTATCCTTGACAACCGTTTTTGTTTTTTTCTATTTGCGCAACAACCAATAAATACTCGTCTATTAAAATAATACGAATTGGATCTAAAAAGGGCTTCAATATATCTATGGCTGTATAGGTATCTGATTTAGAACATTTTGAACGGATTTCATCAATGTGGCTGATAATGTCATCAATGTCACTGCTAGTAATTGGTTTTTTTACGGCCGTAATCAGCTTCGGTGGGGATTCATCTTTGTGAAGGGGTGGTGTCATTTTTCCCGCTCCCTTTGCGGCCCTATGGTTATGAAGGGAAACCGGGTAGGGTGCCCGGCTTGTCGCGTTGCAATCGCTATCCCTTCTTTGAATTGCTTATTTCGTAAGGTTCACCACGTTTTCAACTTTCTTCGTGCCGTTTGTAAAAGCCTTTTGCAATGCCGTCGCGCCTTCACGCAATCGGCTTTCGCTCATTTTTGCATATCTGGCCGTCATGGTTCCCGTTGCATGGCCAAGGCTTCTTTGTGTCAGATAAAGATCATGTGTGCTTTCGTAAAGATGTGTCGCGTAAGTATGCCGCAAAGTGTGAAAGGTGACTTTCTGTTTTCTGTCTGTTATGCCGTCGTTAAGCTTTAGCTCTTCAACTGTGTCACGAAAAACTTTAGAAGCTTGTGCCATGACGCCTTCTTTCCCGGATCGTTTCGGAAATACAAGCGCGTCTTGTTTTTCATTTTTCTTTCTGTCTTCCTTTCGGCTTTCAAGCATGGCTTTGGCCCGGTCTGTCAGGTATGCCGTTCTTGATCCTGTCTTTGCGTTTAAAATGGCCAAGGTTCCCGTTTCAAGATTGACACATGGCCAAGGCAATGCCGCAATTTCGCCAAACCTTAAACCGCAATGCAATGAAAGTAAAGCCGCGTCGTGAAGGCTTTGTGATTTTGTGGCAAGCGCGGCCAGTAACTTTTCGGCTTCGTCAATACTAAGATAACGCAATTTCATGTTGTCTGGTTTTGGCCACTTGACTGTCTTTGTCGGTGAATCCCCGTCAAATATTTTCCCGTCCTTAGCCTTTTTAAAAGCGTGCCTTATGATTTGTAACACATATTGAATAGTTCGGGCGCTTAGTTTTTTATCGGCCATTGTGTTTTTAATTTTTTCCAAATGGAAGGCGCTGATACTGCCGAAGGGTAGGGGGCCTATAACGTCTGCCATGTGTCTTTCATAAAGCATGGCTTCAATTTCATGTGTTTTGGCTTTCTTATCTAACTTGCTCTGGGGTAAGTAGGTTTCCGTCATGAAACTGCCAAAGGTTATATTTTTCTTTTCCTCTTCCTTCCGTTCCTGTTCGGCCATATCGTGTTTTTCTTGTTCAATGTTGCGCTTTTCCTTCGGTGACTTTGGCCCGGCACCGGTCTTGACATTGCCTTTATATTCCCTGAGAAGCTTTAAACAGTAATCTTCAAAGCCCAGGTTTGGCTCTTCATTGTGGATTGCGTCTGGTATCCCATCGGATAGCCAGCCAATCCCATATTCATGCAATACACTGTCAAGACGAAATCGAAGCGCGTAATATCTGTCTTTCTTTTTGCCATGCTTCCGGGTGTCATGCTCAAAGTATCTAAGTCCCTTGTGGTTTGTTTTCTTCCATTGCCTTGCCATAATAACCCCCTATGTTAATAGGCCCGTGAATCAGTATTTCTTGAAATTCCCACTATGTTCCCACTATTTCCCTTGAAAAGTCATGCTTCATGAAGTTTCATTGTGCGGCTAATATAACGATAAGTAGCTTATATGTCAAGGAGTTTTATATGTTTCGTGAAAGTACATGAAAGACAATAAATATGACTCTTAATCAGTAGGTTGTCGGTTCGATCCCGACAGGGCTCACCAAAATATCAAAGGCAATTCGAGTAGTTAGCGAGTTGCCTTTTTTATTGGCCGTTTTTTCATGTTGCCATGTAGCCACCATGTAGCCATGTTAAGAATAAAAAAGGCGGACTTCAAAGCATCCGCCCGATCAATCGTTTCCTACTTTTGAAACTATGAATTATTATCTGAAGTTTTTTATTTATTTCTGAGGACAGTATCGCATTTGAAGGAACCGTTTGGCTTTGCAACCCTCACAGCCTTTTTCTTCGCTGCCTGCGTAACTTTTCCGGCGCTTTTTCGCACAGCCTTCTTCTTCATGACCTTGAAAGCTCCGAAGCGGGCATGGGTAGAACCTTTAGATGACTTAGCCTGAGAAAAGTGACCTCTAGCTTTCAGATACTCAGAACTATCAGCTCCGATTTTCTCCATTTTAATTAACATTGACTCAATTTTCGAGAAATCTGACTTATCGCCTAGTAAAAGTTCTTTATATACATTAGAAAGAAGAGTCTTTTCTTTTCGACTATTGACAACCTTTTTGAAAGACTTGAATAACATTTTAAGAGTATCCATCCCTAACTTTATTTCAGCTACAGGAATTGTCATAAATTCTCCCTTTCCCACCAGAATATTTTGATTGATTATTTCCGATTGCAACCGCATTTTACTTTATTAGAATCAAAATGAAAAGAAAGAAAGTGGATGCTTTCACACCCGCCCAGTCCTTCATTTCAATGCATTGGAACTTTTGTCGGATTCATAAGACATTAAGAGTAGCGCCCGCAATGGAAGCAGGGATTGCCGATCATGTGTGGACGTTGGAAGAAATAATAGATCTTTTGTAATATTTTAAATATAGGGATATTTAGGATTATGCTTCATTGGATGAAAATATCCTTTGATGCAGTTGGGGTTTATAACACAGATTTGCACGTGATTTTTTTCCATGAAACACGAATTTTCATAAATGGGATTTCCCTCAGAAAACAAACATCTCACGGTATCATATTTCTTCTTCTTTTGACTTGCCAAAAACATATTAACGGCGTTAATAACAACGCAATCTAAATTGTGTGCATTTCCTTTATTTGTGGGTAACGGAAACTTAGCTGCCTCAAAAATTTTGTTTATTTGTGTGTATGTCCCTTGAACCAGTGCTATTGATTGACCGTCTAATAAGTTTAAGCATCTGCCAAGATCAATTACAGCGCCAACTGCTGCTGGAGTTTTAATTGGTTTTGAACCCTCTGGCATCATATCTGGATTTGCCATTAACTGTTTTGCCCAATCTATGGCACGGTGATAATTTTGCTCCCAAAAATAAACACCATTACCTAGCCAATCCCATTTATTTTTACTGGAAATAAGATTCGTACATTGCTGAGTTACAACAGAATCAGCCACAGTTTTATCACAGCCATGAAAGCCGATGAAAAAATGCGGTAGCGAAGAATACATTTATTTATCGCGATATTCTTTTTTTAATTTACCATTTTTTGTGCAGAATCCGCCCTTAGCTAATAACTTGCGAGCCTCAGCCTTAGAAGATATAGCTTTCTTGGTGATAGTTTCTGCTTTTTCTAAATAGTCTTTTATTTGTAATTGCGTCATGGTATCCTCCATTTCGGCAAAAATAATGTTATTAGTTTCTTGACTGTGTATTATACCACCGTTGTCAAGTGTTATTATCATCTACAAGTTAATCGTCATATTTGCTAAATACTAAAGTATCAGTTATTCAAGAAATGTCAACAAATGACATTTTGCCTGCCGTGGAGCAAATAGTTCGTTTAATCCATTAAATGAACTATTTGAAATTTGAAACTGACCCACTACCATAGCGCAAGACCTATTCCAGAGTGGCAGTATTTAAGAGAATATAGCCCACTTCATCCAATATTATGTGTTTCCGTTGGATTTCTTATTCATGACGACGATGAAGTTAAGGTTCTATCGCCTAATATGGGAAATGCAAAAACTGACAATATACAGGTCTTCCCCACGCACGTGGGGGTGTTTCTATCATTTTGTCTTTGCTACCGGAACGGAATGCTAAAATGTTGTAAGTAAACAAGCTCTGAATCGATCCATCATTTATCAAGAAATAATCGTCTGTTCATGTTGGCATTTTTCTTCTCGAGAGGCCAGTGCGATAGCAAAAACACTGAGTATAAAGGACATTCATTGACTATCTGAAAAACTATAAGGACAATGCCGCTGAAATGAAGCAAATCCGTTGAGGCACGCCCGGGTCTCCCGGCCAAGATTCTCTTGACATATAAGAGTGCGTTTTTTATACTTCAACCCGAAAGTGGACATGTATAATTCTGTTTCAATAACGAATATAAGAGTGTGTTTCTGATACTACCACCCACAAAAAAGTTCTTGCCAAACAGAGAGGCGTTACGCTGATGCCGACGAATACCCCCATGTTAACAAAGCAGATCGAGGCCATTATAGAATCATCCTATGACGGTATTTATGTCACCGATGGACAGGCCAATACACTTATGGTCAATTCTGCTTATGAAATCATGACGGGCATTAAAAGGGATGAAGTGATCGGACGCAACATGCGAGATCTGGTTCGGGAGGGTTTTATCGATCAAAGCGTTACTCTGAAGGTTATCGAAACGGGAAAACGCGCAACGATTCGGCAGAAACTCCGGACAGGCAAGGAAATTCTAGTGACTGGGAATCCCATCTTTGACGATAAGGGCAATATCATTATGGTCGTGACCAATGATCGGGACATGACCGAACTAATGAAACTGCATCAACAGGTGGAGCACTCGATGCAGATCGCCATGGCTTATAAAGAAAAGCTGCAGACGATGCAGGAATCGGGTTCCTTTAACATGGACTTCGTGGTTGTGTCCAAGGCGATGTATGATGTTTGCAGCATGGTGGAGCGGGTGAGTAAAACTGACGCCACGATACTGTTTTTCGGAGAGACCGGCGTTGGTAAAGATCGCCTGGTGGAAGAAGTGCACAAGTTGTCGCCAAGACACAAAAAAGGGGTCCTGGTGAAAATCAATTGCGGTGCCATTCCGGAGGCACTTTTGGAAAGCGAGTTGTTCGGCTATGAATACGGCGCTTTCACGGGGGCCAAGAAGGAAGGCAAGATCGGGCTTTTTGAACTGGCGGATGAAGGAACGATCTTTCTGGACGAAGTGGAATGTCTGCCCATTTCCTTGCAGCCTAAATTGTTGAGAGCCCTCCAAGATTTTAATATCGTCCGTGTTGGGGGGACTACCCCTAAAAAAGTAAATGTGAGGGTGGTGTGCGCCACCAACATGGATTTAAAAGAGATGGTGACCAAGAATCAGTTCCGGGCCGATCTGTACTATCGCCTGAACGTGGTTTCGGTGGTCGTTCCTCCTTTGCGGGAGAGAAAAGACGATATTCCTGTCCTGGTGACATTCTTCATCAATCATTTCAATCAGAAGTATAAGAAGAAAAAGTATGTCACCAACGCAACGATGGATCTGTTGGTTTCCTATGCATGGCCTGGAAATGTCAGGGAGGTTGCCAATGTGATCGAAAGATTATCGGTTGTCACGGAGAAGATGCAGATTGATCCGGAAGATCTTCCCCACGAGATGAGAGGCAATACCCTGATGCTGGACATCAGCCGGGATATGCCGCTGAAAGAGTATCTGGCGGAACAAGAAAACTTCATCATCAAAAGCGCGATAAAAAAATTCGGGAGCGCCAGAAAGGCGGCTGCTGCACTGAAGATTGATCACTCCACTATTACACGCAAGTTGCAGAAATACGACAAGGCATTGGCAGAGGTATAATAAGCATTTTTATTATTTGCAGGAAACGGTTCTTTAGTCCGGCGTATGCCGGATAAAATCATTCCCTGCATTTATTTGTACAGCAGATTCTGGTGACCGGCCTAACAATGATATTTGTGATACGCCCGCCACAAATCATCCCTGAAATCCGGATGCGCGATGGAGATGAGCGCCTTTGCTCTTTCCGGAAAAGACTTGCCCCGCAAATTGGCAATGCCGTATTCGGTGATGATGATGTGGACGTCCGCTCTTGTAGTGCAGACGACGGCGCCCTCATCCAGGTGAGGTACGATCCGGGAAGTCCTGCCTTCCTGCGCAGTGGAATGGAAAGCCAGAATGGAACGTCCGCCTTTCGAATGCGTTGCACCGCGGACAAAGTCCGCCTGTCCTCCGGTACCGCTGTACTGTTTGTATCCGATGGTGTCTGATGCTACTTGCCCTGTAAAGTCGACCTGGAGCGCCGAGTTGACGGAAACCATATTATCGTTTTTCGCTATGATTTCAGGGGCATTGGTATAGTCGAAGGAGTAAGCTTCGACAAAGGCGTTGTCATGAATAAATTTATAAAGCTTCGCTGTTCCCATAAAAAACGAGGCGACCATTTTTCGCCGGTGATAATTCTTCCTTTTGCAGGTAACGATTCCTTTCTCAACCAAGTCAACCACGCCGTCAGAAAACATTTCCGTGTGTATGCCCAGATCCTTTTTGTCGTTCAGAAAAACCAACACGGCATCCGGAACTGTGCCGATGCCTAGCTGGAGACAATCGCCGTCCTTGATCAGTTCCGCGCAATACCCTCCAATCGCCTCGTCAGTGGCCGATATGGGCGGTGGTTGGAGAATCAACGGAGCCGTGCCGCATTCCACAATGTAATCGATCTCCGAGACATGAATGAAAGCGTCTCCCAGTGTTCGCGGCATATTCGGTGTGACTTCCGCAATTACAAGCTTGGCGCTTTCGGCGGCCGGTTTCGTATAATCAACGGAAACGCCGAATGAACAATATCCCTGCTGATCAGGCACGGACAGCATGCAGAGGGTGACATCAGCCGGCAGGATTTTGTCCACAAAGAGTCTTGGCAGGTCGCTGTTGTGAACGGCGGTGAACATGGCGCGCCCTTCATTAATTGCCTGCCTGGAACCAGCTCCGGCAAAAAGGGAGTTATGCGTGAAATAAGGCTCGTTCCCCGGCAGACAATATAGAGAATGACCCATGGCGACCTGATGTGCGATTTCGACGTTTCGATATTGCTCGCGATGATCAACCATCGTTTTTAATAACAGCTCGGGTGTTCCCGCAGCGTGGCCAGCAACCACGCGATTCCCCGATTTAATATGAGAAACCGCCTCTTCGGCACTGACAAGTTTTTGCTGATAAATTTTCTCCCACCTCATCGATTCCTCCACCTTTGAAGACTGTTTACGTTCTGTATGGTAGGGGCAGGATAATACTAATACCCCTTACTGTTCTGGCTAAAGCATATTTAATGCCAAAGACATTTTATTGATCCATTGTAAGCCGATTACAGGGAGGGTGACCGGTTAACAGCTTTCTATGGAATAAGAATTACGGCGGGACGGTCGTGTTTTCAGATTATCAATAATGCTAAAGATGCATACTCTGAGAGCTTCCGGCCTGTTCTTCCTTTTTCCGGCGTTTGCATCAGACTACGCCGCAAGGATGCTTTCTTTAAAAGGATAGGAGGCAATTATTCTCTGGGCTGGCAGATGCTATCGCCGTAAATGGTGCGTATATGCAACAGATGTTTCGGCTCTTTTTAACCATATTATCGATGTAAGTTGAGAGTATTAGGATTACGGGAACGTTGATAAAATGCAACACAAAAGATCTCCGGAAAATTATTGTCAGTAATATGCTGAAATCAAATAATTATTGAGCAGAAATCATAACAGGACGCTTGTTGCAATAAAGCACCAGTCTTATAGATAATAGGTTTTTAAGTGTTACTTTTTCAATGAAGGAGGCCTCTTGATGGTATTTTCATAATTGCTGTCGAATCTCCTCCTGAGATAGATTTAACAGCAAATTGTCCAATCTGTTCTTTTAATTGATCTTCCTCTCGGGATCACCCCAATTACATCTCTCTGATCATATTAAGGTTATCAGTGACGCTAGTGTAAGGAGCGTTATCCCGACAAGAGGTAACGCAATCTTGCGGCTCTTCAGCTATGGCTTTCTTAACGGTTTACCGCGCATGGCATATATGTTGCTTTTATCTAAACGCATTGGATCAAAAACCAAAAGGAAGGGAATATGTATTTACTCCACAACGAAGATGTCAAAATGTTTGTCGGTCAGCTCAGGAAGATGGTTGACAGCAAGGTCAGGCCGCGAGCCGCGGAGATTGATGAGAAGGAAGAATTTCCGTGGGATTTGAAAAAAACGTTCCAGAATATGGGACTTCTCGGGATCGCTGTTCCTGAGGAATACGGCGGGACCAGACAGGGGCATCTCTATACTTGCCTCGCTGTGGAAGAGATTGCCGTGGCGTGCGTCAGTTCATCGCTGATTGTTCAGGGACAGGCGTTGGGCTGGGAACCAATCCTGATTGGCGGCACCGAGGAACAGAAAAAGAAATACGGACCGATGATTTCTTCCGGTGAGGTCATTATTTCTTATGCGCTTACGGAACCTGGCGCGGGCTCCGATTCCGGGGCTATGCTAACGCGAGCCGTAAAAAAGGGTGACAAGTACATCATCAATGGGACCAAATGTTTTATTACCAACGGTCCGGTTGCAAATCTTCTTACCGTATTTGCCATGACCGATGCTTCGAAGGGAGTTAAGGGAATAAGCGCATTCATTGTTCCAACCGACTCACCGGGGTATTCCGTTGCAAAATGGGAAAAGAAAATGGGTATCAAGGGATCACCCACGGGGCAGCTGGTTTTCGAAGATGTTGAAGTGCCGCTGGCAAATCTCATCGGCCAGGAGGGTAAGGGATTTGTGTATGCGATGAAAACCCTCGATACATCACGACCCGTTATTGGAGCTCAGGCTTGCGGCGTTGCGCGCGGCGCTCTGGAATTAGCCATAAAGTACTCAAAAGAAAGAGTGCAGTTTGGAAAGCCGATCGGCAATTTCCAGGGAATCGGCTGGATGCTGGCGGATATGTCCGCCGAGGTTGATGCGGCAAGATCGCTCGTGTATCAAGCGGCACAGCTGGTTGATGACAAAGATCCTCATTCAAGTTACCTCTCGGCCGCAGCAAAGTTGGTCGCCTCAAACACGGCCATGAAAGTTACCACAGATGCTCTCCAGATCGCCGGCGGTTATGGATATATGCGAGAATACCCCTTCGAGCGCATGATGAGGGATGCCAAGATTACGCAGATCTATGAAGGGACTAATCAGATTATGAAGCTGATTATATCGCGAGAGCTCTTGAAATAGCGATTTGATTATTAAGGAAACAATGAAGTTTTATTATAATAAGTTAAAGGAGGCTGATCATGTTCAACGGTAAAATCATCGATCTTTCACAGGAGATTTACCAGGGAATGCCCGTCTATCCCGGACATCTGAAGACGGTTGTCTGGACCCATCTATCCCATGAAGAGTGCCAGCGGCAGCTCGGAACCGGGTTTTCCTACGAGACGAGAGGCATCATGTTTTGTGATCACGGTCCGACCCACATCGATGCCGTGAGTCATCTTTCGAGAGATCCCCAGGCGGAGTCCATCGATGAGTTGTCTTTGGCTAAGTGCATCACGTCGGCTATTTGCCTGGATGTAAGTGATATCCCGCAAAAGACCCAGTTTGGGCGCAAGAAGATTGAAGATGAGCTCAAGAAGTGGAATCTGGAGATTCGCCAGGGGGATACGATTCTCTTTTATACCGCCCAGTATGACCGCTACTACGGGAAACCGGAGTATATGACCGATTATCCCGGTTTGAACCGGGAGGCAACCGAGTTCATCATCGATCAAGGCTGTGTAAATTTCGGCGTGGACTCCGCGAGCCCCGACATGTGGTATGACAAAACCTATCCCTGCCACAGCGTTTGCGCCGAAAAATGCATTACGCATATTGAGAATCTCTGCAATCTGGACAAGATCGTGGGCAAACGTTTTACTTTCATCGCTCTTCCCCTGAGAATCAGGAAAGGAACAGGTTCACCTCTTCGCGCGGTAGCCATTCTGGATGTATAATGATTTGGATGTCTCCTCTCGCCAGAGAAAATGAAGGGCAAAACTGTAAGAGATAAGAAAGGAAAATACGAGAAATGAAACGCGCTGAAATAACATTAAAGGGCAAGGTAGCCCTGATTACAGGCGCAGCCGGGGGATTGGGCGGAGCCATTGCCGGGGCGTTCGGCGCTGCAGGCGCCAGGGTGTTTCTGCATGATCTTTTTGAGGACAAGCTCAAGGACATCTCCGGGGCCATGAAAGTTGAAGGCATCGAAGCGGGTTATAAGGCCTTGGACATTACTGTCTCCGGCGCTCCGCAGACGTTAGTGGATGCTGCGGTGGGTCAAATGGGAAGAATCGATATTGTGGTCAATTCCGCTGGTATTAACCGGCCTCAGCAATCGGCAGAGGTGACGGAGAAAAACTGGGATGACGTGATGAACATCAACCTACGGGCGATGTTCTTTGTCTCTCAGGCGGCAGGCAAGCATATGATTGAGCGAGGTGGCGGTGGAAAGATCATCAACCTTTCTTCTCAGGCGGGTTCCGTGGCCCTTCCTCAGCGCGCCGCCTATTGCGCAAGCAAGGGTGCAGTCAACCAGCTGACGCGTACGCTTGCGCTGGAATGGGCAAAACATCGCATTTTGGTCAATGCTGTTGCGCCGACTTTTGTCGAAACGCCTTTCACCGCGCAAATGTTTCAGGATGAGGAGTTTAAAAAATATGTGCTCGCCAGTATTCCCCTCGGTCGGATGGTCACGTCGGAGGAAGTTGCAAACGCCGCTCTCTTCTTGGCCTCCGACCTTTCCAACATGATTACCGGCCACATCCTTTCGGTAGATGGAGGGTGGACCATTCAGTAGGCTAAAGTTTAGTGCGTGGTAGTTATAATTAGTGACATTCAACACGTTCAGTAAAGGAGGAAAAAGATGCAACGAGTAAGATTATTTGGCAAGATCGGTGTGGTAATACTTATGGTTGGGCTGATCAGTGCAGCCTTGCTTGCCGCCGTACCGACTCCAGCGTCGGCCCAGCAGAAGACCATTAAGTATGGAACCATGCACCCCCTGACAGGCGCCTATGCCGTTCTGGGGCTGGATCAGCAGCGTGCCACCGAGATGGCTGTTGAGGAATGGAATGCAAAAGGAGGTGTCCTTGGTCATAAGATTATCTGGGTTCACCGCGATGACGAACTGAAAGGCAACGTCGCTATTCGCCGAGTTAAAGAGCTCGTGGAAGAAGAGAAGTGTGATTTCATCGGAGGAACGCTCTCGGGATCCATCTCACTTGCCATGAATGAGTTTGCTTGCAAGACAAAGACTCCTTACATGGCCTACTGCATGTCGGACATGGTCTTGGGTGCCGACCAGTGTGAATACGGAGCTGCCTTCATGGTGCTTCCCTATTCAGCGTCACTTGCAGTTTCCCAGTACGCATTTAAAAACGTGGGGAAAAAATGGTATTCCATTACAGCCGATTATCGTTGGGGACACAGCCTTCTTGAGGGATGGATTTGGCAGAGCCAGCAGATGGGAGGAGAGCACCTGGGTAACGTTTACGTACCCCTGGGAGCCACCGACTTTTCAACCTATTTTGCCAAAATTCTTGCCGCCAAGCCCGACTTCATAGTCATGAACAACCTGGGGGCTGATCAGACTGCGGCCATCAAGCAAGCTGTCGAACTGGGGCTTACCAAAAACATGAAAATCATCTGTACCAAGACGGCCCAGTCCACCATCAAAGAATTGGGATCCGCTTATAATGAAAACGTTCTTGGCGGGATGACCTTCTACTGGAAACTGAGCTCCCAGTATAAGGGTGCCAAGATGTTCGTGGACAAATTTATGAAGAAGTACGGCACCCCCCCGGAGCAGGACGGTGAATCCGCATATGTTGCTACCAACTTACTCTTCATGGCCATCGAAAAGGCCGGGACGGTGACTGACAAGAAAAAGATCATGAATGCCCTGGAGGGTCTCAAATATCAGCTGACCAAGGGGCCTGAGTATGTTAGGGCTTGTGATCGTCAACGTGTCCAGAGTTACGTGCTCGTCCGCGGCAAGGGAGCCAAGGCGAAGGGATGGGATATTGCGGATATCGTGGCGGAGATCCCCGGTGACTCCATCATCATGTCCTGTGAAGACAATGCCAAAAAGCTTCCCTTTATTAATGTAAAACTACCCAAGTAATCTTGGGATAATATCGCGGGGGAGGGATCAACCTCCCCCGCATCTATAGAGGTTTGAAAGAGATATTATGTCAGAGATTCCTTGGAACGTTATTGCAATGCAGCTTTTTTTCGGGATCGCCCTGGGGTGCATCTTTGTCCTCCTATCAAGCGGGATGTCGATCATTTACGGTCTTTTGGATGTGGTCAACTTCGCTCACGGAACCTTTGCCATGTTGGGAGCTTACGCCGTCTTTGTCGCTATATCTCTGTCGGATAACTTTTTTGTGGGACTCGTAAGCGCCGTCGTGATTGTGGGAATTATTGGCATGGTTATAGAGTTTTTGCTTCTTAAGCCCTTGTATGGAAAAGACCCACTGCTGCCGCTCCTTCTTACCTTCGGTCTTTCGGTGGCGATCCCGGATTTCATGAAGATCGTCTTCGGCCTCATCGGAAAACCGGTTAACTTCCCCGAAGCTTTGAGCGGAGCCATCACGCTCGGTCCCCTGACTCTTCCAGGCTATCGTCTCTTCATTATCGTATTTACACTGGTCGCGATGATCTCCCTGTGGCTTTTCCTCAAGAAAAGTGATCTCGGCATGATCATTCGAGCTTCCACCAGGGATAGTCTGATGGTGCAGACCTTGGGGATCAATGTATCGAGGATCTGGACAGTCGGATTTGGTATGGGCGTGGGTCTTGCGGCTCTGGCCGGGGCCATTGCGGCCCCCATGATGTCGGCCACGCCGGATATGGGCGTTGATATGACCATGACGGCCTTTGTGGTCACTGTGGTGGGCGGACTCGGCAGCCTGGGCGGGGCGATCGTCGGGGGCCTTTTCATCGGACTGGTTGTCGCATTTACCTCGTATGTTGCCGGTGCGTATTCTTCGGTGTCCATGTACTTCTGTATGGCCTTGATTCTCCTGGTCAGGCCAAGGGGTCTCTTTGGAGAACAAGGCAGAGAGTAGATAGCGTTTTTTGCAAAGTTAGATTTGTATTGACAGAGAGGAAACATTGAACATGGTTGACGATCACACAAGCTCCATTAAATTGCCGGATTTGCATTCACCCCCCAAACCCATAATTGTTTACGGGACGTTTATCGTTCTGCTGTTTCTTCCCCTGGTTATCTCCACCCCGCTGGCCACGGAGATCCTCATTTGGACAATTTTTGGTCTGGGATTCAACCTCTTGCTGGGCTATACGGGGGTTCTCTCCTTCGGGCATGCCGCCTACTTCGGCCTGGGGGCGTATGCAGCCGGTCTGGCCTTTCGTTATTTTAACGCCAGCGTTCCCGTAGGCATCGTTATGGGTATCCTGGCCGCGATGTTGCTGGCCTGCATCATTGGAGCCCTGGCTATCCGGAGCAAAGGGGTGTACTTCGCTATGATCTCTTTGGCCTTCGGCCAGATGCTTTACTTTCTGGCTCTATCACCCCTCAAGGGAATTACCGGAGGGGAAGACGGTCTGACCCGGATTCCGTCCCTGGACTTTTTGTCATTTTCTCTGGGCAAACCGCTGCCACTCTACTACTTTATCTGCATTATTACGGGCATTATGCTCTTTGTGACGTGGCGTATCCTGCAGTCTCCCTTCGGGAAGCTTTTGCAGGCCTTCCGGGAAAACGAAGAACGGGCCAAGGCTTGCGGATACAACACAACACTCGTCAAATACTGTTCTCTCGTGATCTCAGCTTTTTATGCGGGGCTTGCCGGGGCTTTGAACACGGTCTATCTCAGCTATGTGCCGCTTTCGACACTTTTCTGGCTCACTTCCGGCACCATGGTGATGATGACCATTTTGGGAGGAAAGGGCACATTTCTAGGACCCCTTCTTGGAGTAGGTGTTTTCCTTTTTCTTCAGAATACGATTAGTCTGTTCACACCCCGGTGGGAGCTCTTCGTGGGAGCCATATTTGTTGTCATCATTCTCATTTTTCCTGGTGGAATCATGGGAACTCTGAGTGAGAAATTTGCGGCTTTCCGAATGAAACGGGAAAGGAAATAGGTTAAGGAGAGTCTTATGCTGTTAAGGACTGAAAAAATTTGCAAATACTTCGGCGGGCTGAAAGCGGTTGATGAAGTGGATTTTGTTCTGAAGAAGGGACAACTCAAGTCCATTATCGGACCGAACGGCGCCGGAAAAACGACCCTCTTCAATCTGATTGCAGGGGCGTACCTTCCGACCAAAGGAAAGGTTTTCCTGAAAGACAAAGACATTTCCCGTCTTGCGCTCAACCAGGTTTCCCGCCTGGGCGTCATCAAGACCTACCAGATCAATCACATCTTTCCCAATCTGACAGTCTTCGAGAACATCCGAATTGCTGCCCAGGTCAGGAAGACGTCCTTCAACATCTGGAAGCAGGCTGCCTCCTATAGGGAGATCAATGAAGTGGCTGAGGAAATCCTGGCGCAGGTGGAATTGACCGAAAAAAGAAATCAGCCGGCCTCAACGTTGTCTCACGGGGAAAGGCGCTACCTGGAAATCGGGATCGCACTGGCCACCAAGCCGGAGATTCTGCTCTTAGACGAACCCACGGCGGGGATGAGCTGCGCCGAAACGAATCAGTGTGCGGACATGATAAAAAAGCTTAACTCGGACCTCGGACTCAGCATCGTCTTGGTTGAACACGATATGAGTGTGGTGATGAGCATATCCGAAGAAATCCTGGTCATGAACGAGGGAAGAACCCTCGCGGAGGGAACCCCCCGCGAGGTCAGTGATAACGAAGAAGTACAGCGAGTCTATCTCGGGTAAAGGTGTGAGTATGCTTCGATTGGAAGACGTAAATACGTATTATGGTTACAGCCATATTCTGCAGGGTGTTTCGCTGGAAGTCAAAGAAGGCGAGATCGTGGTTCTCCTGGGGCGAAACGGTGTCGGGAAAACTACCACCATGAAAACAATCATGGGTCTACAGCCTCCGAAGACCGGTCAGATATTTTTCATGGAAGACAACATTGCGGGCCTTCCTCCCCACAAAATCTCCCGTAAGGGCATTTCCCTGATTCCGGAAGACCGGCGGGTCATTCCCAATTTGACAGTCCTAGAAAACCTCAAGCTGGGCTCCCTGATGCACAGCAAAGCCGATGAACGGGATGCTCTCCTGAAAATGGCTTTTGACTACTTCCCCCGCCTGAAGGAACGTGTGAAGCATCTGGGGGGAAACCTTTCCGGCGGAGAGCAGCAAATGCTGACCATCGCCAGGGCGCTTATGGGCCGGCCGAAGCTGATGCTCATCGACGAACCCAGCGAAGGTCTGGCGCCCAAGATTGTGCATGAGATCATGGAAATCATCAAACAGCTCCAAAAAGACGGCAGGACGATCCTGCTCGTGGAACAGCATATGGAGATCGCCATGCGCCTGAGTAGCAATCAAAGAGCCTATATTATGGAGAAAGGCAGGATTCGCATGGGCGGCAGTCTGGATGAATTAAGTTGCCAGATGGATGAGGTGGTAAGGTGTCTAGGGGTAAAAATTTAAAAACAATTTTGATTATTGGCACCCTCGATACCAAGGGGGAAGAATGCCTTTTCATCCGGGACCTGGCCGAGAAAAACGGCTGCGGTGTAATCCTGATCGATCCTGGTCCCCTGGGTCAGCCGCTTGTTCGCGGAGATATTTCCCGCGAGGAAGTAGCGTGCAATGGAGGATATGATCTGGCGCGTCTGGTGGAGACCCGAGATAAAGGAAGAATCATCCAGGCTATGACGGATGGTTTGACAGCTTGGGTTGACGCACTTTATAAAGAAGGCAGAATCCAGGGCGTGATTGCCGTAGGCGGCGGTCAGGGAACCGCGATGGGAACGGCAGCCATGCAGTCCCTTCCTCTGGGGTTTCCCAAAGTCATGGTGAGCACTATTGCTTCGGGAGATCTTCGCCCCTTTCTGCGCACGAAGGACATTGCCGTTTTCCCGTCCGTAACGGATGTTTTTGGCCTGAACTATGTGTTTACCCGAATTCTGGAGAATGCAGTCCATGCTCTGCTGGGCATGGTCAAGGCTTACCGCCCCATTCAAAAAGGAGTAAAGAAGGTGATAGGAGCCACGGCCTTCGGGGTGGTCACGCCGGGCCTCATGAAGATGAAACGTCTCCTGGAAGAGAAGGGACTCGAAATGATCCTCTTCCATGCAACAGGGACAGGCGGGACTGTGATGGAGGAGATGGCCGGGGCTGATTACTTTGACGGCATCATGGACTGGACGACCCATGAAGTGGTCGACGAAGTCGGTGGAGGCGTATTTGCGCCGGGCAAAGCGCGTCTGGATATCCTTTCAAAAAAGGCCGTGCCGTGGATTCTGGCGCCGGGTGCTATCGACTACATCTGCAAAAGCGGCTATCAGGATCTTCCCCCGCGCTGGAAGAAGAGAAAACATATCATCCACAACCAGAACATCACCCTCGTTCGGGCCACGGCCGCCGAGATGGTTCATGCAGCCGAATTTCTGGTGAAAAAGATTAACCGAGCAATTGGCCCCGTAAAGATCATGATTCCGCTTCAGGGGTTTTCAGAACCCAATGCCAAGGGTAAACCTTTTTATGACCCGGAAGCCGACGGTGAATTCATCCGCGCTTTGAAGAAGGGTCTGAAAAAGGAAATTGAAATTTGTGAAATGGATGCCCATATCAACGACGATGCCTTCGTCCGTGAGGCGGTCAATCTGATGATGGACATGCTGAAAAAATAATATTTCTTTTCGACGAGGGAATTCTTATGGACATACGCATTTATCCATTAAACACAGGGTTTATCCGCCTGGACAAGGGGGCCTACATTACGCCGGGTGATGGATACGGCCAGGAAGTAGAGGTTCCGACTTGGGCGTTTTACGTGACGGATGGGAAGGGAAAATTCCTGGTGGACACCGGCATGAGTGAAACAGGGACTGCCGACTGGCATCATAAAGGGTCCTATCAGCCGGAAGGCTTTCGTATTGACGAACAGCTCGCGAAGTTGGGTGTAAGGCCCGCAGAAATCGACGCGGTTTTCTTTACGCATTTGCATTGGGACCACTGCTCCAACATGAAGCTTTTTTCCAATGCCAAATTTTATGCGCATGCAACCGAATATGCCTTTGCGCTGGATCCGCACCTCCTGTACCAAAAATCCTACGAATCGAAAAAACTGGGCGTGGTTCCGCCTTTTGAGGGAGTGGTCTTTCAGACCGTGGACGGAGAGTTTGAGTACAATGATTTTATCACGCTCTTTCCCACACCGGGACATTGCCCCGGCCATCAATCCGTGGCGGTTAGAACCGATCAGGGAACTTACGTCATTGCGGGCGACGCCGTTTTTGCCGACGAAAACATGAAACCCGACCGGCACCGCAGCCTCCCATTTACTCCCATGGGGCGCTATGTCAATGTATTTGAGATGTTTAGCAGCATGGAGACGATTTTTGCCCGCGCGGATCACATTTTAACAGGTCACGGCATGGGCGTATCTTTTAAACATATTTACCCGTGAGGATTCAATATGGTTTCCTGGTCTGATGAACGGAAGATGTTCCTCCGGATTTGCCAAAGAGCTGTCCGAATGGGCATGCAGGTTTCCACGGGAGGCAATCTGAGCATTAAACTTGGCGAGAATCTTTTTCTGGTCAAGCCCAGCGGCATTGCTTTGTATGACCTTCGGGAGCACGATCTGCTGGTTGCGGACGACTCGGGCAAGATCGTTGAAGGAAGCGGAAAACCCACAAAGGAGATCGGGACCCATTTGAGTATCTATAGAGTGCGCAGGGATATAGGAGGTGTTGTCCATTATCACCCGCCCTTTGCCACTGCCTACGCGGTGTGCGCAAGACCGATCCCGCTATTGACAGTCCATGCCGAAAGGATCCTGGGGGCTATTCCCGTTATCCCGCCCGGCAGTGAAGGAAGCGAGAAACTTGCCTCTCTGGTTTATGAGACTTTCTCGACTCCTTTAGTGAAAGTAGCCCTGCTTTCAGGACACGGCATTTTGGTGGCCGGAGCAAATCTGAATGAAGCGCAAAATCTGGCCGAACTTGTTGAAGAGTCAGCCAAAATCGCTTATCTGAGCGAAAGATTGTCGAAAGTCTGATTTTACAAAGGCAAAGGACGAACCATGAAACAAGACATGCCGAGCTGCGGTGGATGCCGGACCTGCGAGATGGTTTGTTCCTTTCACCACACCGGGGATTACAATCCGTCCCGATCAAGTATCAAGATACTGGAAAAGGACAGCGGCGCAGGATACATTGTCTGGTTGCTCGAAGAAAACGGAAACGACGGATTTGCCTGTGATCGATGTCCGGGGCTGGACACTCCTTTATGTTTGCAAGTATGTCGTGAAGAAGACGATCTGGTGGATATTCTCAAGAAGTTAGGTGTGCCAGAGCCTTCCATTCATGATGGTAGTGAATCGGGAGGATCTTGTTTATGATAGAGAGTTCCCCTTTCTCCTATGGCGGAAAGATTCTCCGGGTTAACTTGACAAGCGGCGAAGTACACACGGAACCGACCTCCCTTTATGCAAGGGAATGGCTTGGGGCATCGGGGATTGCCATTAAAATTCTCTATAACGAATTACGCTCTTGGGTTACGCCCTTTGATCCGGCAAACAAACTGATTTTCAGCGCGGGAGCGCTGCAGGGCACACCGGCGCCGGGGGCTTGCAAAATGAACGCCAGCAGCCTGGGTCCTCTCACTGGAGGTTGGGCAAGTGGATGCTGCGACAGTTATGTGGGCGGCCAACTCAAGTATGCAGGTTATGACACCGTGGTTCTGGAAGGCAGAGCTCCCCTTCCGGTTTATCTGTGGATCGAAAATGACAAAGTGGAGCTGCGCGATGCCTCAAGGCTCTGGGGGAAAACCACTTGGGAAACCCTTGATGCCATCCGCGAGGAACTGGGCGATAGGAATCTCCATTGTGTTTCGATCGGACCCGCCGGAGAAAATCTAGTGCGCGGCGCTTGCATTATTCAGGATAAAGGAAGGGCTTTCGGGCGATGCGGACTAGGTGCTGTGATGGGTTCCAAGAACCTTAAGGCGCTTGTGGCTAAGGGGACGGGCTCAATTAAAGTAGCACGACCGGAGGCGTTTATGGCCACCGTAAGCGAAGTCCGGCGGATGTTCGACAAGGCAAAGAGTAAGGACAATTTTCGCAAGTATGGTACACTTTCGTGTCTGTCCCGAAAACAGGAAGTGTGCGGATTGCCGTATCGCAACTTCCAGGAATGCGCCATTCCCGAGGACATGCTCAACGCCATCGATCCCAGAAAAACCATCGAAAAATATGAGGTCTCCCGCCAGAGTTTCCCGGGATGCGTGCTGGGCTGCGGTCGTCACCTCCACATTACCGAAGGTCCCTATAAGGGGCTGCAAACGGAGTCCTGCCAGCACGAGGCGATGGGTACCTTGCAAACTCGCCTGGCGATGACGGAACCCACATTTCTGTTCAAAGCCAACGC
This sequence comes from uncultured Smithella sp., assembly GCA_964547345.1. Classification (GTDB taxonomy): domain Bacteria; phylum Desulfobacterota; class Syntrophia; order Syntrophales; family Smithellaceae; genus UBA8904. The sequence continues at coordinate 86,909 of CAZJMX010000010.1, read as the reverse complement.
GCTTTGCGATCAGCTGGGGCTCGACGTGGACGCCGCAGGCGGCGCCATTGGATGGGCCATGGAATGCTACCAGAGAGGGATCTTAAATACAAAAGATACGGATGGCCAACCCCTCCTCTGGGGAGATGCGCAGGCCGCACTCGACTGGATAGAAAAGATTGCTTATCGGAGGGGTTTTGGCAATATCCTGGCTGAAGGCTGCGCGCGCGCGGCAGATATCGTGGGCCGGCAAAGCGACTACTATGCCATGCATATCAAGGGGCAGGATCTCTACGAACAGTGCCGGGGGTCCAACGGCTGGCTTTTGGGTACCGCTACATCCACCCGGGGAGGCGGACACACCACGGGCGCTATCGTCATCGAAACGGTGGGAGAGCTGGATAGGGAGAAGGCCGAAAGGATCTATGGGGCGGACAATGTAGACAGGCCGCTTGACTATTCTGGTAAAGCAAGCATCGTTATGTATATGGAGACGCTTTCCCGGATCGCGAACTGCCTCGGTGTATGCCTTTACAGCACTACCTGTTGGGACCTGGAACAGATCGACCTGCCCCAGATGGCTCAATTATATTCAACGGCCACAGGCTGGGAAACATCCGTTGCAGATCTGAAGCGCATTGCCATGAAGCAGTTGAATCTGGAAAAAGCCTTGAATCTGAGATTTACGGATTTTGATCGTCGCCACGACATGCCCACACCCAGGGACCTCAGTGAGCCTATCCCGTCCGGGAATCTTGCCGGCTGGAAACTCGACGAGACCAGGTACAACGAGATGCTCGATGAGTACTATGAACTGCACGGATGGAACAAAACCAACAGCTATCCAAAAAGAAAAATTTTAGAAGAACTGGGGTTGTCCTATGTGGCGGATGAACTGGAAAAAATAGGAAAGCTTGGCTGAAGACATTTTGAAGAAATGAGTCGGTTTTTGAACGAAAGGAGAAGCATACAAAATGATTACCGCAACACTGTTTCCCGGAAAATACATACAGGGTTATAACGCCATTGACGGACTTCGGGAATGGGTCCGCCGCTATGGAAAGAAAGCTTTCATCATCGGCAGTCCGTCAGCGTTTGATAAAGTCATTCCCCGAATCCTGTCGGCAGTTCAGGAATCAACGCCGGTCATTGCTGAGAAATTTGAACGGGAATGCTCTGATGAGGAAATAACCCGGTTGAAGACCATCGCAGAGAGGGAAGCCTGCGATGTTGTCGTAGGCATCGGAGGAGGGAAGGCGCTCGATACGGCAAAAGCCGTGGCTCATGAGATGGACGTACCCGTTATCATTGCGCCGACGATTGCCTCAACGGATGCCCCTTGCAGTTCGCTCTCCGTTATTTACCGGCAGGACACAGGGCGCATCAAGCGCGTGCTGATGCTTAGGCGTAATCCCGATGTGGTGCTAGTCGACACGAAAATTATCGCAGACTCTCCGGAGAGGTTCTTGGTGGCTGGGATGGGAGATGCGCTGGGTACGTGGTTTGAGGCGGAGTCATGCCGGCTGAAACATGCGAAAAACATGGTCAGGGCTCATAGCTCCATGACAGCCCAGACGCTGGCCCGTTTGTGTTACGAAACGCTTCTGGAATATGGCGTTTCCGCAAAAATGGCCTGCAAACATCACGTCGTTATTCCGGCACTCGAACATGTTGTCGAAGCCAACACGCTTCTAAGCGGCGTCGGGTTTGAGAGCGCAGGGCTTGCCGCCGCTCATGCCATCCAGGACGGGCTCAATGCTCTGGACAAAAATCATAAATTTTATCATGGAGAGAAAGTGGCTTTTGGCGCATTGGTTTCTCTGTTTTTGACAGACAAGCCGTCGGATATGATTGACGAGGTATACTCCTTCTGCGAGTCGGTCGGGCTGCCAACAACGCTGGCTTCGCTGGGTCTTGATGATTTATCGGACGTGGAAATCGCAAAGATCGCCTCGATTGCGTGTGCGGAGAAACAAACCATCCATAATGAGTTGATCCCCGTCACCCCGGAGGCGGTCATAGCTGCAATCAAGGTCGCAGACGAAGAAGGTAAGCTGAGAAAATGTACAAAAGAAAGATAGCTTAGGAAGCTTTTGTTTTTACTCCGATGATGGGACGGGAGTCTGAACAACTCCATTTTTGAAACGTAATTAACAAAAAGGCGATTTCCCATCATTAGATCAGCAACGCTGCGACGTACATGCCAGCCATCATGAACGCGACCGCTAGTCTCTTCACTAGTGATGATCAGTCCAAACCATTTTGCGGTCCCGACTTTGATGCCTCAATATATATTCTTTTTGATTTGTCCTGAAAACATAGTAAAATTGAGTTGGTATGCAAATTGCTTTAAATTTGCAGGATAAGGGGGTATTTATGACGATATGTCCTCAATGCGGTTATACCCGCAAAAAAAGCGATGCGATCATCAATGATCTGGAATGTCCGAAGTGCGGGGTAATATACAGTAAATGTAATAAAAAACCTGCTGTTGAAAATCTTTTGCAACCCGCCGATGCCTCTAGGCAAGTTTCGGAAGAACCGGGCGTCAGTAAAAAGACCCCCATCGAACGTATGGTGATTTACGCCGCTGTGGCTGTTGTTTTCATCGCTTTAATCCATTCTCTGGTCGTTCCCTATATCATTAAACAATTTCGATCAGGAAAAAACGCTAATGAACTAAGCACAACGATTGAATCGCCTGCGGGAATGGATAATCAATTGTCGGATAAAGTCCGGTCTGTAAACGGCCAGTCCGCAGTCTCACCCGACCAAGCCTTGCCCCCAAGGGAACTGTCCATAACGGATATTATTCGCGCAAACAGGGACAGTATTGTGGTGGTTAAAACGGCATCGGGCATCGGCAGCGGTTTTTTCATCAACCGAGATGGATACATCGTCACAAACAAGCATGTGTTATCGAAGGCCGGACGAGCGGAAATCAAAACGGCGACCGGAAAAGTTTTTCGGATTCAGCAAATTATTCAGGAGGATTCGGAGGCTGATCTGGTTATTGCATCAACGGATGCGACGCCGCATGAATCAAAGCCGGTGAGTTTAGACACCAGACTTCCTGAAGTCGGCGAGAAAATTGTTGTAATCGGCAATCCGATGGGTTTGGAACAGACGGTCTCCGACGGGATTGTTTCGGCGGTTCGCCGGAATCAGTACGCGGTTGATTTTATTCAGGTCACCGCGCCCGTGTCTGCCGGAAACAGCGGCGGCCCGCTGTTCAATATGCGGGGCGAAGTCATTGGCGTTGCTACATTTCAATATCGTTCGGGTCAGAATCTCAATTTTTGTGTTGCCGCATCACGAATCACTGCTTTACAGCAAGGTTCGAATTCCCAGGGTGCTTCATCCGGCGGGGATCTGCGGTCTCCCGGTGGACGCGATGTTTACTGCTATGTGGATTCCGGCGGTCAGGTTTCGTTTGTGGATTGGAAAACGGGGATGCTGGTATCGCGTCCGGACGGCTCATTGGACCGTGTCAAATTTGAAAGATGGGTGCTCGATCAGATTGGGGGCAATCCCGAAAATACTAATCCGGAAGGAGAAGCCCGCGATGATGTCGAACGCAATCGGGAGCAACTCTTTAAAAGTGTTTTCCCGCACAGGTCGATGAGTGATACGAATTTAACCAGCGCGGAAAAAGATTGGTTGGAGCGACGTTACCAAAGGTACTATGTGGAAGTCTATAACCAATCGATGCGTCGCCGAAACGAGGCGATTCGAAAATATCAATTGATGATGAATGATTTTGACCGGTTTAATGCGACCAGAAGACCCTAATCAAAGGATGAGAAAAATAAAAACCCATTGACTGTCTCATAACGATCAATGGGTTTTTTGTTTCGAATGAATAAGGCTTTGATCTAGTCGAGGATGGCCAGCACCTGACCTTCGTTAACGGAATCGCCGACTTTCACTTTGATTTCTTTGATGGTTCCTGCGCCCGGCGCGTAAACGGGAATTTCCATTTTCATGGCGTCCATGATGATGACTTCTTCTTCTTCCTGCACCTGGCTGCCGACACTCACCGGAATGCTGGCAATCTTCCCCGGCATGGGGGCTTTAATTTCCATACTCATAGTTTGTCTGTGCCTCCTCTATTTTTAATTTATCTTTGCGTGACCCGTATCATGAGTGTTCCTGTCGATCTGACGAGCGATAGTATCTAACTTAATTCAGAAAACAGGTCAATAAAAATATCAAGTGAAAGTGCAAAACGATTATTCGTATCGGAGCGCGTCTATGGGGTTTAGCAGGGAGGCCTTGTACGCGGGATAAAATCCGAAAAATATACCGACCAGTCCCGAGAAGCTGAAGGCTAAAATAATGGAGAAAAAGGAAATGGTCGTTGGCCATTCGGTGGCTGCCGTAAGGATCGATGTGCTGGTGACGCCGATGATAATGCCGAAAATACCGCCGATCATGGAAAGCGTCAGCGCTTCAATAATGAACTGAATGCGGATATCCCAGGTCTTTGCGCCGATGGCCATTCGAATTCCGATTTCGCGCGTTCGTTCGGTGACTGAAACCAGCATGATATTCATAATACCAATGCCGCCGATGAGCAGAGAGATGAGGGCAATAGCCCCCAGAAGAACCGTCATGACGCGGGCCTGATCTTCCGCAACCTGCATCATTTGCGTCAGATTCCTGACTGTAAAATCATTTTCTTTTGTTGCGGTGCTCCGGTGTCTCTGGCGCAGCAGTTCCGTGACCTGGGTTTCGGCCCGGGACATGTCTTCGGCGCTTACGGCCTTGACCATGATTCGATGGACCATCCCCGGCAGGTAATATCGCACGATCCTTTTTTGCGCCGTAGTCACCGGAATGTAAATGACGTCATCCTGATCCTGTCCCATCAGTGATTGACCTTTGGTTTCCAAAACGCCGATGACAACAAACGGGATTTTTTTGATTCGGACGATTTGTCCGACAGGATCGATACTGCCGAAGAGATTATCCACGACGGTTTGTCCCAAAATACAGACTTTGGTTGCGCTTCGAATGTCCTGATCCGTGAAGTTCCTACCCGCTACGAGGGAGCAGTCTCTGACATCCAGAATGCCAGGCGTTGTTCCATGGATGGCCGTTGCCCAGTTTGCGTTGCCGTAAACGATCTGCGCGCCGGTGCTGATGACGGGGGCCACCGCTTTGACCGCTGAACATTCTCTCTCAATAGCTGCCGCATCGTCGCTGGTGAGTGACGCCTGTGAACCGGAACCCATGCGGATTCCGCTCTGCGTCATGCTGCCCGGAAAGACCATGATCAGATTGCTTCCGACGCTGGCGATCAACTCGGTTACTTTTTCCTTGGCGCCGATTCCGACGGCCAGCATGGTGATAACCGACCCGACGCCGATGATGATCCCCAGCATAGTCAGAAATGAACGCATTTTGTTGACCCATAGGGCCCGCAAGGCGATTTTTAATATGGAGCTGACGTTGATCATTTTGCCCTCGCCGCATGGTCGCTGATGATGTGGCCGTCGAGAAAACGGATGATGCGCCGACTGAAATCGGCGATGTTCTGTTCATGGGTCACCAAAATGATGGTCGTATGAAATTCCAAGTTGAGTTGAACAAACAGTTCCATGATCTCCGCGCTGGTTTTGGTGTCCAGGTTTCCGGTGGGTTCATCGGCCAGAATCACCGGTGCGTTATTCACTAAAGCGCGCGCAATGGCCACACGTTGCTGCTGGCCGCCGGACAACTGATTGGGGTGATGGTGTTCACGGCCTTCAAGCCCCAGTTTGCGCAGGGATTCCATGGCTTTTTGTCTGCGGTCTTTGGCGGGAACATGGTTGTACAAAAGAGGCAGTTCCACGTTCTCCACCGCCGTTGTGCGTGGTAAAAGATTAAAACCCTGAAAGACAAAACCTATTTTCTGGTTGCGTATTTCCGCCAGTTGATCTTTATTGAGCCCTCCGATGCCTTCGCCGTCTAAGACATAGTCTCCGCTGGTTTGCTGGTCCAGGCAGCCGATCAGATTCATAAAGGTGGATTTGCCTGAACCGGATGGGCCCATAATGGCGACAAAATCACCTGCGGAAATATCGACCGTAATATTTTCCAGTGCGCGGACGATTGTATCGCCTACGTCATAAAACTTGCACAGTTGCCTGGTTTCAATGAGAGCCATGATTTCTCCGCTAACGCATCATTCTGGGAGCGCCGGCGCCCGGCGGTTGATCCGTCTTCTTTGCGGCGCCCACGCTGTCTACGATAACCGGCTGTCCTTTCGTGAGGTTGCCTGTCATCAGTTCAGTGTAGCTGCCGTCGGTGATGCCGATTGTCACTTTGACGGGTTTTGGTTTTTTGTCGTCCAGAATCCAGACCATGGGCCCTTTGAGGCTTTTGAGCTTTGTCCGGTCGACGCTCGCGCCGTTTTTTGCCTGGGGGAGGGTCGGTTTGAAGCGCAGCGCCGCGCTGGGCAGGCGCAAGACTCCGTGTTTGATCTGTGTTTCAATCGAGACGTTGGCCGTCATGCCCGGTTTTAGTTTTAAAGAAGAGTTGTCAACCGTGATCACGGCATTGTAGGTCACAACATTCTGGACGGTGATCGGCGCGTTGCGGATCACCTCTACTTTGCCGACAAAGGGCGCATCCGGATAAGCATCCACCGTAAAATTGACTTTCTGCCCGGCCTTGATGCTGCTGATATCCGCTTCGTCAATGTTTGTATCAATCTGCATCTTCGTCAGATCTTGGGCGATGGTGAACAACGTCGGCGTCTGGAAACTGGCCGCAACGGTCTGTCCGACATCAATATTCCGGTTGATGACGGTTCCGTTCACCGGTGAAAGGATTCGGGTGTATTTTAAATTAATGGAAGTGGACTCCAGCGCTGCCTGTGATTGTTCAATTTGGGCCAAGGCGACTTTGATCTGTGCTGTGGCGGAAAGATGATTGGTCTCGGATGTGTCCAGATCGCTTTTGGAAATAAATTTCTTTTCGTAGAGAATTTTGTTTCTTTCCCATGTTGTTTTTGCGTCGCGCAACAGGACCTGCGCTTTTTCCAGATTGGCTTTGGCTGCCGACAGGTTGGCCCGCGCCTGGCCGACCTGGGCCTCGAAGACGGCCGGATCAATTTGCGCCAGGATTTGTCCCTTTTTCACGGACGAATTATAATCAACGAATAATTCCTTGATCGTACCGGATGCCTGTGTTCCGACTTGAACGGTTTTGACCGCATTCACCGTGCCGGTGGCCGATATGGCGGATTTGATGTCGCCTAGCGTGACTTGCTCGGTGATATATTTGATCTGTGTGTCCCGGCTTTTGAAAACAATAAAAACAATAATACCGATGACGGCTAAGACCAGCAGACCGATTATAATTTTTTTCATGGGTTCACTCCTGTGGCTCTGTCCAGATTAGCCCGCGCTGTATAGTAATCCGTTAGGGCGGTGATATAGGTCATTTTTGCATTATTGACAGTGATGAGGGCGTCGGTGATTTCTAAAGAACTGCCGACGCCGGTTGCATATCTTCCATGTGCGAGCTCCAGGGTTTCTGCGGCCTGCCGGACAATCATTTTCCCGGCGCTGATGCGTTCGGCGGATTCATGGACGTAGAGGTGAGCGGATTCTACCTCCCTGTAGATCTTTTGCCGGAGCAATTCCTCATTGGCTTTGATGATATCCAAATTGGCTCTGGCTTCATCAACGGCGTACTTCGTTGATAATCCCGTAAAGAGCGGGAAGGTCAGTGCAATGCCGACAGACCAGTTTCGTGTTTCAGCCGACAACTCATCGCCTGCGTAACCATACGCCGCATTGCCGGACAGCACAGGAAGATAGCCTTTCTTGCTCAAGTCGATCGTTTTCTCCAGACTTTCTTTTTTCCGCGTCATTGAAATCATATCCGGTCTGCGAAGATAAGCTTCCTGGACGGCGGACCCAAGCGACACCGGGGCGGGATCGTCATTGAGTTCATCCCGGATGCTATAATCGAGGGGGGTGTTGATCCCCATCGCATGGTTGAGATTAACTTTGGCAATGCGTAGAGCATTGGATGCTTTAATCAGATTGATGTTCGCGTTGCTTAAATTGACTTCGGCGCTGGTTACGTCGATTTTGGAAGTCTTACCCGTTTCAAAAAATATTCTGGCTTTTTCATAGTGCTGCTGAAACTGATTGACTGTTTCCTCTGCGGTCTCGCGGCTCATCCTGGCTTTTAAATATCCATAAAAAGCCTCCTTCACCCCCAAGATGACGAAAGCGGTTACATCCTGAAAATCCGCTTCGGCAGATTGTTTACCTAAACTTTGTATATCCACGAATGTTGATGTTTTACCGAAATCAAACAACGTCTGATTGAGAAGGAGTGAGTTGGAATAGTAGTTGTACGGATCGTTTCTAAGCGATGTGGGTGCCGGACCCACGCGCGAGTAGCCGGATTGAAACACAATCTGGGGATAATAGCCCGCTCGGGCCTGTCCGATTTTGCTTTCGGATTGTCGGATGGCGCCCGTGGCTGCGTTAAGCGACGGATGATTTTTCAAGGCGATGTCCACGCACTGTGTAAGCGAAAGCACATCGCCTTGCCGGATGGTTTCGGCGGATAAACTGACAGGAAAACTCAAAGCGAGAATAGGAAAAATAAGCAGGAAAAATATTTTATTCATCTAAATCCATTTCACAACTTTTTTACGTTTTATCTCAATATTCGTGCCAATAGATGTAACTTTATAAACTATTGTTATATCAAAATAAAATGGAAATCCAATGAAATGTGGCCAGTTGGCTCTACTAAAATCGGGTAAATTGTCTCCATATCCTGTATCTATGTGGGTTAATTGTATCCGGTTTTATCAGTGGGAATGTTGAATGCTAAAGTAATTATAAGTCGGAATTTGGAATATTATTATTGATAAAACTTTAGACATGTTTTATCTAGCAGGCTGTAAGAATAAAGGAGGTTTTATGTCCAGAGAGTTGATGAATACGAAAGAAGTTGCCAAGTATTTGGATATACATGAAAAACAGGTATATCTTCTCATCAAAGCGGGAAAGATTCCTTGCACGCGGGTAACGGGAAAATGGATTTTTCCCGTCAAGCTCATTGACGAATGGATTGAATCCAGTGCCCATGACGGTCTTCAGCAGGCCAGAAAAAGGGTCAATTCCATCGAAGGCGCGCTTCTGGCTTCCGGCAGCAACGATCCGGTGCTGGATATGCTTTTGACGGCCATTAAAAAAGACCATCCGGACTTCAATATTTTTTCGGCCAACACAGGCAGCGTCGCAGGGCTTGAATCGCTTAATTCAGGTCTCACGGATATCGCGTTTTCGCATCTGTATGATGCCAAAACCGGTGATTACAATACGCCCTATCTCAAAGAGTATTGCCCGGATCAAACGCCGGTTGTTGTCAATTTGTTTTACCGTCAGATTGGTTTTCTGATTGCAGGTTCAGCAACAGACATTTTTCAGGGATGGGAGAGTCTGGCGCACAAAAAAATGCGCTTCGTGAACCGTCAGAAGGGTTCGGGAATCCGAGTGTTACTGGATCAGGAATTGTCGGACAGGGGCATTGGCGTGAGCGATATCGCGGGTTATGAAAACGAAGTTTATACGCATTTTGAAGTCGGCCTGTCTCTGGTTTCCGGAGAGGCGGATGTGGGAATTGCCTCCGCCGCCGTAGCCAAGATTCTTGATTTGAAATTCCAGCCGCTGGTTGATGAACGATTTGATATGGTTTTGGCCAAAGATACGTTTTTTCAACCCGTCGTGCAGGCATTCATGGAAACGCTTCAATCCGGCGCATTCAAACGCCGCGTGGAGAAAATCGGTAACTACAATTTTAAGGATGCGGGACGGATTCTGCATTCCTGATCAATCAACATAAAGGAGATCGATTATGAAATTATTCAGAAGCAGCAAATTGGCCGTTACATTAATGATTGTTGCGGCGCTTGTTGTGTTGGGGGCAGTGAATGTTTTTGCCGCACCTAAACAAAAAAATATTATTTTGGCGACGACCACCAGCACGCAGGATTCGGGTCTGCTGGATGTTTTGATTCCCATCTTTGAAAAAGAAACGGGCTACTTTGTAAAGACCATTGCCGTTGGTTCCGGACAGGCCATGGCGATGGGTCAAAAAGGCGAAGCCGATGTTATGCTGGTTCATTCACCGGATGCCGAAAAGAAATTTATCGAAGAGGGATACGGCATCAACCGCCGTCTGGTGATGCACAATGATTTTATCATTGTCGGACCGGGAAATGATCCGGTCAAAATCAAAGGCATAAAATCATCGGCTGAAGCCCTGAGGATCATTGCCAACGCGAATGCATTGTTTACATCGCGCGGTGATAATTCAGGAACCCATGCCAAGGAAAAAACATTATGGAAGAAAGCCGCCATCAATCCGGGCGGGCAGAAGTGGTATCAGGAAACCGGATTGGGCATGGGGCAGACCTTAAATGTCGCTGCGGAGAAAAAAGGCTACACTCTGGCGGATCGCGGAACCTATCTGGCGTTGAAGAAAAATCTAGGTTTGGAAATTCTGGTGGAAGGCGATGCCGCTCTGCTCAATATTTATCATGTGATTGAAGTGAACAGCGCCAAATGGCCGAAAGCCAATGCCGAAGGCTCAAAAGCGTTTGCAGATTTCATGGTTTCCCAAAAAACCCAGGACATCATTAAAACATTCGGCGTCGATAAATTCGGATCTCCTCTCTTTTTCCCGGATGCCGGTAAAAAGATAGAAGATTTAGGGAAATAAGAGTTTATTCAATGGAATTAATTATTCAAGGGATCATCAAGGCTTTTGAACTGATCATCAGTTTTGATCCTGAAGTGATGGGTATTACGTGGCTGTCTTTGAAAATATCGGGGACAGCCACGTTCATTAGTCTTTTCATCGGTGTTTCCATCGGAACCACCGTCGCTTTAAACAACTTTCCAGGCAAACGGTTGGTGATCAGCCTGATTAACACAGGCATGGGACTGCCGCCTGTTGTTGTGGGTCTGTTTGTGACGATGATGATCTGGCGCAGCGGACCTTTCGGATTTCTCGAAATTCTCTATACGCCTTACGCCATGATCATTGCGCAGGCGATTATCGCCACGCCCATTGTCATGGGTATATCGCTTGCTTCAATTCAGAACCTGCCTCCTAACCTGCGTCTGCAAATTCTTTCGCTTGGGGCCAGCCGGATGCAGATGGTATGGGTGTTAATCAAGGAAGCCAAACTGCCGCTTCTGGCGGCTGTGATGGCCGGTTTTGGCGGTGTCATTTCCGAAGTGGGCGCTTCCATTATGGTCGGTGGTAATATCAAAGGATACTCCCGCGTGCTGACGACTGCCACTGTCATGGAAACGAGCAAGGGGAATTTTGATATGGCCATTGCGCTGGGTATTATCCTTTTGATCGTTGCATTTCTGGTTAATCTCCTGCTCACACAGATACAACAAAGGCAGCATCCGCGATGAATATTCTGAGTGTTCAAAACTTAATCGTGAAACGCAGTGGCGTTACCGTGCTGGATATCAGCGAACTGAATGTCGAGCAGGGTAGAATTCTGGCGCTCATCGGCCCCAACGGCGCGGGTAAGTCAACGCTTCTTTTAACTCTGGCTGGCTTATTAAAACCCAGTCAGGGAAAACTTTATTATCGCGGAGCGCCAGTGGACAGCAGTGCAAGACGCTCCCATATGCGCCGCAGTGTTTCTGTTGTTTTTCAAGAGCCGTTGCTGCTCACTACATCTGTTTTTAAGAATGTTGCTCTGGGTTTGAAATTCCGGCATCTCACCGATAAGGATATCGAAAAGAGAGTTGAAGAATCCCTTGATTATTTCGGTATCAGTGCGCTGGCGAAAAGGTCCGCCAGAACCCTTTCCGGGGGCGAAGCCAAAAGAGTATCATTGGCCCGCGCCTTTGCCTTGCAACCGGAATTGATATTGTTGGATGAGGCTTTTAATTCGCTTGACCCGCCCACGCGCGAAACGCTCATGGATGACCTGCGCCGCATACTGGAAGAAACCAAAATTACGGCGGTGATGGCGCTGCATGACCGGGAAGAAACGTTGCGTCTGGCGCAAGATGTTACGGTGATGGCCGCAGGTAAAATTGTCCAGTCGGGAACGACGGCTCAGGTCTTTAATCAGCCGGACTCTGAATTTGTGGCAAGCTTTGTTGGAACGGAAACCATATTGGAAGGCACTGTCAAAAGCAGCCATGCAGGGCTGTTGGAGATTTCCGTAGCCGGGAAGATCATTGAGTCCGTGGGTAATTTCTCGTCGGGCCGACAGGTCTATTGCTGCCTGAGGCCGGAACATATTATGGTATCCAAAGATATACCCCAAAAGATCAGCGCCCGTAATGTGTTTGAAGCAAAAGTTCAAAAGATTATCCGTCAGGCCTTTTTCTATAAAATGATTTTGGATTGCGGCTTCCTTGTGGTGGCCTATATCACGGTATCCTCCTGTGAGGATTTAGGCATCTGCGAAGGTTCAGTGGTTGCCGTCTCTTTCAAGGCAACAGCCGTGCACGTCATAGGGCGTGAATAGATTTATTCAAATTTCCTTGATAACTATGCTTATCCGCTTAGTAGGCATTCCCTGCCATTATGCTTACGATTAACCCGTATTGTCTTTATTCCTCCTGTTCGATATTTTCTTCAACAAAGATGTTTAATGAATTCTATATCAAGGAGGAAAGACCATGACTCAGAATGCAAACGATGCAGGATGGCAGCAGTTGGAGTTTCGGGTAAATAAATTTGTGGGTCATTTTCTGAAGGTTGATTATCCTGCCATTGAATATAAAACACAAATTGCGGGCCTCTTGCCATCACCCCTGGAATATAATGAACAAGATGTCAAGAACGTATCTTAACGGCATATGGGGAAAATATTTCGGGTCGAAATGGGACTCAAAAAAATCGTAGCATTTCAGCAAGCGAGCGACCCCTGCGGCATCATGATAGAATCAAGTTGAAGAATTTAAACCTCCTGGGGACAACATAAAGGAGGTTTCCTTTTTATAATAAATGTCTTACTGCAAATCATGAAACTGCTTTTTCGAAGTTTAAAAAATCATCGATAGTAGGTTTTGCCTACCACAAGCCTATAGAACAACCATCATTGTAAGTTTAATTATTTTATATATTTTGATATAAAAAAAGAAGACTTTATTATGTTCTCTCCAAAAAGAATATTAGTGCCGACGGATTTTTCAGTTTATGCGGATCATGCGTTAAAACAGGCCATAGACATTGCCAAGCAAAATATGGCCAGGATTTATCTCTTTCATGTGATCGACGACGGATTTCAGCAATGTGCCGTCGATTATTGTCTGGATGAGGGAGCTATGCAAAAAATGATTAATGAAAGTATAAGAAATGCAGAAGAAAAACTTCAGCAGGTAATAAAAATAGCTATGGACAGCCACCCCGACTTGGAAATGATTTATAATGCAAAACGAGGTATTCCTTACGAAGAGATTCTCAATGAACAGGAAGAAAAAGACATTCATTTGATTGTGATTGCCTCCTATGGGAAAACCGGTATTTTGAAAAATATGTTGGGCGGCGTGGTCGATAAAGTCATGAAAAGGGCCAAATGTCAGGTACTGCTTGTCAGAAGCTAGTTCCTGATTATACGGATTCTAAAGCGAAACGTTCTTTTTCGATTTAGCTGTGAAGATGGAATAAATTTGCAGATCGTTTTAATCTAACTTGGAAAAAGGCGGTGGTTGTGATGAACGAAACGCGAGACCGATTACGGCGAGGAAAGTATAACACCCATCCTGCGGTTGCTGAAAAAAAATAAAAAGCATTCGAATTTTCAACACCTCAAGATGAATAATGTTAAGTGTGAATAAGAAAGCAAACCGACGTATGGCAAATCATCTTCCTGAAAAGAACAATTTTACTTTCTTAATTGCTTTAATATTATTTTTTATATCCTCGGCTTGCATCATTATTTTTGGCCGTTATATCTATCAAGACCAGAAATCAGATATTACTGATGCCGCCAAACAACAACTGACCGCTATTGCCGAGCTTAAAGTATGGGAAATCGACAATTGGCGCAAAGAGCGTATGGATGATGCAAACGTTATCCATAAAAATGAGGTATTTACCTCCGTTGTATCACGCTACTTGAGCGATCCGTCTTCTCTTGAAACGAAAAGAAATATTTTATCACTCCTTTCCGCAACGCAAATTTCACATCAATATAAAAATATCTTAGTTCTGGGTAAAAATAATGAAATTAAACTGGCTTTAAAGGATTGCGATAATGATTACGGAAAGATTCATTCCACTGCTATTGATCAAGCTATCGAAAAAAAACATATCCTATTCAGTGATTTCTACACGGATGACAAGGCCGGCAGTCTTCATCTCTCCCTGATTATCCCCATTATGGCATTTCAAAAGAACAAACCCGTGCATATTGGCACGGTCATGACTATTGTGGATCCCAACATCCGTTTATACCCCGCGATTAAGTTGTGGCCTTTGCCCAGTAAGACGGGGGAGGCTCTGTTGGTGCAGCGTGATGGTAACGACGTCGTCTATCTTAACGAGTTGCGTCACATAAAGAACCTCCCTTTGAGGATGAGGAATCCGATCACGGAATCGTATTTGCCGGCAGTTAAGGCTGTTCTGGGATGGGAAGGTTTTGTCGAAAGTGTGGATTATCGGAAAAAAAATGTTTTTGCCGCAGCTAAAGCGGTGCCGAACTCCCCATGGTTTCTTATCGCTAAAGTTGACAGGGAAGAAATATATGCTCCCATGACCGAGCACTTTTGGGTGACGGTATTTTTTATGCTCGGCGCCATATCCATGCTGGGAGTCGTTGTTGCCTATATCTGGCGTTATCAGCAGGCAAGATATTACCGCGAGCAATATGAACTGGAATATAAAAGAGCGTTTTTATACGCCCGAAGTCTGATTGAAGCAAGTCTTGATCCTTTAGTAACCATCAGCCCGGAAGGAAAAATTATGGATGTCAACGAATCAACGAAGTTGATCACGGGGCAATCCAGAACGGAATTGATTGGCAGTAATTTTTCAGATTTATTTACCGAGCCGGAAAAGGCCGATGAGGGATATAAACTCGTCTTAGAAAAAGGAGTGGTTCGGGATTATCCTCTATCCATCCGAAATGTTTCCGGTCAGATCACCGAGGTGTTATATAATGCCTCCTTATATAAAAATGAGGCGGGAGACGTGCAGGGGATTTTTGCGTCAGCCCGCGATGTAACGGAAATAGGACGAATGACACGGGCGTTAAAGGACGCTCATGATGATTTAGAATTAAGGGTCAAAGAAAGGACCAACGAACTACAGAAAGCAAATAGTGATTTGCAATCGGAAATTCGAGAACGAACGGAAGTGGAAAAACTCATTGCCCTGCGGACAAAATTATTGGAAGTGACCAACAAGGAACTGGAAAGTTTCAGCTACTCCGTTTCTCACGATCTGCGCGCCCCCTTGCGGGCAATTGACGGCTATGCCAGAATGATCCTTCGAGATCAAAAAGACACATTTAATGTTGATGCAAAACGCAAATTTGATTTGATTAGAAACAATGCACAAATGATGGGTAAATTAATTGACGATTTGCTTTCTTTCTCCCGTTTGGGACGGCTGGAAATCAGTATGTCAAAACTGGACATGGAAGGCCTGGTCAACGATATCTGGATGGAGTTGCAGATCATTACGCCTGATAGAAAGATTGATATTAAAATCAATAATATCCCGCCGGGCTGTGGCGATCGCACGTTGATCAAACAGGTCTATTCAAATCTTTTATCCAACGCAGTGAAGTATACCAGACTTAAAAATAAAGCCTTGATTGAGACCGGGGGATACCGGGAGGGGAATGAAAATATTTACTACATCAAAGACAACGGTGTGGGTTTTGATATGGAGTATTATAATAAGTTGTTTGGCGTATTTCAACGTTTGCACAGCGCTGATGATTATGAAGGCACGGGGGTTGGTCTGGCCATTGTTCAGAGAATCATCCATCGCCATGCGGGCCGCGTCTGGGCCGAAAGCAAAGTTGAAGAAGGAACAATATTTTATTTTTCACTGCCGGCAAAGGATTGATTTTATAAATGGATAACGCCGATATCGTTATTGTTGAAGATAATTCTCATGATGTCGAAATGATTTTAGATGCATTTCGCGAATCAAACATTGATGCTAAAACTCTTATATTCAGTGATGGCGCGGAAGCGGCTCAGTACTTCTTCGGACCTGGAGGCAGGTTTGCCTTGGGAAAAATTAGCCGTCCAAGGTTAATATTGCTTGATTTAAAGCTTCCGAAAATCAATGGCATGGAGATTCTGAACTTACTGAAATCAAATGAAAGGACAAAATACGTCCCTGTTGTGATATTTACATCATCCAATGAAGAAAGAGATAAAAAAGAAAGTTATAGATTAGGCGCCAACAGTTACTTAGTCAAACCCTTAGATGCCGATGAATTTGTGGTTCACATCGGTAGCATTATTAATTATTGGACAAAGCTCAATCGCAATGCTTGTTAAAATAAATTTACGGACAGCTACATTAAATGCACCGGCAAATCAAAATTCGAGGGTGTCAAAATGAATAAAACATTACGTATATTAATTTTAGAAGATACAGTTGCGGACGCTGAATTAATGGAAGATGAATTAAAACAAGCCGGCTTAAACTTCGTGTCTAACCGAGTTGCAGCCAAGGCGGATTTCATCAGGCAGCTGGATGAATTTTCGCCGGATTTGATTCTGTCTGATTACTCTCTGCCCGGTTTCAGTGGTAAGGCGGCGTTAGGCATTGTTTCAAATCAATACCCTGATATTCCTTTTATCTTTGTCTCTGGTGCTTTGGGAGAAGAACTGGCGGTTGAATTACTCAAAAAAGGGGCAACGGATTATATTTTGAAAAATAATTTGTTGAGGCTTGTTCCCTCGGTTAACCGGGCGTTGAATGAATCTGCGGAACGAAATGTGCGCAGAAAAGCACAGGAAGATTTAAAGCATAGCGAAAGTGAATTGCTGCTGAAGTCCAAGATATTGGAAGAAGCCAACATAGCCTTAAAAGTCTTATTAAAACACCGGGAAGAAGACAGGATTGCCGTCGAGGAAAACATTTTATCTAATGTCAAAAAATTAATTTTACCTTCGATTGATAAATTAAAAAATCTAAAATTGAATGAAACGCAATTAACACATATTAATATTATTGAAAGCCATTTAAAAGAGGTCATATCGCCTTTCTTAAATAATCTGGCCACGAAACATTTTGATCTGACTCCCAGGGAATTGGAAATTGCATCTCTTGTCAGAGAAGGTCGGACAACGAAAGAAATGACCGAATATTTGAATATATCCGCAACGGCAGTCGATTTTCACAGAAAAAATATTCGCTTAAAACTTGGAATCAAAAATACGAAAACCAACCTTAGGTCCATGCTGCTGTCCATATCGACCTAATCTCAACAGAAAGTCATATTCGCCGGGCAATGGTTGTATGACATCATGAAGGGTATCGCGTTGTAAAATTATTGCAATCCTCAGATAATCCTGCTGTGTTTAGTGCTGCATATTAAATAATTGGGGATACAGTTTGATTGCGCATTCAGGACATACGCCATGCGTAAATTCTGCATCGGAATGTTTTTTTATGTAGGATTCTATCTGAACCCAGTTGTTTTGATCATCGCGTATCTTTTTACAGGAAGCGCAAATCGGTAAAAGACCGCTCAGCGTTTTTATTCTGGAGAGTGCTTCCCGAAGTGATTCTTCGGTCTTTTTTCTCTCTTCAATTTCGCTTTGCAATTCGGCTGTTCTCTGTTTGACCTGAATCTCCAACTCATCATGCGCCTTGCGCAACGCCGCCTCGGCCTCTTTACGCGAATGGATCTCACGGGCTTCTTCCAGGGCCCGCTGCACTGCCGGGACAAGTCTTTGAAGGCGATTTTTCATCACATAGTCGTTTGCCCCGCTGATAAAGATATCGATGGCCAGATCCTCTGCGATAGCTCCCGTCACAAGGATAAAAGGTATATCCGGAAGCTTAGACCTGGCATCGGTTAAAGCTGTTACACCGTCATATTGGGGAAGATTGTAGTCCGAGAGAATAATGTCCGGAGAAAAGTTCTCCAGTGCCGCCAAATAAGCTTCCCGGTTTGAAACCAGACGGGAAATAAAGCTCAGATGGGCATTTTGCAGCTCATCTTCTATCAGCGACGCATCGGCTGCCGCATCTTCGAGCATCAGAATGCGAATGTTATTGGTCATCTCAACCCCGCTCCCCCAAAATGATTTTCATCCGGATGGTCCCTTTTATGGAACAAGTATAATGCGCTGTCTTTAAAATATACATAGTAGAAGATATCACGGTGTTCAGTAGGCAAATCCTCCTATCCATCCTTCTGCGAATGAATATCATTTTGAAGTTTATGCGGGAATTCCGGGGATAATATGTGACGTTTAATCCACACTTGATGTATTATCCGGGATATGCAAGATTACGGACAAGTCATAAATATTACTATTCTCTCTGGAGATTAGATCATGGTCGAACCCCTTCATATTCTCATTCTGGAGGATAACCGGACTGATGCTGAGTTGACCCTGTTTAACGGGGGCAGGGCCGGGTTCGATATGGAACTTTATGACAAGTTATTTGGCGTCTTTCAGCGGCTCCATAACGCGGACGAATACGAGGGCACGGGTGTGGGATTAGCGATTGTCCAGCGGATCATCAAAAGGCATGGCGGTCGGGTCTGGGGTGAAGGGCAAGAAAATAACGGGGCAACTTTCTATTTCGCGCTACCCGGAGAATGAGATAAGAATTTTATGAGGAAACAAGCGGCAACTCTATTTAGCCCCGGCGAAGCGGCAGTCGGTGTGATCTCCCTGATCGGGTTGTATGTCATAAGCCGTTACAGCTATCTCGCATTCCACACGATGGCCGAGTTGTTCAGTATCATCATCGGGATCAGTCTGTTCATGCTCATCTGGAATTCGCGACGGATCATCGACAATCATTATCTCATCTTTATCGGGATTGCTTATTTCTTTGTGGCCGGTCTTGATCTCATACACACCCTGGCGTACAAGAAGATGGACCTTTTCATCGGATATGGCGCGAATCTGCCAACCCAGTTATGGATTGCCGCACGCTATCTGGAAAGTTTCACCCTTCTCACCGCTCTCTTTCTGATCCGACGTAAACCCAAAGCCGGTTTGATCTTTACCGGATACACGGTGCTGACTTTAGCGCTCCTGATATTCATCTTCACGGGTGTATTCCCCGATTGCTACATCGATGGCGTCGGTCTGACACGTTTCAAGATCCTCAGCGAATATCTGATTTCAGCCATACTTTTGTGCTCTTTACTTTTATTGCTTAAAAAGCGGGAAGCATTTGATCGCGAGGTGTTGATTCTGCTCGTGTTGTCAATTATCCTCACGATTGGCTCGGAACTCGCCTTTACTCTCTATGTCGGTGTCTTTGACATCTCCAATCTGATTGGGCATTACCTGAAAATAATATCCTTCTACCTTATTTATAAAGCCATTATTGAAACGGGGCTTACCAAGCCCTATCGCCTGATGTTCAGGAATCTTCATGAACGGGAAGCAGCCTTGCGCGAGAGTGAGGAGAGATATCATTCCCTCTTCGAAAATATGTCGGAAGGCTTTGCCCTCCATGAAATGAGTTGTGATGAACGAGACGTGCCCTGCGATTATCGCTTCCTGGATGTTAACCCGGCATTTGAAGCGCTGACCGGCCTTAAGCGGGACCGGATCATCGGCAAACTTGTTACGGAGGTCCTTCCCGAAGAAGATCCGAAATGGATCAGGCTCTATGGTGAAGTGGCGCTGACGGGCGAGCCGATTCATTTCGAGAACTATTCCATGGTGCTTAAACGTTACTATGATGTCTTCGCCTACCGTCCTGCACCGCGTCATTTTGCCGTTATCTTTATGGACATCACCGATCGCAAACAGGCGGAAACAGAACTTCAGAACAAGACCGTTCTGCTCCAAGAGGCGAACCGGGAACTGGAGAGCTTCAGCTATTCCATCTCCCATGATCTGCGGGCGCCCCTTCGGGCCATAGATGGGTTTTCCCGGATCATCCTCAGGCAGCAAGGGGATAAATTTGATGCGGACACCCGGCGTCAATTTCAAATGATTCGAGACAACACCAAGATGATGGGAATGCTGATTGACGATCTTCTTGCTTTTTCGAAAATACAAAAAGCCTCCATGCGCATCTCGCTTATTGATATGGACAAACTGGCAGGCGAAGTATGGGAAGATATACGGCAAGCTCATCCGGAGCGGGAACTGGACGTCAGGTTTACAGAAATACGGCCTGGATATGGAGACGGGAATCTTATCCGGCAGGTGTTTTTTAATCTTCTGTCCAATGCTGTTAAATTTACAAAAAATCGGAAACCGGGCATTATCGATATCAGCAGTTACAAAGAAGGGGATGAGATTGTCTATTGTGTGAAGGATAATGGCGTCGGGTTTCCCATGGCTTATTATGGCAAGCTCTTCGGTGTCTTCCAGCGTCTCCATACCCAGGAGGAGTTTGAGGGAACCGGCGTAGGACTGGCGATTGTCCAGCGGATTATCAACCGGCATGGCGGACGGGTTTGGGCGGAAGGAAAAGAGGACAGGGGTGCAACATTTTACTTCACACTTTCGACCGGATAAAAGATGATGCGTGATGAAACAGCGGTCTGAAAACCACTGTCGTGAAAAAAGTGTTTGCATCCTGGCTCGACGAGGAAGGTCGCAATGGCAAAGAAAATTATCCGCGAAAAGCAAGTTGTTCCGCTGATGGGACAGAAGCTGCGCCGGCGTGCGGAGGATGCCGCCCGTGAAAAAGTTGACCGGATGCAGGCGGAAATCGATGCATTGTCTCCCGATGACGCGCGGCGTTTATTCCACGAGCTGCATGTGCAAAAGATCGAGCTGGCGATGCACAATGATGAGTTGCACCGGATTCAAGGCGAGCTCGAAGTTTCGCGGTCGCGCTATTTTGATCTGTATGATCTGGCGCCTGTCGGTTATTTTACGCTTAATGACAAGGGACTGATTCTGGAGGCCAACCTGACCGCCGCTAACCTGCTTGGCGTGACAAGGCACGTTCTGGTCAATCAGGAATTATCCCGCTACATTGTTCGCGCCGATCAGGACGTCTACTTCAGACATCGTAACCTGCTTTTGGAAACCGGCGCTCAACAGGTATGCGAATTCCGTATGCTGCGCGGGGATGCCGTTTTCTGGGTGCGCATGGAATCCTACATGACGCAGGACAGCTTGAGCGCACAGACCGTCTATCGCGTGGTTATAAGCGATATCAACGAAAGCAGGCAGATGGAGGAAACACAATCGTTCCTGCTCCAACGTGGTTACTCAGGAGAGGATTTCTTCATGTCATTGGCGAAATACCTTGCCCAGAGTTTGGGTATGGACTATGTCTGTATTGATCGCCTGATGGGAGATAAGCTGACTGCTCAGACGGTGGCCATCTATTTCGACAGAACGTTTGACGACAGCCTCGAGTACACCCTGACAGACACTCCCTGCGGCGAGTTGGTGGGCAAGTCCCTATGCTGTTATCCCAGAGATGTACGCCGTTTGTTTCCAAAGGATGTCATCTTGCAGGAAACGGCGAAAGAGAGTTATGCCGGAATCACCCTTTGGAATTCCAAAGGTCAACCCATCGGTCTGATTACCGTTATTTCACGAAAACCTCTGACACACCCACGTATGATAGAATCAATATTGAAACTGGTCGCTACGCGCGCTGCCGGCGAATTAGAGCGAAGGGAGGCAGAAATGGAACTGAAGGCGCATCAACTTCAATTGGAAGTTGTCAACAAAGAGCTTGAAAGCTTCAGCTACTCCGTTTCGCATGATCTCCGTGCGCCACTGCGGGCCATTGACGGTTTTTCCCGAATCATCCTCAGGCAGCAAGGGGATAAATTTAATGAGGACACCCGGCGTCAATTTCAAATGATTCGAGACAACGCCAAGATGATGGGAATTCTCATTGATAATCTTCTGTCGTTTTCAAGAGTGCAAAAAACCGGTATGAGCATCTCCCTGGTTGACATGGATAAACTTATGCAGGAAGTATGGGATGAAATACTGAAGGCGCTGGCGGCAAACAAAAAACAGAAACCGGAACTCAAGATCACAAAAATACTACCCGGATACGGCGACCGGCCCCTCATGAAGCAAGTGCTTTTCAATCTGTTGGACAATGCCGTTAAGTTTACAAAGCATCGAAGACCGGGTGTCATCGAGATGGGCAGTTACAATGAGGGGGACAAGGTTGTCTATTATTTGAAGGATAATGGCGCCGGTTTTGATATGGCTTGTTATGATAGACTCTTCGGTGTTTTTCAGCGTCTTCATAGCCATGAGGAGTTCGAGGGAACCGGCGTAGGATTGGCGATTGTCCAGCGGATTATCAACCGGCATGGCGGACGGGTCTGGGCGAAGGGAAAAGTAAACGAGGGCGCCACCTTCTATTTTTCGATGTCTCCAATACGGGTATGAAATGATGAGTCTTGCCGGGCATAATTGGAGCAGACATCAAATCTCTGTAATTTTAATTAATTTAAATAAAACAGTATGTTAACATAGCCAGATCGAAAATAACGCAATGCCGCTCGAAACAATACCCAGTCAATATTGCCTTGACGTACCGGGCAAATATATCTATAGTTCGATGCCATCATTAAGGAAATAGTTATAGATTTACACTCTCATTTTCGTCGCG
Source organism: uncultured Smithella sp. (assembly GCA_964547345.1). Lineage (GTDB taxonomy): Bacteria > Desulfobacterota > Syntrophia > Syntrophales > Smithellaceae > UBA8904. Next base: position 64,154 of record CAZJMX010000010.1, on the reverse strand, counting down.
CAACAAAGGAAGAGCACCATGATTGACACGATTCTTGATATTATTCTTGTGGAAGATAATCCCGCGGATATTGAACTAACTCTGGACGCTCTCCAGGAAAATAACCTTGCCAACAGAGTCAAGGTATTGAAAGATGGCGAAGAAGCCGTTAACTACATTTTCCGGGAGGGGCAATACAGCAATTGCGGTGTTTGCGAACGTCCCACGCTTATCCTCCTTGACCTCAGTCTCCCGAAAATTGAAGGTTTGGAGGTCTTACGAAGAATCAGAGCGGATGAGCGAACGAAGGCCATACCCGTTGTCGTCCTCACATCTTCCGCTGCGGAGAAGGACAGATTCGAAAGCTATCAACTGGGTGTGAATAGTTACATTGTAAAACCTGTTGAATTTGATGTTTTTGCGAAGGCAGTTGCCCATATCGGATTCTATTGGGCCGTGCTGAACAAAACCCCATTTTGAGGCAGCCGGCAATCCCTGCAAGCGGGGCAAGTGAAGAAAAAAAGGCAGAAGGCAGCCTGTCTCAGATCCAGGCGCAAGAAACCATGTCAGATCATATTCATAAGTCTTTAATATGATATGCAATCAGTGGATTACAGGTTTGATGCCGGCTTTAAACTTCTGATAAAAAAGCTCTGTTACTTGCCATTTCTTTAGGTAGCTTTATACTACCAATACTCTACTGAATTCTTATCATTGTAGTCACTGTTGTAACCATTTAATGTATTCTCAAAAGGCATGCTCTTCTGATGAGTGAGCAGGGAATTCGTATAAGTATTGCCAGGATCGTTCAACTTTATTCAGGGGCAATAATCTATGGATGCAAATGTCACTATGCCTGATCGTTGAGGTGGCAAATTTGGTACAGTCGGCAATTTATCTTGGACCTGAAAATTTCCCGAAAGTTCCCTTCGTTTTGGAAACGATGTCGGCACGCTTTATTCGCGAAAATAAAATTGTTCCCATTGATTTTAAGCAAAATGTTTTAAAAATTATCATTGCCGATCCCGAGAATCACGAAGCCCTGGATGCATTGCGAGTGGCCGTGTCCCGCAATATGGAGATTTATACCAGCGACGCCGGGGCGATAGAAGAGTATATTGAGAAGTATTACACCCAGGAAAGTCAGGATATCAATAAACTTATTGAAAATATCGAAGATAATGCTCTGCAGTATATTCGTGAGGAAGACGAGGATGTCGGCCATCTAAAGGATCTGGCATCGGAGGCGCCCATCATCCGGCTGGTGAATATTATTATCACCCGGGCCGCCGAGAGCCGAGCCAGCGATATCCATATTGAACCCTTTGCCGACGAATTGAAAGTCCGATACCGCATCGACGGCGTACTTCACGATATTGACGCCATTCCCAAAAAACTTCAGGCCGCCATTTTTTCACGCATTAAAATCATGGCCAAATTAAATATCGCCGAAAGACGCCTGCCCCAGGATGGACGGATCAAATTGAAGGTCGGAGGATCGGAGATTGATATCCGCGTGTCGAGCATTCCGGTATTATACGGCGAAAGCATTGTGATGCGTCTGCTCCATCAGGAAGGCATCCTGATCGACATGGAACAGCTGGGGTTTCCTGCTGACACGCTCTTGAGGCTCAACAAAATTATTAATACGCCCAATGGCATCATTCTGGTGACCGGACCTACCGGAAGCGGAAAAACCACAACATTATACGCGGCGCTGGACAAGATCAATTCACCGGACAAAAAAATCATTACCGTGGAAGACCCGATTGAATACCATCTCAAGGGCATCAATCAGATTCAAACCAAGCCGCAAATTGGACTGGATTTTCCCAATATCCTCCGCCACATCGTGAGGCAGGATCCGGACATTATCATGATCGGTGAAGTTCGCGATCTGGAAACCGCGGAAATAGCGATCCAGTCAGCATTAACCGGGCATCTTGTTTTTTCCACGCTCCATACCAATGATGCGCCGACAGCGATTACGCGTTTGCTGGATATCAGCGTTAAGAATTATTTGTTGGCGGCAACCATTCGCGGCATCATGGCTCAGCGTCTGGTCCGGCTGATTTGTCCCGAATGCCGTGAACCGGATGAAGCGGCGGTCATCGATGAAAGACTCAAAGAAATCTGGGGGGCGGAGAAAATCACTCTATACCGCGGTCGAGGCTGCGAAAAGTGCGCCCATACCGGTTATTACGGTCGATCCGGCATCTACGAACTGCTGGAAATGGATAGCGCCATTCATCAATTGATTATCAAAGATGCCGATGCCCATCAGATTCGGCTGATGGCCAGGCAAAATAAGATGCGCACTCTGCTTGAGGATGGGATGCTCAAGGTAAAGGCGGGACTCACCACGATCAACGAAGTGTTCAGAGTAACACAGGAGATTTAAATGCCGTCATATTCCTATCGCTCAACAACAAGAGACGGCGTGATTCTGGAAGGCGTCATCGAGGCTCAGGATGATCACATGGCGACGGCGTTATTAAAGCAAAGCGGTGTTATCCCCTTGACCGTTGTGCAAAAAAGCACGGGATTCCGCCCGGAAATATTTGACTTTAAATCGGCAAAGGCGGAGTTGCCGACTTTCACAGCGGAATTGCGTGCCCTGCTTAACGCCGGCCTGCCGATTGATCGCAGTCTGAATATTTTGGCGGAAATTACAGAGAATAAAAAAATGAAGGGTATCATCTCTTCAATTCTCAAATCCATCAGGGAAGGCAGCACTTTTTCAGGTGCGCTGGAAAAACATCCGGATGTTTTTTCAGGTCTCTACATCAATATGATCAGAGCGGGGGAATCCAGTGGCGCGCTGGAAACGGTTCTGGAAAAATTGATTGATTTTCTGGAATCATCAAGGGATCTGAAAGATCATGTTTATTCAGCCCTTTTGTACCCTGCCATTCTTGTGGTTACTGGAATCCTATCGATCATTGTTCTGGTAACGTTTGTTCTGCCGAAATTTACAGTTGTGTTCAGCGATCTGGGGACGTCGCTGCCTTTGCCCACGCAGGTGCTTGTCGGTTTCAGCAATCTGCTTTTATCGGTCTGGTGGATCATTATCCTGGTCATCATTATCGGCTGGTTTGCCTTCCGGAATTACATTAAGACGGATCAGGGCCGGTATAACTGGGATGAACTTAAAATAAAAATGACGGGGGACATTATTTTAACGCTGGAAACAGCCAGATTTTGCCGGACGTTGGGGGCGCTGCTTAGGAGCGGCGTGCCCCTGTTAAAAGCTTTGAATAATGCCACGGATATTATCAGCAACTATGCCGTTTCCTCTAAACTCAATAAAATCGCCCGTGGAATCAAGGAAGGCAAGGGGATCGCTAGGCCTCTTGCCGAAGCAAAAATATTTCCACAGCTGGCCTTATCCATGATCAAGGTTGGCGAAGAAACCGGGCAACTCGATACCATGCTGATTAAAATTGCCGACACCTATGAAAAAAGTTTGAGGGTTTCCGTAAAAAGATTTGTGGGTATACTGGAACCCCTGCTGATTCTGGGAATGGGCCTTTTAACCGGTTTTATTGTTGTATCCATGTTGATGGCGGTGTTCAGTATTATGGACATTCCTTTTTGATGAACCGGCGGCTCGGCAGCCGATCAGATTGCAGACGGCATGGGCTGCCAGGCGGGAACTTATATGCGATGTAAGGAAATAAGCAAACCATTCGGGCTTTCCGAAAACGGTTTTACATTGATTGAGATATCTCTTGTCGTCCTCTTGATGGCGTTGATGGCCGGCATGGTTGCGGTGATGTTCGTTAATGCTTTACCGCAGGCCAGAATGAAGGCGGCGGCAAGAGATTTAACGGCAACCATTAAGTATGCACGCAATCTGGCTTATGCAACCCAGGAGACCCAGAATATTCATATTGATCTGAATGCGGGCAGCTACTCCTTGAATGGACGCCGTCCGAAATCACTATCCGGGGATACGACCATTGCCGTGTATGAAACGAATGATCAGTCGGTTCCGACGAGCGATGGTAAATATACGATTGCTTATGATGCAACATTCGGGAGTAATTGGAGTTCGATTATATTGACCCGACGCGGGAAAATATTGACGATAAAAGCCGATCCGGTCGTGACGGCGTTTACCGTTTTAGGGAACAGACATGAAAATACAGTCCGCTAACAGATGTAAAACGGCTTTCACTAACGACGGCTTCACCTTTCTGGAGATCATGGTGGCTTTGCTGATTATCAGTGTCGGGATTGTTTCCGTTATCCAGTTATCGCGGGCCAATCTAAGCGGCCTTACCCGAGCCGATGATCAAATAGAATCTTCGATTCGTGCTGCCGCTAAAATGCGGGAAATTCTCAATCTGCCGTCGTACCGGAAACAATCGTGGAGCGAAATGGATGACGCAGGATATACGTACGAAGTTGCCATAGATGAAATGATGAAAGAACGAACGGATTCTTTACCGGTCAGAATGGAAAAGATCACGCTGACGATGCATTGGGTTAAAGGGAAAAGCAAAAAGCAGATCACATTGAAAACGGCAAAAGTTTCCTTCAGGTCAGATTCCTGAACCGGTTCGAAAAGTAAAGGGGGGCCTGGCAGATGAGGTTTTTAGTAAAAAGTGAATGATCGCGGATTTACGCTCCTGGAGTTGCTTTTATCGATTGCGATGCTGGTTTTGATAGCCGGCATCCTGGGAGGGGCTCTGCATATGGCGCAAAGCGCTCTGGAAAAGGGTGAAAATAAAATACTTCAGATGGAAAGGTTGAAAGTATCCTATACATTAATGGAGGCTCAAATTCAGTCATTGCAGCCTTATCTGGCGGCTCCGGACGGCCAAAGAAAAATATTTTTCAGTGGCAGCCGGGATAAATTATTGATTTCGTCAAGTTATTCACTCTGGCGCACAACCCGAAGCAATGTTGTGGTGGCCTATGAGGTGGCGCAAAACGCGACGGGGAAGCAATCTTTAAAAGTGACCGAGCGACTGTCCTTTCAGGAGATGACAGATGAAACAAACCTTCTTGATGGTTGTGATGGAATCCACTTTGATTATTTCATGAAAAACGGACTGGAGGAAGGAACGTGGGTAGCTGACTGGAGCGGCTCGGAAACGGCTATTCCGGAAAAAATCAGGATAAATCTGGACTGTAACGGAAGAAAGATAAGTTATGTATTTAATGCTTTCGCGAAACCATCCGAGGTGACTTTATCCTCCCGGATCAGTGTTAAAAAGTAAAAAACCTATGAAAAAAAATGTCTGCAAAATATACACGGGATTCGATAGTCCAGCCTCCGGAGCGCCTTTTACCGGGCATCCGTTCCGGTGGGCCGCAACTTATGAAATCATTTACCGGCAGCGTGGAATCGCACTCATGATGGTATTGTGGATTATGGTCATTCTCATTGTGATCACTTTTTCCTTTTCTCTGATGGTCCGCACGGAACTTTATTCAACAAACACGTTTAAAGAACAGATGCAAAATAAACTTCTGGCTGAAGCGGGCCTGCAACGGGGCATCATGGAAATGTACTACAGGAACATGAATAAAAGCAAAACGGCGGCCTTTACCGAAGGAAAAACGTTTCAGGCTGACGGGACCGTTTATGCCGGGCGAATCGGCAATGATCATTACACGTTTAGCCTGACGGATGAGTCCGGCAAAATAAACATCAATACACTGACCGATGCAACAGGCATCATTTTAAACAATTTGCTGGTAAATCTGGGAACGGATAAGTCTACGGCAGATACGATTGTTGATTCTCTTCTGGATTGGAAAGACGCTGACGATCTTCACCGTTTGCATGGTGCGGAAAACAATTACTACCGGAGTCTGACCCGCCCTTATCAGGCAAAAAATGCAAGCTTTGACAGTCCGGAAGAGCTTCTCTTTGTGAAAGGCATGACGGCGGAAATTCTTTACGGCAATGAAAAAAGACCCGGCTTGATTAAATATCTCACGGTCTATTCCGGTACCAATAAAATAAATATTCATGCAGCCGGGCAGGAAGTATTAAAAGCGCTTCCCTCTATGTCGGATAGCACCGTCGAAAAAATTATTTCCTATCGCACGGCTGATAACACGAAAAAAGACGGTTCTGATCTTCCCTCCCTTATGGGGAGCCAATATGCCGCCCTTGCACAGTACATCACATCCGCTGATTCCGGTGTATATGCCATTGAAGCCACAGGGTATCAGGAAGAACATTCAAAACCCCGCTATGGGGTTAAAGCGATAGCGACTATTTTAAAAAATGGCAAACATGAAATATATTATTATCAAAGTCCGGCAAGGGTGAGGCATCAAAAACATAATGAGTTATAAAAATCATTTAAAAACAATGGGAACGACTGCGCGAAAATGGAGTCGCGTTTTATGGTCGTTATTAACACGGAGTCTGTTGGACAACCTGTTGGCTTTTGTCCGGGTTGTTTATGTGTCCATAGAGGCAAGCGGGGTTTATATTGTTTATGGCGTCAGGTATTCAACAAGGGTAACCATTAAGTCCGCGCAAAGAATCCCTCCGGAAGGCGAAGGATGGGTGTCTCCGGAATATCTGGCACAGGCGGTTTCCACGTTCGTTGAGGATCAGAAAATCGTCTCGGCGGAATTTGTCCTGTGCATACCCAGCCAATGGGCTATCATCCAGTCGGCGCAGTTTCCGCCAACGGTCAAAGGGCATTTAAACAGCGTCGTTTATAATGAGCTTGACCGCATAACACCGCTTAATCCAGGCAATGCTTTTTACGATTACAGCACCATGGCGGATGATCCCGACAAGCTGACTATTTTACTTGCGGCCGTCAAGCGAGAGACGATGGAACGCTACCTGGAAGCGCTGCGGAACAAAAATATAAAAATTGAAAAATTGAGTGTCAGTACGTTTGCGATTGGAAGCCTCATCCGCAATGTTTATAAAAATCAAAATTATATTTATGTTGCGGGCGATGAAAACGCTTACGAATGCGGCGTCGTCATCAATGGTTTTCCTGTCCGTTCGGTGTCCGGGGTTGTCCCATCGTGGGAGAACCTGCACATTAACCCTCTGATCGACGATATTCGCATGCTGAAAGATCTTTTAGTACAAAAAGGGTGTTTGCCGCGAATCGTCATCTGGGCTCAAGGGGATCTCTATGCCAAATTAAAAGAGGGTCTGAAGGATATTCCTGCTTTTCATGCCAACAAGGAACTGAAGGTCGTTCGGTTACAAAAAGGTAAAAGTATCTCAGCTGCTGCTCTGGGAGGTTTTCTGGAATCGGTCCGGACGAATCGCAATGAATTTAATTTGCTCCTGGCCCGGACAGATAAGATGAACAGGAAGCCTTTTTTGTTGACGGGCTTACTGGTGGCCGCCATTACGGCAATCTACGCGTTTTATTACTTCGCGCCGATTGTCATTGAGCAAAAAAAAGTGGAACTGATCGAGCTTCGAATCATTGCATTAAAGCCGGAAATAAAAAAGATTGAGGTTCTTAAAAAAGAAGCGGAGTCCATATCATCTGATATCCAAGTGATTAACAACTTTAAAAAACACAGTGTCCTGTCCATTGATGTGCTGAAAGAAATGACGGCGATCGTCCCGGATAAAACCTGGCTGACACGGATTCGAATGACTGAAAGCACTGCCGAAATTGAGGGATATGCAACAAAAGCCACAGAAATAATTCCTCTTCTGGAAAGTTCCCGATTGTTTCAGAGGGCTGAGTTTGCGTCTCCCACCTTCCGCGATCTGCGATTGAATAACGAACGTTTTGTGATTAAAATGGATCTGAAAAACATGAATGTTGCGAAAAAGAAGGACGATACGGGTAAAAAAAATGAAACGAAAAAGTAAAGTGATAGGGGCTGGAGCCTTGTTGATCATTATCCTGGGCGCCGCCGTTGCATATGATTACGGGATATTGAATGTTCATGATCAAATGAATTCGATCCGGGAATTGCAACTATCAAAAGCAAATACATTACAGAAATATTCGGAAGCCATTGCCCAAAAACCGGCCTTTGAAAAGCAGTTGGTGCTGTTGAAAGAAACTCGCAAAAACGAAGATGCAAAAATAATTGCGGCGCAAACCCCCGCTATTGCTGCAGCCAATCTGCAGAATGCCGTCAAAGACATTATCATTGGAAGAGGGGGGACCATCAATTCGGAACGCGTGGAAAAGTCGGAGGATCTGGGGCGGTTTAAAGTCATTCATGTTGTGCTGGATGTCATCTTTCCTGATATCAGAGCCATGTCGGATGTTCTTTTTAAAATTGAAACACAAACACCTTATTTAGTTGTAAAAGAAATGGATGTGCGTATCAGAAATTATACTGAACCGAAAGAGCTTGTCGTGAAAATGAAAATAGCGGCGCTAACCGGCGGACAATAAATCATGAAGCGAAAAAAAACGATTCTGGCGAATATCAATACCCTGAATATCCTGTTGCTGGCAGCAGCCATTTTGTTATTTTACTTATTGGATTATCCCCTCATCGTCAGCGAAAATAAAGTATTCAAACCTAAGGTAAAGGGCGCTGCGGCTTTCAATGAGGTCAAGGCCGCATCCGCCAATGGCATTTCTTATCTCGATTACGCCGCCGTTGCGGAAAAGAATTTGTTCCATCCGGAAAGAAAGGTGCCGGTCGAAAAGATAGATAAACAGTTGCTGGTCCGGCCGGAAATCATTCTATACGGGACTTTAATTACCCGTGATAAAAGGATGGCGTATATTGAGGATAAAAAGGCGCCCTATTCTACACCGGGGCGTGGAAAAAGGCAGATTACCATTGATGAAGGCAGCATGATCTCCGGATTCAAGCTGATCGAAGTTCATGAAGAATTCATTTTGCTGATGCGGGGTGATGAGAAAATCATGGTCAGGTTAAGTGATCAAAAAAGTCGCACTCACGGCAAAAGCCAGGCGGCAACATCAGCAGCCACGGCAGTAAACCCGGCGGTAAATCAAATGACTCCTTTCGTGGAACGAAAATCAGGCGCAGCGTCAACGCAGTTGCGGCCGGCTGCACAAATACAGCCCGCAATGCAACCCCCCCCTGTTCATGTCCGTCCCAAAACGACAATACCGCAGCGAAGGGAATCCACGCCGCTCCGAAGACCGAACGTTCTGGAGTATAATAAATAAAACAAACGCTTTCGCAATAGGAACAAAGTAATAACGATTCGAAGAACAGGGTGGTTCCGGATGGGTCGGGATGTCAGGGATAAAGCCAGTTCTGAATTTTGTTGCGCCGGCCGTTCTCCTCTGCTTTTATTCCCAATTCTTTTTCCAGGCTATTGAGGATCTGCTGATCCGTCAGTTTGGTGATCTGCTTGTCTGTCGCTGCTTTGGCTTCTCGTTGCGTTTTTATCACGTGCGGTGTCAGCAGAATGACCAGTTCCGTCTTAGTATTATCTTTGTCGGAGTTGCCGAATAAATAGCCAAGAATTGGAATTTTGCTTAAGAAGGGAATGCCTGTACGTCCTTTGGAATCGTCTTCTCTGTTCAAGCCGCCGATGATAATGGTCTGACCGTCCTGGACGACAAGATTGGTTGTAACCTCTGTCTTATTCAGAATGATCTGGGTTTCATTGGCATAGAGCTTCAATGTCGTAAAGGTGGAAACCTCTTGTGAAATGTCAAGTGTAACAAGACCGCTTTCGTTAATCTGCGGTTTAACCTTGAGAATGACGCCGATATCTTTGTATTGAATGGTGCGTTGCGGGGCAATGGTTGTCGTTCCGAACGTTTCTGATGTTGTGATGGGAACCTGCTGACCGACCTGAATACGCGCTTCCCGGTTGTCGGAAACAAGAATATGAGGCGACGCCAGCAGCTTGGCCCTGGAAAGAGTAGCCAGAGCATTGATGACAGCCCGCACCGATCCTCCCGAATCGATTCCCACAATCGATAGACCCGATGAACTGGGGTTGGGAAGCGTCGTGTCGACATTTAAAGATGTCGGGTTTAGTGAAATGGTCACCGGATTGAGATTAAATACATTTGTTTTCAGTGACCAGGCCAGCCCCAGGCTCATTTTGTCAATCAATGATATCTGAGCAATGGTTCCTTCAATGAGCACCTGACGGGGGATGATATCCAGTTGTTTAATGGCGCTTTTAATCACTTCATAATCTTCCGGGGTTCCGAGAATGACAATGGCGTTTAAGATGTCGTCGGAAAAAATCTTCACTTTGTCTGATACCACGGAGTCGGCGCCCCCTGAGAAAGACGTCTGGGGTGACGGTTGATAAGGCGCTGATGAACCGACAGGGGCTGCTGATGAAGCCGCCTTCGGGGGGCCAGAGGATGACGTAGCCGAACTGTTATCACTTTGCTGTTTGCCGGTGCCGAAAATCTGTTGCAACATAGAGCTGATTTCTTTTGCTTTGCCGTTTTGAATATGATGGACGAATACCTGCGGGCCTTTTTTCTTCTGCTGTTCCGAATCAAAGATGCTGATGAGCTGAAGAAGGCGTTTGACGCTGACATCCGTATCCACCACGATAATATGATTAATCTTGGGAATATCCACAATGACTGCATTGGTTGAAGCAAAAGGTGAAAGCCATTTTACCACTTCGCTCGACTGGAGATAGTTGATCGGGACAACCTGCAAAATGGCCTTGCCTTTCAACAATACTTCTTCCGAATTGCGGCCGATATTGATCGCTCCGGGCTCACGGGCCAGATCATTAATCGGAATAATTCGATAAAGGCCGCTTTCTTCTACGACCGCCACACCGTTGAGCCGGAGGATAACTTCCATGAGCGGAAGCACCTTCTCGCGGGGTACGGGGGCTATGGATCGGAAGGTAACCCTTCCTGTGACACGCGGATCGATGATATAGTTGACTTTCAGGATTTCATTAAAGACGGTCATGATCACCGAATAAATATCGGCATCATCAAAATTCAAACTGACATTAGTGCTATCCGCCGAAGGACGAAATCCATGCACGCGAATGGGCGCTTGCACTGCTGGTGCGGATGTTTGATCTGGAGTAGGCGCCCCGCCGGGAGTTGCATCAGATGGCTTTGGGGGCGGGACACCTACAGGAGGAGCACCGGGTGATGGCATTGTATCCGCGGCTATGGCATTTTCCTGCGGATGATGGATTCCGGGTTTCGTCTGAGGAGTGACGTCTTTGGCGTTTCCCTGCTGAGCCAGTCCGGATACTGGTAAAATCAATAGAAAAACAAGAACGAGCATAGTCTTGCGCATCATTTTCATTTGTCCGGAAAAGTTATTCCCAACTAAGAATGTCTTTATCTTCACCGTCTCCTCCAGGGTTGCCGTCTCGTCCATAAGAAAAAATGTCATAATCGCTATGTTGGCTGGGATACTGGTAATGATAGGGTTTACCCCAGGGATCGACGGGCAGCGCCTTCTTTAAATAGGGCCCGTCCCAGTTTTCAATGTTCTGATTTTGAACCAGGACCGAGAATCCTTCCTGCTGGGATGGATACCTTCCTGTATCGAGTCTGAACTGATCGATCGCCTGACCCAGCAATTCTATTTGTGCTTTGGCCGTCGATTGTTTGCCTTTGCCCAGCTTGGGAAAAAGCCTCGGTCCGACCAAAGATGCAAGCAGGGCAATGATCACCATCACGACTAAAATCTCGATGAGCGTAAATCCTTTTTTGCTGTGCGGCCCGGCGTTCAATATTTTATTCATTTTGTGCGTGAACCTTTGTCCGGATAACTTTTCACGTTCGGTCATCAGGCTTGGATAAGCTGTTTCGACTATACAAGCACTGGAAAGCAGCCTTGTTTGGTGTTCCTAAAATACCAATTTGCGGAAAGATAACAATGGTAGTTAAATGCATGTATGGTGATAGGTAATAACTACCAGTAATAGGGCTGCAGGGTCACTCATTGGATTTTGCCTTGTTTTAAATTTCATCTGATCCCGTATGAAAAGCGAACCCGCCGTTTTCTTATCATCCATGCAGTGGTCCTTTAACGCAATGCGAGTTTATGATTTTCATGCCGGAGGAGTGGTCATAGATATGGTTTACCTACCACTATCCTATATATAAACTGTTATTGTAATTAATTACATATTATCCTATTTTAGGTCCAAATATTGAGACAATTGATTATCTTTTTACGTCAAAGTCAGGCGTGGAAGGCATTGATGAGATGTTAGACAGTGGTCAGATATTATAAGAAGGAGGAAGGGATGCAAAAACGAAAAGGTTTAATTTTCAGGGTTTTAGTTTTGGCGATGTTTGCCATATCCTGGGGAGTCACGCAGGTCGAAGCACAGCCGGCGCTCATTGTGGACAACAATCCGGATAGTCTGGGATTCGGGTACTATATTCCGGACTATTATACGACACCCAACTGGGCCAACAGCCCGCCTCTGACAAAATTCTTGAATACGCTGCCCGGCATTTGCGGAGCAAGTGCGGGCCCTGCGGCAAACGATCTGGGACAGTGTATCCCGATTGCCACCGCCGATACGACGACCTATCCGGGGTCGGATTACTACGAAATCGAACTGGTTCAGTATCGTGAAAGAATGCACGGTCTTTTCGATGCTCTCTCCAATCCTGCCGATAAGATCGGCTCCGTAAGCGGAGGTACAAAACTGCGTGGCTACCGTCAGGTCAACCATCCCGGCGGTCCGCAGCAGCCTCACTATCTGGGCCCTTTGATCCTTGCTTCCAAGTATGATCCAACACTGCCGGCAGGGATTAACGGAAACGGCAGACCGGTGCGAATTAAGTTCATCAACAGCATCCCGAACGAGGCCCATTTCCTTCCCCTAGATAAAAGCATCATGGGATCCGGAGAATATACCATCAATTATGATCCTGCAACAAAGGTAATGGGCGCAACAGTTACGGGTAGTTTTTCCGAGAGCCGCGGTTCTCTGCATCTCCATGGCGGTCGGACGCCCTGGATCAGTGATGGAACGGCCCATCAGTGGACGGCTCCGGCGGGAGTGACCGGTTATGCCAAAGGCGTCAGCGTAGGCTATGTGCCGGATATGTGGTACACCGCAGCCGGCGCCGAAATCCCTGCTTGCCGGTTACAGACAAGCTGCAACACGGTCGGTGCTACCAACAATCCGGGGCCCGGAAAGCTGACTTACTACTATACCAATCAGCAGAGTTCCAGGTTGATGTTCTATCATGACCATGCCTGGGGCATCACAAGGCTCAATGTCTATGCCGGAGAAGCTGCCGGCTATCTGATTAAAGATGCGACGGAAGAAGCGGCCATTACGGCAGGGACCATTCCTAACCTGTGTGGAGCAGGTGGGGCTTCGTGTGAATATCGCTATGGCATTCCGCTGATCATTCAGGACAAAACCTTCGTCAATAATACGATTGGCAATGCAGCCACGTATACCATGGCCACCGATCCTACCTGGGCCTGGGGATCGAACCCTGCACAACCCATCACCTTGGATCCTAAAACCGGCGATCTATGGTGGCCCCATGTTTACATGCCTGCTCAGAACCCCTTTAACCCCGACATGAGCGGAGCCAACTCTTTTGGCCGCTGGCATTATGGGCCGTGGTTTTTCCCGTCAACACCAACGTGTGGAACGTCTCCCCAAGCCATCCCTCCGTTTTGTATTGCCAACGGACCGGTCACCAATCCTTATGCCAACGGCACGGACCAACCGCCGCTCATGCCCGCTGCGCCGAATCCGTCCTGGGGAGCTGAAGCTTTTCTGGATACCATGACGGTCAATGGAACAGCATATCCCACGATTACACTGGGACCGCAGGAGTACCGCTTCCGCGTATTAAATGCCTCACATGACCGGTTTCTCAATCTACAACTGTACATAGCAAGTCCTATCGTAAGTTCTATTACGGTTAACAACCCCGGCAGCGGCTATACATTTGAACCTACTGTTACCATCACGGGCGGTAACGGCACGGGCGCCACAGCCATCGCGATTATTAATGAGGCGGGGAACGTGACCGGTATCGAACTGACTACGGTGGGAAGCGGGTATACCGCCCTGCCTACCGTCGCCATCTCAGCTCCTGATGGCGCCGGCACGCAAGCCACTGCAACGGCGGCTATTTATACGGCTTTAACAGAGGTCGGTATGGTTCCGGCGGCGCAAACCCCGGGTTTCCCTGCAAGGTGGCCAAAAGACGGCAGGGAAGGCGGTGTGCCTGATCCGGCCAAAAGAGGTCCGGCATTCATTCAGATCGGGACGGAGGGCGGTTTCCTGCCCAAACCCGCAGTTCTGAGGACTCAGCCCGTTCAGTGGAACCTTGATCCGACCATGTTTAACGTCGGAAACGTCCTCCAGCAGAGAGACGGAGGAGGCCAGCTTATTCTGGGCCCCGCTGAAAGAGCGGACATTATTGTCGACTTCTCCACGTTTGCCGGTCAGACGCTGATCCTTTACAACGATGCTCCTACGGCATTCCCGGCGCTAGATCCCCACTATGACTATTACACGGGCGCTCCTGACCGGACCGACATCGGCGGTTATGTTGCCATTCCTCCGGGTGTTGGTCCCAACATTCGAACAGTTATGCAGATCGTCGTTACGGGAGCAGCGGGCACGCCGGTTCCCGATGCATACAACACAGGCAGGCTGACGGCTTTAACCAATGCTTTCAATGGGCCGACAGGTGTCTTCCAGTCTTCTCAGGATCCGATTGTTGTCGGGCAGACGGCGTACAATGCAACTTATGCAACCACGTTCCCTGCAACCTGGCCCAATTGGGGACTCTCGCGGATTTCCGATGGCGCCATCAGCTTTCAAAAGGTCGACGGCACTATCATGAGTAATTTTGTCATGAAACCGAAGGCGATCCATGATGAAATGGGCTCTACTTTTGATGATTACGGACGGATGAGCGCTAAATTAGGGTTGGAAATGCCCTTTACCAATGCGGCGATTGCCAATTTTATTCTCCAGAATTTTGTCGATCCGGCAACCGAGATCGTAAGGCCCGGCGAGATTCAAATCTGGAGAATTACCCACAATGGCGTCGATACGCATCCCATCCACTTCCATCTCTTTGATGTGCAGGTGCTGAACCGTGTCGGTTGGGACGGATTTATCAGACTACCCGACGATAACGAACTGGGTTGGAAAGACACCGTCCGGATGGCTCCGTTGGAGGACACAATTGTCGCCTTCAGGCCTGTTGCCCCGAGGGTGCCATTTGCTTTGCCTAACAGCATTCGTCCTTTGCACCCGGCGATGCCCATAGGTTCCGCAGAAGGCTTCTCGCAAATCGATACGACTGACGGAGGCAATCTTGTGCCACTTATGCAAAACAGGATGGAGAGCTTCGGTCACGAGTACACATGGCACTGCCACATTCTCAGCCATGAAGAGAACGACATGATGCGGCCGATGGTGCTGCTCCACCATGCAAGCGATGTCAATGTCGACGGAAGTAATGACATCCTCTGGAGGAATACCGCAACCGGCAATAATGCAGTCTGGTACATGAACGGAGTGACCTACAAGTCAGGCGTACTTTTAAACAGCCAGGCCGACCAGAACTGGAAGGCAGTGGGCGTCGCTGATTTCGACAACGACGGCAAACCCGACATCCTCTGGAGGAATACTTCGACCGGTGCGAATGCGGTCTGGTACATGGACGGAGCGACATTCAAGAGCAGTGTGTCTCTCATTAATTATGGCGTTGCCTGGAAGGTAGCGGGAGTAGCTGATTTCGACAACGACGGCAAACCCGACATCCTCTGGAGGAATATTTCGACAGGTAAAAATGCAGTCTGGTATATGAACGGAGTGACCTACAAGTCAGGCGTGCTTTTAAACACTGAGACCGACCAGAATTGGAAGGCAGTGGGAGCCGTTGATTTCAATAACGACGGTAAGCCCGACATTCTCTGGAGGAATACCTCGACCGGTCAGAATAGGGTCTGGTATATGGACGGGGCGACCTACAAGTCTAGCGTGTTTATCAACACGCAGACCGACCAGAACTGGAAGATAGCGGGCGTCTCTGATTTCGACAAAGATGGCAAGTACGACATCCTCTGGAGGAATACGTCGACCGGCGAGAATGCGGTCTGGTACATGGACGGGGTGACATACAAGAGCAGCGTGTCTCTCCTCACCTATGGCGTAGCCTGGCAGACAATGGGTGGGCAGTTTAATTATTAGAAAGCGCTGTCAGCTCCACTGTCAGTAAGTCTTTAAACCGTTTAAGGGGAGGGGAAAATCCCTCCCCTTGCCATGCTACAGGTCATGATTTCTTTGATAGAATGGAGCAGGTTTAATATAGTGCTGTGCAAACATCGGACTGTGAGCGGGTGTTATGGTAGGTAATCTGATATGAGCGCCATATGTGGAATTGTGTCATTAAACCAGACGCCTGTGCCGAAAGAAAGTCTGGCTTCCGTCATGAATGCCCTTTCCCACCTCGGTCCGGACGGTTCGGGTTTTTGGACGGAAGGTGAATGCGGCCTTGGCCATCAGATGTTCCACATTACCCCGGAATCACTGCATGAGACACTACCTTATCAGGATTCGGAAACGGGGCTTATCATCACGGCTGATGCCCGCCTGGACAATCGCGAAGATCTGTGGGAAGCGCTCGGAATTCCTTCTACTGAAGGCCGTGAGCTTCCGGACAGCAATTTGATCATCAAGTCCTTTCAGAAATGGGGGGAGGACTGCGTGAATCATTTTGTGGGCGATTTTGTTTTTGCCCTTTGGGATGGCCAGCTGGGCAAAATAATCCTGGTCACGGACCATATGGGCATGCGGCCGGTCTATTATTGCCAGACAAAGGGCAGCTTTGTTTTTGCCACGGAAATCAAGGGTATCCTGGCGTTTCCCGGGGTTCAGACTCGTTTGGATATGGAAAAATTTGCCATGCAGGCCTTGCCGGGACTGGGACTAATGGATAAGAGCCGGACTTTTTTTGAGAATATCCGGAAGGCGCCGGCAGCCGCCATCATCACCATCCAGAAAGGCACCGTCAGCCACAGGACCTACTGGAAACCGGAGATACCCGAACCATTGCATTTCAAAAGCGAGGATGAATTTGCCGAGGCTTTTCAGGACGTGTTCGGCCAGGCCGTTAAAGCCCGGATGCGCAGCGCCTTTCCGGTTGCGGCCCTTCTTTCGGGCGGGCTCGATTCCTCGGCGGTCACCGGCATGGCCGCCAGAATCCTCCAGGCCCAAAACAAGCGCTTGTTCACTTTTTCCGCCGTATTGCCGGAGGGCTATCAGGGCACCGGCACAGACGAACGGATCTATATTGATCTCTTTAAATCTTTTGAAAATATCGATCTTCTTTATGCGCCCAATGGGGGCCGCGGACCTTTTGACGATCTCGATCGTTTGGTGTGGGGGGGCGAGCAACCTGGCTATACCTCACGTCATTATCAGTACAGCGCCTTTGCAGAGGCGGCAAAGAAGAATGGTTGCCGGGTGATTCTCGACGGTGTCGGCGGGGAATTCGGCCCCAGTTTTCACGGCGAAGGCATTCTGGCGGAGTGGCTGCTGCACGGAAACTGGCTTGCGCTGACCAAGGAACTGAGGAACCGAGCGGGGGTTGAAAGCCGTTCCTTGTTCGGTCTTTTAAAGGGGGAAGTAATCAAGCCGCTGCTGCCCGATTTTATCCTGAACAGAAGGCCCCGGTTCGATATTTACCAGTCTTTTGAGACGAGCCCGATTCTTAAATCATTTGCCGAAGAGTATCTGAGAAAGGACCTGATTGAGCAGGTCCTTGGTGTGAATCAGCAAATCCGGATAACGCCGGATCACCGACAAAACCAGCTCAAGACGGTTGGTTTTTACAGAAGCAGGGGTGGCGGGAATTATTACGTGGGTTATGAACAGGCAAGAATGTTTTATCCCTTTTTCGACCGCCGCGTCTTCGACCTTTGCATAGCCGCGCCCGCGCAGTTCAAAATCCGCAACGGCTATAAGCGCAATCTGCTCCGGGCCGGTATGAAAGGCATCCTGCCGGAGAGGATTCGTTTTCGCACGTCTAAGGAACCCTTCGGTCCGGACTTTCACGACCGTTATAACCGCCAGAGACCGCAGGTTCAGGAACGCCTCTCCCGGATCGATAAAGATGATCCGGTTCGTGGGATTGTGGATGTGGCAAAACTGGAACAGATGGCGAACTATCAAATGACCAGCAACCGCTGTGACACACCCGCCGAATTTGCCGCCATGCACTCCGTTCCTAAGGGGATGTATCAGATCTCCTTTCTTAAGCGGTTTGAACCGTACTGGCGATAATGGGGATGCGAGAAATATTCTATTTAGCAGATGAGTGTTGTAAGTTTACTATGTTCTGTATTATAATATGTTACCCAAAAAAGGAGGACAAGGAATGAAAACTACGGAAAAAACAACTGATGCACCGAAGGGCACGCCATCTCAGGAAAAACAAACTTGGCACTCACCAGAAATACATCGTATAGGAATAACCAGTGAGACAGCAGGTAATCCGTCTAATGGAGGAGATGGTGGGGGGGCAAGCTTTAATGCCTCGTAAAGCAAGCAGGGTAAAACGTTGAAGAGGCTTCTTGCAATGGCCCCATTCCCTTTAAACCCATCTCCGGTTTAAAGGGAATGGGACGTGGGTGTGGCTTTTATGACAAACATCCTTTTCCACAAGATCGGCAAGCTTTTCGGGTTGAAAGGGCTCAGCAGGTCGGATTAGGCTAAACATGTCAACCTGTTTTGCCATAGCCATGCAAAGCCGGTGGTGAAACGATTTGTTGATCAATCTGTCCAGGAATTGAATGCGGTAGGTATTGTCAAACAGGCGATGAATTTATCCTTGCCCCGGATGGGCGTCAAATCAAAGGATGGGTTATTGGCGCGGCCGATTTGCCATTCTCTTTTATCAGTCATCTCTGATTCTTAATTCCAGATTTCCAATTCTTTGCATCCACGTTCCGGATCTGCCTTATCTATGGACCGGCAGGCCAGGCACACACGATTCTTACTATCTGTATTGACTGTCCGGCGGACCTGTCTGATGAGATCATGGTTCCAGATCTGTGTAAAAGATGCCTCACCGAGGTCCTCCGCTTCAAAGCCAATTCCAGTGTCCACGCCGACGCAGCAGAATTGCATCTGACGCTCCTGATGCCGTCGCCCGTGGATTAGAAAGCCCTGATACCAGGGTGAATAGCACTCGGCCGGTGATTTCAGCTCCCGAATGCCTTCGAAAATAACTGTGTCCCGGCGCGTAAAGTCAGGCGGTCGGTCAAAAATCCGGATGCCCAGTTCCATGGCCCTTCTTTCCGATCTGGCCATCCATTCATCAAAAACATCAGGCTGATAGTAGAGGGATGCCTTATCGGGCATAGCGCATTCCGGCATGGCGTAGGGCATAAAGTGAGAGAAGCTGACGGCATCTGCCCCAAGGGCATGGGCCAGTTCCACAAATTGGACGGTCTCATAAATATTCTCCCTGCTCACAACCATCAAAAGAATGATTTCCGGCTGATCTTTTTTTTGACTTTTTTTTAACTCTGCCAAAAAAGTCACATGTGAGCAAATATGAGCAAAACCCTTTGCGTGCATCATCGCTTCCCAGGTTTTCTCTGTTGTGGCATTGAGAGAGATTCTGATCCTGGCGAGCTTTCCGGCAAAATCGGCGCATAGTTGCTTGTTCAAGCCGATGCCGTTGGTAATGACCCGCAGGATCAGATGGGGATAGGCGTCTTTTAAGTATTTGAAGATTTCCGGAAACTCCGGATTCATCAAGGGATCGCCGATGGCGCCCCCCAGGCCGAGTTTGCTCACGTATTTCAGAAAAGTCATCCCTTTGATGTCGGCCAGGGTGAAAAAATCGGCCTGGGAGGACTTAATGGGGCGGTAGTTGCAGAATTCACAGTGGGCGTTGCAGAGGGTCGAAATATTAAGGGCAAGGTCATAGGGATAGGATTTAACGGTTGCCAGGCTGTTGCTACTCTCAAACTGGAGCAGCTTGAGGTTGGCGAGATGGGGCCGGGCTGACTGCCTCATTTCATCAAACAACCGTTCCTGGGAAAGAGAAAAAGCTCTGGATTTGAAAGCAGGGTCCGCCCTCTCAAGAGCGCAAACATCTTCTTGAGAAAAACCTGGGCCACCGAGAGATTCTATCAGCTCAGGGTGAACGGTATCAGCGGTAAAACAGGGGGCCAGCGCGGATAGGGTAAACATTGTTTCAGCCTGCCTTTCAGCGCCGAAAGCAGAACGTATGGCCGCAAACCAGCGCTGATGAGGGTAAAACAGCTTACGCCAGGCGCCAAAAAACAGGGCCTTCCGGGTCACAATGGCCCTGGGGGCAAAGGGGTTAGCCTGCACGTTTTCCAGGAGCCAGAGGCCTTCTTTTTCCATGCGGGCCAACATTGTTATCAGGATGCATGGGTCAACAAAGGGGTATTGCAGGTCAAGAAAAATCATATAGCGGCTCTTGAGCATAGCCGGTAAGCGCGGCAGCATCCATAACATACCCCAAAAAGACCGGGAGGCAACGCGAAACCCCTTATCTTCAGCGCCCAAGACGTCCTGATGTGCCGGTGCATTTTCAAATATCAGCAGCTTTTCCTTTACGCCGGCTCGCTCAAGCCGTTCGGCCATAATGTCGAGCAGGGATTTGCCTGATATCACGAGAGGATGCCCGGAGGCGCCGCCGTCATCAGACCGATTCCGGTAGTACAAGATTGCAGCAGAAGACGGCACGTCTGTCACCTCGGCTGAATCAGGATCGTATTGTTTTTTTGAAGTTCTTCGAGAAATTTTAAAACATCCTTCTCACAGGTTGGACGATCTACCTTGAACTCCTCCATGAGTTTTTCGATCAGATCGGATACTCTACGCGGGGTTTCGATCAATTCCCAGATGCGGCTGCCAACGGAATCTATGCCATAGTAGGCGCCATCTTCAATGCTCATCATCACCACTTCACCATCGATGTCGCTGGCAACAATGTCTTTTGTCTGGCTAATTGTTGTGTCCATTGTAATACCCGTCATGGTTCCTCCACTATATTTTTATTGAGTCTCTTTTTTAGTACATCGTCCCTCAAGAATTATTTTCTTTAAGGATTCAAATGCATATTGCTAAGAAAGTGAACAGATTATTCTCAGCAGAAGAAAAACAATTTACTTCGTTTTCCCGTACTCTTCCTTATCCGCTTTAATCCATGCTTTGCAAGAAGCGGAGACTTTACTTTCATTCGCATGGATGCATTTGGGGTATCCACCCGGTTGAAGGTCGGCATCCTTGCAGAATTGGTTGATATCAGCTTGACAGTCCCGCAGGAATCTCTTCCTTCCCCTTGCTATTTCCCGTCTTTCTCCCTTCAGACCTTCCATCTTTACTTCATAATCCCGGCATGCTTTGGAAAGTTCGCTTTCATGCTTTTCCAGGCATTTCATAATGCCGTTATTTTCGGGGTTGACGTTTTTACAGAACTTTGCAATGTCATTTCCGCACGGGTTATTATTTGCCGCGTATATATCGGAACTAAACGACACAACCAGACACATAATACCGACTACTTTCACTGCATAATAAAATTTTTCGATGGGTTTCATTTTTTCCTCCTTCTTTTTTAGTGTAAATGAAGCAACGGGTGATTTCTTACAGTTATCTTCCGTTGGGTCTTTTATTTTGTTTCCGGAAAAGTCTTTAAAACAGTAAAGAAAAAGACCCCGCGTGTCAATCATGAATCACAGATGGATCAATGACCTGTTTGCAAACCGGAGGCCAGCATCAGGTAAATAATGATGATCATAAAAACGGAAAAGAGTACCAGTGCGCTGATGGTTAATTTTCTCTGCAAACCGGGTAAAATGGCAGCTAAACTCATAACGTTCCGGAATGGCGCCAGAAGGCCGACACCCAGGCCGGAGATTGCGCCCGCAAAAAGCGAGATATATAGGGGATAGCCGACATAGCTATATTCGCTGTGCAACAGACAGAATGGGCAGTGATGCGACGGCAGTTCATAAACATAGATGGAAACGAAAGAAACGATTCCGACCACGGAAACCAGAAAAAAAAGTCCGCTCAATGCCGCAAATATATAGATTCCTTTTCCACGCAGAAGCGTCATGACACCGCTTGTCGCCATGAGACCGAAGGTGAGAAAGAGTGCGACTTGTGATGGCAATTCGGGAAGCGCCGCCAGTGTGGCGCCGAGGCCCTGATTGCCGGCGCTGAAGAGTGTCCCGCAGCATGAAGTAATAATGTCCGGATGCAGCGCAAAAAAATATCGGGCCTGTAGGATGGCCTCGGCCACAAGAAAAGGCGTCAGCAGAACAAGGAACAGGTATTTTACCTTAATCAGCGGGTAGTCATAAGCTTTGTTATCTGCGTAATTCCAGGTCAGCCATAACCCGGCAAAGATGAAATTGAAAATTTTGAATAACAGCGTTGGATATCCATATCCGTTTAAGTTGAGCGTTCCTGCGGCGCACATGGCGCCGGTAAATAAGGAATGCATCCGGTCGGCGGTAAAGACATAAAGAAAAAGCGAAAGGAGCTGAAAACCGAACATGTAGGCCAGCAAGGTGGAAATAAGATAGGTCCTGCGTTCCAACTGTAACTGGTTTTCACTTCCGCTTGTGATGTCCCACTGGCGCAGAATCTGTAAACCAAAAAACGAGGAATAGACGGCCATGGCCGCAACCAGCGTAGAGGAAACGAGGAGCGCAATAATGGCCGGATGAAAGATCATGCGGCCGCCGCCTCTTCAATACGCCCGTCTCTCATGGCAATCACATTGTTGATGATGGATGATTTGTAAACCAACGGATCATGGCTGGCTATGATAATGGTTTTCTTCTCGCTTTTTAACTTATCCATCATGTCCATAAATTCGACGGACAGTTTGGAGTCGAGGTTTGCCGTCGGTTCATCGGCGATGATGATCGACGGATTATTGATCAGGGCTCTGCAGATGGCCGCTCTTTGCGCCTCGCCTCCGGAAAGCCATTGAGATTTTGCTTTCGCTTTCCCCGCGATTTTAAACATCTCCAGAAGAACCATTGCTCTTTTTTGCAGCAGGGAATGTTTCTCTCCGGCCGGATAGGCCGGCAGCATGACGTTTTCCAGCACCGTGAGACCTCCGATCAGGTTTGCTTTCTGAAAAATAAAACCAAATGTATTTTGCCTGATCTGTGTTAGAAATCTCTCCGGCAGGCTGGTTATTTCACGGTCGTTGAGTCTGATACGGCCTGCCGTGGGTCTGGCCAGACATCCGATCAGGGTCAGGAGCGTGGTTTTCCCCGAGCCGCTCGGGCCGCACAGAGCCGTAGCCTGGTTGAGATCGATGACGGCGCTTTCGTTTTGCACCGCCACGCACTCGTTGGGTTTGCCTTCGTTGAAGACCTTTCTGACGCAGTCCAACTGGATCATTTGTGACCTACCTCATCATGGAATCCGGATCGACCGTCGCGGCCCGCCATGCGGGAACGATGGTCATCACCGTGTACGGAACGACTGTAATAAAAAAAACAACGACTAATTCGAATGGATTGATATCCGGTGTCAGGGTGAATCGCGGATACAGAACAGACCAGCCTTTTAAAGCCGATTCAAAAATGAACGCTGATGCAAAATAGACATGCGCGTAGGCCGCAAGGACGCCGGTGAGAAGAGCGGATAGTGAGATGACCATTCCCTCCCAGAACTTCATCATCAGCACATCGCCTGTTTCCCAGCCAACGGCTTTCAAAATGCCGATTTCCTTTCTTTCCTCGGGGCCGAGCCCGGAAGCTTTATCCCAGGCCATGATCAAAAAAGCCAGCAGCGACGAGGTCAGAATCACGATCATCATGCCGCTGCGCCAGTCAAAAACAGCATCATACGTCCGCAATATTTCTTCCTTCAATATCTGCCGCGTCTCTGGAAAAAGGCGGGCCACCTTGAGCGCAGCGGTTGACCGTTCCTTCGGATTTTTTACCCACACGGCAATGTCCGTTGCGAAGTCCTTGGGCATGCCGAAGAGATGGCGGAAATCGTTTTCCGAAATCAGAATCAGATCCGCGGAGACAAGCTCTGATTCCGCAGAGAGAGTATTTTTAATGGTCAGCGAAATTATTTTTCCGTCAAACGTGCGAAATTCGAGCGAGTCACCCGCCCAGGACTGCCGTATTCGGGAAACGCCCGCGCCGATGATAATTTGTCCGCTCTCGAGGGTCGCATCAACCGGCGCCATCACCGTATAGTTTGCTCCAACAATCGGGTCATAGTAATAACCCCAAAGCCTGGGCGTTGCGTGGGTGACCCCCGTGATCTTGCTGATCTTGTCGGCATATTTCACCGGAATGACGTCATGGCGGCCGCCCATCATACGCTGCACGATTAATTCCGGTGAGTCCTGCAAAACATGCGCAGCTTCATTTTTCAGGGCATTGGTAAAAAGAATAACGGACGCCAGCAGAAAGATGACTCCCGTATACACGATGACGAGAATGGCATTTTTACCTTTTCTTCGCCACAGGGAAGAAAGGGTAAAGTCCGTGATATTACGCTGTCTCTCTATCCACTTATTCATGGGGCTTCCTCAAAGAAGATGGCGGCAGATGAAAGGAACCTGAGGGGAAATGTTCCAGGGCGATAGGCGAATCCTGAAAGGCCGTGTGACGATCAGCCTGAGACAAATGCCGAGTATAGCTCGCTTCCGTAAAGAGACACAGGTCCGTCAGAGGCAATCGCTGCAGGAATGCACGCTTCTCATCAAGCATTCCCGCAGCTTTCTGTTGTCGATAGCCGGCATGAAGAAACATCATGCCCATCATGATGAGCATGAGCGCCAGAAAAGAGAAAAACAGATTTGATTTTCTGCACGTCATGGGTCAAGCTCCCTGACGATCGCCGGACTGATTTGATGAAGCCTGAGGATGGTCTTGCCCAAATGATCCTGCGAAAATTCTTTGGCCTTGCGATCGCTTTCATGTGGGATCAATTCATGGCCCATGGGACCCAGAACGTCGCTGCCGGTAACATAATATGCCTTGAGACCATCAATCATGCGCATGCTGTAGTAGTCCATCACATAGATCGCGCTGATGTCCGATGTCTTCTTTGCGAGAAGATACCGGGGCATATCCAGGTAACATTTCATCATATCCTTGACGCCGTCAAACGCCGCATAGGAACCGTCTTTGAAGATCATATAAGCAAGGAAATCGGGATATTTCGCGACAAACATTCCGCATACCGGACATTTATCCGATGCTTTGACCTTCAGTTTGCTTGCGGGTTCGGCGAAGACCGTCGAGACCGCAAGCAGGCATGTTACCATTCCGATCCATAGTGTTTTTCTGCAAAATTTATTCATACTCAAACCGTTTCCTGCTCTGAGCGGTTACAGGGTAATCGTAAAAACCCTTTGATGCGAAGATTAATCAATGTGCGTGTTGATGCTGATCCTTTGATTGCATCCGCTTCATCTTCCTCTTGTCGCGGATCATTTTTGTATCCGCATTCATGTCTTCGTAGGAAGCTTTTAACGCGTCTTCAAAAGCGATCAGCGTGCCGCCATTTTCGCTGATGAACTTGTCGGCATTTTCTTTTGCGGCAAATGCCCACTTTCCCCTTTTGGACATGACGCCCATTTTGTTACCGCCAAGCACCCAGAACGCTTTTTCTGCATTGATCAATTCCTTGGTCGAATAGTCGCCCACCATGATCGATTTCGGTGATTTGTCGATTTTGAGAGCGAGGTCGACGGCCGCGCAGTGAATGCTGCAAAAAGGTACGGCTGTGCCGTCTTCATATTCAATGAGCATGCGGCTGTGAGCGAATTTCACCCGGTCCATGCCGCAGTAGATGCAGCTGGGTTGTGTTTTTGTATCGTCATCCGCAAACGTTAAACCTGCCGCCGTAAAAACAAGTATTACTGAAACCAATAAAACCAACATTTTTTTCATAAGAGACTCCTTGGGATTTTTTTGTGAAACACTATTTTAAACATTATCGCTTGTCTGTTTTTTTCCATGGATTGCATTGCAGTAAAGCTCTTTGATGCAAAGATCAATCAATGTGCATGCGGATCCATATTACCCGGCTGCATCCGCATCATCTTTTTCTTGTTGCGAATCATTTTTGTGTCCGCATCCATGTCTTCGTAGGACGCCTTCAGGGCGTCGTCAAAACCGATCAGGTTGCCGCCATTGCCGCTGATGAACCTGTCAGCGGCTTTTTTTGTAGAAAATGCCCACTTGGCTCTCTTCGTCATAACGCCCATTTTTGCGCCGCCCAACACCCAGAAGGCGTTCTCAGCATTGATTAATTTTTTGGTCGAATAATCACCTACCGTGATTGATTTCGGTGATTTATCAGTTTTAAGCGCGAGGTCGACTGCCGCGCAGTGAATGCTGCAAAAAGGGACGGCTGTGCCGTCTTCATATTCAATGAGCATACGGCTGTGAGCGAATTTCATCCGGTCCATGCCGCAGTAGATGCAGCTTGGATGCGTTTTTGTGTCGTCATCCGCAAAGGTTAAACCTGTCGCTGTAAAAACAAGTATTACTGAAACCAATAAAACCAACATCTTTTTCATAAGAGCCTCCTTTGAATCCATTGCTAAGTCAGTCGGTCTGTCTCGCCTGGAAGCATTTTCTTAAGAACAAAATTCCATTTCCATGTTTGATAGATGACGGGATAAACCATCAATTCCAGAAGAAATGACGTCAGGATCCCTCCGATCATCGGTGCTGCAATTCGTTTCATGACGTCCGCTCCGGCGCCTACAGACCACATGATCGGCAAAAGGCCGATCATCATAGCCATAACCGTCATAAACTTCGGCCGTAAACGTTTGGCCGCCCCATAGCGGATGACTTCCTTTAAGTCGGTGAGCGTGGCAAGACGGCCTTCCTTTTGCGCTCGTTCATAGGCGAGATCCAGATACAGCAGCATGAAAACACCGGTTCCCGCATCGACGCCTAAAAGCGCAATCAAGCCGATCCAGACGGCGGTGCTCATATTGTATCCGAGAAAATACAGGAACCAGAACGCGCCGATGGCGGAGAAAGGCACCGCTAACAGAATAATGAATGTTTTGGTCAGAGATCGTGTGTTCAGGTATAACAGGACGAAGATCAAAAAAAGTGTGAGAGGAATTACAACCTTCAGGTGGTCCGTAATTCTATGGGTCGCTTCGTACTGCCCGCTCCAGAGCAGCGTGAAACCCGCCGGAAGCGATACTTTGTCTTTCAGCGTCCGCGATGCCTCCTCGATATAACCATTCTGATCCCGCCCCCCAATGTCCACATAGACATAACCGGTTAATAGCCCGTCTTCGTTGCGGATCATCGAAGGCCCTTCGGTCAGGCTGATGTCGGCGAGCTGAGATAGTGAAACGTTCTTTTGACCGTCAGCGACAGGTATCAGTATCCTTTCCATGGAACCGAGATCCGAGCGAAAGTCACTCATGTAGCGCACATTGACCGGATAGCGCTCTCTTCCTTCGATGACGGTGGTTACATTTTCTCCGCCAATGGCGCCGGCTACGACATCTTGAACCTCGTTCATACTCAAACCGTAGCGCTGGATGTTGTCGCGCCGCCATCGGATGTCGAGAAAATAGCCACTGCCGGTTTTTTCAGCAAATACGCCGCGAGTACCCGGCACTTTGGAAAGCACGGTTTCCACCTTTGAGCCGATTTCCTCTATGGTGTCCAGATCTGATCCAGATATTTTGATTCCAATAGGCGTGCGCAGCCCGGTGCTTAACATTTCGATGCGTCCTTTGATCGGCATGGTCCAGGCATTGGCCAGACCCGGAAATTTTAAGGCATCGTTCATCTGACGAATCAATTCATCTTGCGTAATATGGTCGGACGTAATCCTTCTTAGAAAAACTTTACTCCAGTCGGGCGCCCACGAGGAATACCACGTCTCCTTTTGCCGCCATTGGTCTTTCGGTTTGAGAGTAATCAACGTTTCCAGCATGGAAAGAGGCGCAGGGTCCGTTGCCGTATCTGCTCGTCCGGCTTTTCCGAGGACCCGGTCGACTTCCGGAAATTGTTTAAGGATGCGGTCGGTGACCTGCAAAAGCTTGCCGGCTTCTGTAATGGATATGCCGGGGACAGTCGTTGGCATGTAAAGGATGGAACCTTCCTCAAGCGGCGGCATGTATTCGGAGCCCAGTTGACGGTAGACGGGAATGCTTGCCAGCATTAGACACAAAACACCGGAGACGACCATAACCTGATGCCGCAAACACCAGTTCAGAACCGGCATATAAATACGGGTGAGAAAACGGCTGATCGGATGTTTTTCTTCCTGACGGATCGGTGCGGAAAAAATCGCTGAGAGCGGGCGGGCGATCCATCGGGGGCGAAAGCTGAAAACTTTTCGATGACCCAAAAACACACGGAGTGCCGGATCCAGTGTGATTGCCAGAAATGCTGCAATAATCATCGAAAGGTTTTTTGTGTACGCCAGGGGTTTGAAGAGTTTTCCCTCCTGCGACGTGAGCGTCAAAACGGGTAAAAAAGCGACGGCAATGACCAACAGAGCAAAGAAACTGGGTCCCGCCACCTGTTTGATGGCCGTAATAATCACTTCGCGGCTGTCTTTTTTTCTGCCTTCTTTTTCCCATTCTTCCAGATTTTTGTGCGTCTGCTCGACGACAACAATGGAGGCGTCAACCAGAGCGCCGATAGCAATGGCAATTCCGGCAAGCGACATGATATTTGCCGTGACCCCCATCAAACGAAATGGGACAAAAGAAATCAAAACCGCGACAGGGATGGTAATAATAGGAATGACAGTACTGGGCAGATGCCAGAGAAAAAGCATAATAATCAGCACAACAACAAGGATGACTTCGACAATGGTGAACTTCAAGTTGTCGATAGAGCGTTTAATCAGATCCGAACGGTCGTAAATGGGTACGATCTTGACGCCCGCAGGCAGTCCCGGCTCGATTTCTTTGATTCTGTTTTTAATCCGCCTAATTACATCAAGGGCGTTTTGACCGTGGCGCATGACAACGATGCCGGAAACGGCTTCTCCCTGACCATCAAGATCGACGATTCCACGGCGCCAATCCGGCCCATGGACAACCTGTCCGATATCTTTAATTCGAATGGGTGTGCCGTTATTGCTGGCTGATAGAACGATGTTCTCAAAATCCTGAAGAGTATTGGCATAGCCGCGGCCACGGATCATGTATTCGGACCCGCCCAATTCAATTAAACGCCCGCCGACTTCTCTGTTGCCGTCTCTGACCGCTTCAATCACACGTTTGATCGGAATACCATAAGCTTGAAGCCGGTTGGGATTGACATTAATCTGATATTGTTTGCTGAAGCCGCCGATCGGGGCGACTTCGGCGACACCGGGAACTGATTTGAGCCAGTAGCGCAAGTACCAATCCTGAATCGAGCGCAACTCCGCCAGACTCCTTTTGCCGGATTCATCGACGAGAACATACTGGTAAATCCATCCCAGGGCAGTCGCATCCGGCCCCAATTCCGTTCTGACGCCTTGTGGAAGATTAGGCAAAACAGTGGCAAGATATTCCTGAACGCGGGATCGCGCCCAGTAAATATCCGTGTCGTCATCAAAAATGACATAGACATAGGAATACCCGAAGTCGGAAAAACCACGGACGGTTTTGACGTGCGGCGCACCCAGGAGGGCAGTGATGATAGGGTAGGTGACCTGATCTTCGATAATGTCCGGACTGCGGTCCCAACGCGAATAAACGATCACCTGCGTGTCGCTGAGATCGGGGATTGCGTCGAGCGCGACGTTTTTCATGGACCACCATCCGGCGATGCATGCAAAGAACACCAGGGCAAAGACGATAAATTTATTGTTGACGGAAAAGTCAATGATTCGGTTTATCATTTACCGGCTCCGGCTTTTGGGGTGTAGGTTTCCGGGCTGCGGTCGAAGAGTTGCTTGCATTTGTCGGAGTCAAAGTAATACGCGGTCCCCTTGTACAAGCTTTTCCTTCCTGCGTTGTGCGCTTTTTTGGGCGATATTTTCGATCCGCATACGGGATCGGTCTCCAGTGCCGTATTAATGCCGACGGCGGAAAGCTCCATTTTACTTTCCGCGTCGAGGAGAAAATTTCCGGCAAGCACAATCCGCTCCCCTTCACCAAGTCCTTGTTCAATTTCAATGAAGCCACCCAGACGACGGCCCGTCGTGACTCTGCGAGGTTCAAATGATCCCTGTCCACGCATCACAAAAACGGTTTTCTTAAGTCCGGTATCCAGGATGGCATCAGCAGGGATAAAAATACATGGCTTCGTTGTGATGGGTAATTCCACATCGACAAACATATCCGGCCGGAGGAGATATCCGGGATTATTAGCTTCCAGTCGTACTTTTAAGGTGCGGGACGCGGGATCGAATTGAGGCAGGATGTTGCTGATTTTAGCCGTCCAGTTCCTACTTTGGCCGGGCAGCATGACCTGCACGATTTTACCGGGCTGAAAATAGAATGCGTCATTTTCATAGAGGTCTGCGCTGATCCAGACTCGTGAGAGATCAGCAATCGTATAAAGTTCAGTCCCTTTATCAAACCTCAGGCCTTCCGAGATCTTACGCTGCAGGATAAAGCCCGGTCCGGGCGCTCTGATCTGGACATATGCGTCCCAATCACGGCTTTCCGTGATTTGATCAATCTGTGTATCCGTCATACCCAGAGAACTCAGTGTGTCCTTGTATTGCTTGGTGGTTCTTTCTGGACGCGTTAATTGCTGAACTTTCTCGCGAACCGTAAGTGCGGATCGTTCCTGTGCCGCGAGCGCATTAAGATAGGCCTGCTGAGCGGTCAGAAAATTAGGGCTTGCGTAAAGGGCGAGTAACTGATCTTTTTTGACGATGCCGCCGGTTGTCGTATTGTCGTAGACCTTGGTGATCCAGCCTTCTATGGCGGCGTTAATCCGGTAGACTTTGGTTTCATCCGCGACCACCCGGCCTGGAACTTTCAGAAGATGTGTATAGGCCGTTTTCTTCACGACACCCAGCTTGATTCCCATCATCTGCTGTTTAGCCGGGCTAACCCGGACCATGCCGGGAGGTAATTCTTCGTCATCATCGAGTTGATCATCCTGGAATTCAGCGGCAACCTGCGTCTGTATTTTAGGGATTTCCGCCTGTTTGGCATTGTGGACCAGATAACCGGCTGTAAACGACAGGCTGACGATGATGATAACGGCGGCAGCCACAGAAAGAAACCTATATAAAATGGATTTATTCACCCTCTTTTTTGAAAACAAATTCCGTGCAGGCATACAATCCCTTTCATCGTTTCGACGGTTGAATGTGTTCCTTGTGCGATGGGTTAAGTTAAATGATTAATATTTCAGTACTATCATCAATTGTGAAATTGCTAAATAATGAATATCTCCTTAATTTTTATGCATATTAAAGATTAATTCTGTTTGTGACAATCCTAGAAGAATGGCTGGTAAATGGCAGGATAAACCTATCAATAAAACCGGAACGGTTTGCTGCTGCCTGATAGATTAATGGTAGGTAAATAGAAATGGATTTAATTTACTGAACATCGATGTTGAATTTTATGGTTCGTGTTTTTCCGGCAGCAGGTATTTTGATGGCGATAACCCAGGGGCCGGACATGATGAAGTTCATGGAGGCCTGGTAGTAGTTTTTTTGCGCCTTTGCCGGAACGGTGTAATTCATCGGCGCCATACGGGGCATCGGCAGCATGTAATAGTTGACAAATATTTCTTGTCCGCTCACCACCTGTCCGCGGATATCTTTTATTTTGATTTCCATCAGGTGGTCGCCGACGATGGGAGGGTTTCTGTCCAGTTTTATTTCAACGGTATATTCACTGGATCTGCTCATCAGCTCAAGGCTTTTCGCACAAGCAATGTTAAGCGTGGAAAAAATAAAGAAGATTAGTATAGATCCGGCTATGGTCTTTTTCATATTGGGTTGTATGATTCTGTCCTAAATGATGATTTTGCTGATTTGCGCCAGCCCATCAACTCAATAGTTTCAGGGAGCTTATCAAAAAGCGCATTATAATTCAATCCACCATTCCTATGGGATCGGGGTGGGGGGATCTGTAAAAAGTATTGGCATATTTTTTAAATTAGATTATAAATCCGTCAAAGTATTTGAATATTTATCGCGTCGTTTATAAATCAAAAAAATATCATGTTTACTTAACCTGAAAGGATGGAAGGTTTTATGATCGGAGAAAAAACCAGAAGTGCCATGAATGCCCAGATCAAGAATGAGATGGAGTCTTTTTACATTTATCTGTCCATGTCCGCCTATTTTTCCGAACAGAATCTGGACGGCATGGCGCATTGGATGCGCACCCAGGCACACGAGGAAATGATTCACGCTATGAAATTTTACGATCATATTCTGGATCGCGGCGGTCAGGTCTTTCTGATGGATTTGAAGCAAATCAAGGCAAAATGGGAAAGCCCTCTGGAAGCCTGGCAGGATACACTCGAACATGAAAAATTCATTACCGGCAAAATTAATAATCTGATGAAAATAGCGCGCGAAGAAAATGATTATGCCTCTGAACCGATGCTCATCTGGTTCATCAATGAGCAGATAGAGGAGGAAAAAAATGCTGAAAAAATTCTTCGGGAAATGGAAATGGTGGGGGCGTCCAAAGAAGGCTTGATCATGCTGGATCGAGAACTGGCAACCCGGGCGTTTGTTGCGGGCTCACCGCTGAATCCCGCGGATTACAATGCGGCGACCTGAAATTTGATCAAGGAGGACTTGTCCAATTTTAAATTATACTGATTATCTGGAGCATTTGCGTGCAGGGAAAAAAGGTTTAAATCCTTTTCTGGAGTTCTTAGACATCAAACTTTCAGAACTGGAACGGGGACGCACCTGCTTCAAAATGCCGGTGCGGCCCGAATATCTGCAAGGGGCTAAGACCATGCAGGGCGGGCTGATTGTCGCGCTTGCCGACGAAGCGATTGCGCATGCGATGATGACGCAGCTCAGCCCTGAAGAAGGCCTCACCACAATCGAGCTCAAAAGTAGTTTTCTGGCGGGTGTGGATTCGGGTGAGCTGATTGCGGAGGCCACCGTGTTCAAAAAAGGCCGCAATCTGATGATAGGGGATTGCCTGGTCACCGACGGTACGGGGAAAAAAATCTGCCGCGTGTCGGCAACGTTCATGCTGTTGAAGAAATAAGACAAGGAGACGAATGATGAAATATACACTCACATCCACTGCGGCCCTCAACAACAAAACAAATATGCCCTGGTTTGGCCTGGGCACCTTCTTATCCGAAGTCGGCAAGATCACGCAGGACGCCGTCCGCTTTGCGCTTGCGGCGGGGTATCGTCATATCGACACGGCCCGGATCTACAATAATGAGGAAGATGTGGGAATCGCCATTAAAGAAAGCGGTGTGCCGCGTCCGGAGATTTTTGTCACCACCAAAGTCTGGAATGATGATCAGGGTTATGAGTCCACACTCAAGGCCTTTGATGACAGCCTAAACCGGCTGAAAATGGACTATATGGATTTATATCTGGTTCACTGGCCTGTGTCGGGTCTCCGAAATGAAACCTGGAAGGCGCTGGTGAAGTTGCAGGAGTCCGGCAAAGCCCGGGCCATCGGTGTCAGCAATTTCATGATTCGACACCTGGAAGAACTTCTGGCAACGACCGATGTCGTTCCCGCCGTCAATCAGATTGAAACCAGCCCTTTTATTCAAAGAAAGCCTCTGGTTGATTACTGCAAAAAACACGGCATTTTAGTGGAATCCTACAGCACGATGAGTCGCGGCAAGCGATTGAGCGATGAGCGTCTGATTGCTATCGGCAAAAAATACGGCAAGACGGCTCCACAGATCATGTTGCGCTGGGCGCTGCAAAGTGAAATGGTGATTATTCCGAAGTCTGTTCATCAGGAACGCATCATTGAAAACGCCAATATTTTTGATTTTGAAATTGCTACAGCCGATATGGCCGCCATCAACGCAATGGATGAAAACTGTTCCGTAACGCCTGCATCCTGGGAGCCGGAAACATCGGAGAAGTGGAAATAGAAAGAGGAGGCGCCGGTGAGCAGAAGGCGCCTGTTGACCGCCCTGGGTCGGTTTTTTTAAACACAAGGACGGAATTCCCAATGCCAACTGCATTATCCGTAATAACTGGCATTCTCAATGATTTGCAAGTTGTTGAATATGAATTCCCTTTCGGTTAATTCTCTTGACACGCTTTTATGAGCCAAATATACTTCCTTAACCATTATCCTTTGAATACCGCATCAGCTAAGGGGAAGAGAATACCTCATGATCAAGAATAGAATCCATGTCGAAGTGAACCCATTAAAGTTGAGCTTAAAAACAACCATACGCCATGCTGCCGCAACCCGATATGAAGGAGAAAGCATCTGGATAAAAATCACAAAAAACGGCGAAGCAGGATTTGGTGAAGGCTGCCCGAGGTCTTATGTCGCAGGAGATGACTTAGAATCGAGTATTACATGGGTAAAAGAACAGTACGCAAATGGCGAATTTGAAATTCATAGCCTGGATGAGTTGACTCAGTGGGCTGAAAACAATGATGCGGTGATAGACAAATACCCATCGGCGTGGTGCGCAATCGAAATGGCGTTTCTTGATCTCTTTGCCAAAGAAAAAAATTGTAACGTGGAGACCCTGCTGGGCATCGAAAACTTCAAACTAGGCGGCCGCTACACAGCCGTTTTGGGAGACGATAAAAAGTGGACCTATACTCTCCTGGCCGATAAATACCTCATTCGCGGTCTGTCGGATTATAAGATAAAAATAAGCGGCAATCTGGATCGGGACAGAGAAAAGGTCGACATCCTGGAAGAATTATCCAAGCAACACCGTGCGAAGGATGTTCGAATCCGCCTGGATGCAAACAATTTGTGGAAAGACAGGGCCGATGACGCCATCGCTTATCTAAAAGCAATCGGCTCAAACCGATTTTTTGCCATCGAAGAACCAGTGGCGGCAAAAAACGTCTCAGATTTAAATCAAGTCAGCACATTGACCGGACTGCCGGTTATTCTCGACGAAAGCCTCTGCACGCGGAAGGACTTAGCGCTTTTCAAAAACCAGCCGGGTAATTTCATTGCTAATATAAAAATTTCACGCGTGGGAGGTATTATAAGAGCGGTAAAGCTTATTTCTGAAATAAAGAAATTGAATTGGCCCATTATCATCGGCTGCCATGTCGGTGAAACGTCGCTTCTGACTCGAGCGGCTTTTATTGCAGCTTCTGCCGCAGGCAATAATCTCATTGCCCAGGAAGGGGCCTTCGGTGATTATCTCATCGGCCGGGAACCCGTCGATCCCATGTTGAAATTCGGACGCGAAGGACGGCTGGATCTCAATTTTCCCTATTATCTTAAAACAGATCAAGGCGTAAAAATTGTTCCAGCCGAAAACTGGGACAAAGGATTCGGGCTGCAGTGCCGTATGCCCATCGTTCGGACCAACGATCAGCCTAAGATATGCTCTTTAGAAATGCCGGACAAGTATAATATTCACTACCGCACCTGGGGCGAACAAAGTGGTCAAGACGTTGTGCTTATTTTACATGGAGGCATGAGCCACTCGGGATGGCTGGCGCCGCTGGCAAAACACCTGCGCATGATATCGCCGGACATGACCGTTATGGCATCCGACCGCCGCGGTTGCGGCTTGAATGATCATCGTGGAGATTTAGGTTCAGTCCACGCGGTGATCGACGACGTGGTGCATCAAATTGAATATCTGAAGCGAAACTTTTCTCGTGTCCATTTGGCGGGCTGGTGTCAGGGAGCACAATATGCTTCCGTTGCAGCAGCCAAGATCGAAGATGCCCTTTCCAGTCTGATCCTTCTGGCACCGGGTTTTTTCTGGAACGAAAGATTTCGATCCGTATTAAACGTAACGGAAAAGATCCTAATGGACATCATAGGGGAATTCAAATTGAAACCGGAACGCCAGCATGCCTGTATGCCGATCCCCATGGAAGGATCCGACTTCACGCAGGTCGATGAATGGCTGGATTATATCGACAAGGACGAACTGAAAACCACCATGATCACTTTAAATTCTGCAAGCATCATGCATGAGATTCAGGAGCTTTCCTGTTTTGCCATATTACAGAATAGACTTCCTTTACTCGCCTTGATGGCTAAAAAAGATCAAATTGTGGATAATAAAAAAGTACTGCAATTGATCGGTCACATGTTTGAACATGGAGATATGAACCGGCTGGCCTTCCTTAGCAGCGGCCATGCTGTTCAATTTGAAAAGCCGAAAGATGTGGCGATGGAAATAATAAATTTCATTCAGAATGTTAACGATCCACAACGCATTCGAACGCGCACAAAAGATTTACAATTTGATTCCTCAATGACAGGCCGTGTGTACTGATCTGAAAAGAGCCGTCAGGTGTCAAGAGCCTCTCTGACCGTCCGGGAAAGCTCATGGATCTGGAAAGGTTTTTGGAGGAAAGCCTTAACACCCTTTTCCAAAATCTCCTTTGCCTGTCCATCGGCACTGTAGCCGCTGGAAAGGATAATCCTGACATCAGGATTCATATCTTTCAATATTTCAAAAGCTTCTCCGCCGCCCATGCCCGGCATGATCATATCGAGGATGATTAAATCAATTCTGTTGCCTTCTGCTTTGTACACTTGGATTGCCTCTCGACCATTATGGACAGATAGTACCTTATATCCAAGGGATTCGAGGATTTCTTTGGTCACCTCCAGAACTGTTTCTTCATCATCAGCCAAAAGGATTGTTTCCTTGCCCGGCACGATAACTTCCTCGGTCGGCGCTTCGTCCAGGACCTCATGATCGGAAGCGGGAAGATACAGCATGAAACACGTTCCGCGTCCCGGCTTACTCGAAACATCGATGAAGCCATTATGTCCCTTAATGATTCCATAAGCGGATGCAAGTCCCAAACCGGTGCCCCTGCCCATTTCTTTGGTTGTAAAAAAAGGCTCAAAGATCCGGATGCGGGTGTCCTCATCCATTCCGATGCCTGTGTCGATGACTGTTATTTTTACATATTTCCCGGACCAAATATTGTGAGCCTGGAGAAATTCATCCACAGGAGCAACATTTTCCGTCCTGAGATAAATATCCCCGCCGCCCGGCATGGCTTGCCATGCATTTACGTAGAGATTCAGCAAGACCTGTTCTATCTGCCCCTGATCGATATCGACCGTCCAGACATCATTTTGATAATACTCGTGAATCTTGATTTCTTTTTTTGTCCTTCCAAACATGGAAGAGGATTCTCTGATTAGATTATTTATATTGACTGGTTTTACCTGATATCGCCCTTGTCTTGCAAAACCCAATAACTGTTTCGTCAAGTCAGCGCCGCTTCTGACCTGATCCTGGATGCTCTTGACCCTTTCATAATCGGGATGTCGATCCTTTAAATCGATCAAAAGCAGGGAGGTGTATCCCTGGATGCCCATGAGCAGATTATTGAAATCGTGCGCAATCCCGCCCGCGAGCGTTCCGATCGCCTCTATTTTTTGCGCCTGCAGCAAACGTGATTCCAGGTCTCTATGCTGCGTGATATCGCGCATATAAGCACCAACGCCTGTTTGACCGTCAACCAGTTTGATCCGGAATTTTCTCAACTCATAAGCGCGTTGATTGATTATTTCTTCGGTAACAAAGACGCCTTCGGCGCTAAGTGCACTTTCATCGGATTTTTTATATATCATTGCCATATCTTCCGGTAGAAGATCGAAATCCGTTTTGCCGATAATGTCTTCTTCATCCCGATTGAAAAACTTTGCAGCGGCCCTGTTGATGAATATGTAGCGGAATTGACCATCCTTGAGATAGGCCATATCGTCTGTGCCGTTAATAAATAACCGATAACTTTCTTCTGAGTTTCTAAGTTCGGTAATATCTTTAAATGTTCCGACAATACCCGTAACCTGACCTTCTGAATTCATATTCGGCGCGCCGCTGATATTAAAAAACTTCTCCGATCCATTTTTGTGTAAAATGATCCCTAAGATGTCCCGAACAGTTTCTTTATTATTCCGGATCTGCTTTAAAATTCGCACATAATATGGGGCATCCTCTTCCCGAATGAAATCAGTAAATCGTTTCCCGACGACCTCTTCTTTTTGATGCCCCAATATCCTCTCCCAGGCAGGGTTGATGTGAGTGAATATGCCTTGAACGCTCAATGTGTAAATGATGTCCGGCGCATTTTCACTAAGCGACCTGAAGCGCTCCTCGCTTTCCTGGATTTTCTGGTAAGACATGGCATTGTTGAGGCTGATGCCAATTTGAGGTGCAATGCCCATGAGCAGATTGACATCGCTCTGGGTTAAGCGCCTTTTGGATTGAATGTTATCAACGAGCAGGATGCCCATTGATTCGCCTTCATAGATGATGGGTACGCAAATAAATGATTCAGCTCCGAGCTTTCGGGAAAATTCCTGGCTTCTCGGTGAAAGATTATCCCTTACTTCAGACAGGTCATTTATGATGATCGGCTGTTGCTTTCGATACGTTTCTATGAATGTTCCACGGGACTGGGGATTATCTAAATGAAACTCGGTAGATTTTAAATATTCTTCGTACTCCGTTTTGTAGCCGTAACCGAAGGCATAAACAAGCCTTGTTTTATCCTTATTGGCAAGCATGATCATGCCGCGATCAAAATCGAGACGTTTTTTGAGAGCTTCCATGATGAATTTTAAAAGTTTCCCGGGATCCAGGATCATCGATGCAGCCTGTCCTATATCCTGGACAAGCAACGACTCATTATAACGCATCTCAATTTGGTTCAGAAGCTGCCCGGCCGCATTTCCTTGGTTTTCCATCAGTATCGTAAGCTCTTTCTTTTCGAGATGCACACAGTAATCAGAAACGAGAAGAAGAACCGTGGCTATTGACAGTGCAATTAGAAAAAATGGAACTAATGGCATCAGGAAATAAAGGACCAACAATACAATGGGAGATATTAATACGGCATAGTTTCTAATTCTCCTCAACAGGAAGGGCTTCTTCCTTTGCAATATCAAAATATATTTGCAGCAATCTCCACCCCTATGGATACAAACGGGGTGTTCAATATCAGGCATGTCTTTGGTTATTGCCGCACTCAAACCTTCCAGTATTCCAAGTCGGTTTTCGCACTGGTAGGGTTTTTCATGAACACCGGGCATGGGTGTTACAGTAACTTCGAAGTTATTCGGCCCTATGGTTCTGGCCTTGAAGGTGGACCCGCGTGTGATATGGGTCGTAAACTTTTCCAGCACTGTGCCCACTTGTTTTATCGTTAAAAAGCCAATGATATACTGCCTTAGCGTTCGAAAAGAACCAGAAGATATAGAAAATCGACCCGCTTCACGAGCAATGTTCTTGTTTTTTGTCTTTTCGATTAAAATGTCTTGGAAGCGATCAACTTGGAGTTGAGTAAGCCAATGCGCCTGTTCTTCAAGCTCAGAGAAGGTAATTCCTGCATAATCCAGAAGTTCTTTTGCATTAATTTCAGGATAGTTCTTCTTTAAATAATCGATATAGGTATTTATAATTCTGCTGCTGTATAATGGGCTATCATTCATATTGCTAATTCATTGCCATGTCTATTTTAATCGCAGTCGGAATCTCTTCGATAAATATTCCGTATAATCATTTTCATTGTCCCTCAAATTGATAATACACATCTGATACTCCTTTTCATAGGAAATATTTTGCATCTTCACGTATTCCGAAGGGAAAATTAGAAGCGGGATTTCGGGGTAAGAAAATACTTTCGCAAGGCGAGATACCGCGGCGTATAGGATATGCCATCCTAAGTAATCAGGCTTGGTAACGATGACCTTCATGCCGTTTAATAGATCTGAAAGGTTTAAGCCCGGTGACGACTGATCGACGATGATGACGGCATTTAACTCACCATGATAGCTTAAAGAGTAGGCATTGCATTTTCTAAAAAGACTCAACTGCTTATAACGGCCTTCCAAGGCCTCATCAACCATTGTGCAGTTCTTAAGCCCCATGGCATCGAGTAGCAAGCCTCCGGAATGATGATGATAAAATCTTTCTAATTCCCAAATATCTGAAGGCGAACACTCTGATAAGGACCATCCGTGAGGCAATGGAATATCGTTTTCTTTTGTTGAAAAGGTGGTGTAAGAAAACAGGTCAAGGGAACATCCATTCAGATCATTAAGTTCTCGTGCAAAATCACCAAATACGAGATCAGGGAATTCGTTCTGAGGGCGATAGTAGCCTAAGGCAAAATCCGTTTTTGCCGAAGGCAATCTGCTTAACCCATTGAGATAATGAACAAGCTGTCTTAATACTTTTAGTCCGGTATAATTATTTTCCGTGATTCGGGCTGCGTGATGATGCATGACCCAGGTTTTGGTGTATGCCTTAAGCATGGCAATATGAGACAGTATTTGGCCGTTTTTCTCATAAGTAAAATGCTTTGCGATATCCGGATTGTTCTTGTAAAGTTTTTTATATACGTCTTTCAGTTCTTGACGATTTGCGTGGATGTGCTGGTATTTTTCAGGATACATAAAACCTGTATCAAAAAACAACTTCCAGAGTTCATCCGTATCAACTTCCTGTGAAAGGCGGGAGTGAGGCTCAGCCAAAACGCTGATGATATGCGTGAGATGGCTATGGTTTTCTATGTCCATATCCAGGATGGCAATCCCGCATAATATGCCTTTTTCAGGGTCGCTTTGACGATAAACAACCTGCCCGATACACTTAATCGTTGATTGCAACGCCCCGGGAAAGGTAATGGTTAGTTCGGGTATAATCATTCCGACCATTAATACGCCATCATGTACAGTCTCCAGCACGGAAAGACCTAAGTTCGAAATGTCATGAACTTCACGATGCATCTTGTTTTTGAAAAAAGGATGATCAAAGGTAATGGTCGGGGGAGGAGTAATCTGCCTTCGGGGATTACGGATCGGTTTTTTTCTAAAACGATTGATTGCATCATCGGTACTCGACAATACCATTTCCCTTGGCCCCGAGCCCTTGTTCTGGCGTATGATTCCGCACGGACCGGAGAAAATCATTTTTTCATTCTGATATATGTCTACAGTAATCGGTCGGTCCGGATTAAACCAATTAAAAGAGCCCAGAGGATCCGAATGGACTCGAACCCGAAATCCCAACGGATTGAAGTCAATTAGCACTCCTGATGATACAAAGCCGCTTTGTTTGAGATCTGTTCTGACATCATTGCATATATAACGTTTCGCCTGCCTCCGGCCAACGGCAAATCCAAGCTCTCCTAGCTGAACTCGAAAACCGCTATCGTCTATGTGTATTAACTTGGCGGGTATTAAAATGATCGATTGGCCATCAATGATAATGATGTACTGAAATATGAAGTCGTTTAATTTTAAACTCGCTGAATAGTCTTCCATCCAATGAAATGTAACAGTTGCTCCCATGCACGGTTCCGGGATGGCTTTAAGAAGGATACCCTCTTTATAAATATGGTGGTTCAAAAGGACGAAAACACGACCATCACTGAAATTAATGTAATTAATCGAGTTGAGGATGCTTTTCTGTTCGAGACGTTTTGCGGATTCGAGGGATTTGAGTAAGTCGTCATGCTGGAAGAGCCACGGAGGAAGCAGGGGCGTTCTAGCCGAAAGTTTCTCAAGGGCATTGAGTTTTGCCAGAAAATCCTGGCTGATTTTTTTCTCATCCATTATCATGAAGATATTTTCAACAAATCCTTTTTACATTTGATTGCCTATGGGGTAAAGAAGTCATCCCCAACAATAAAGAACCTGAAAACCATGCCTGGATCGTTTAAACTATCTTCCCGCTTATCGGTTTTGTAACAGTCTCCCTGAATATAAAAGGCGACTGAAGTATCTAAGAAAATTAAAACCGGGCAAACTGCATCTGCCTCGAATGGCTCTGAAACATTCCCAACCCGTCATAAAAGTTTCTTTTACAATGGGGAGTATAAGATACAAGATCTTGTGTGTCAAGGAAATCTTGACCACAAAATATGGTGTGGCGCACCGATGACTGCGTTGTGGGGTGCGTCGCAACATCCGGCATTATTTGAAATATTTTCATCTTTTGGTCGTCTGCCAATAAGAATCAAAGGTGACTATTTGAACAGGCCTGCTGCCGACGACGCTTGCGCTTTAAGGATTAGCCTGTCCTTTCGAAGAACGCTCGTTCTTTTTTATCTTGTCGAAATTTCATGATCTTTGTTGACTACCGGTTATAAATTTGCTAAATGACTACAAGTTTAAAAGCGTTGAAATACACGGATCGGATAATTCAAGTGATTGATCTTCATACACATTCCATTTTTAGTGACGGTGAACTGATTCCGGCGGAGTCCGCACAGCGGGCCTATGCCGCCGGATACAAGATCATCGCCATCACCGATCATGCGGATTATTCCAATATCGATTTTATAATTCCCCGGATGATCAAAGCCAGTTCGCAGATTACACTGCGGGGTAAAATTCAGGTCATTCCCGGCTTGGAACTGACCCATGTTGATCCCGCGGACATTGCCATGCTTGCCGCCGAGGCCAGAGGGCTCGGCGCGAAAATTGTTGTTGTCCATGGCGAGACATTGATCGAACCGGTTCCGCCGGGAACGAATCTGGCGGCCATTCAGGCCGGCGTTGATATTCTTGCACATCCCGGGTTGATCACGCCGGAAGAAGCAGTGTTGGCCGCTGAAAAAGGCGTCTGTCTGGAGATCACAACGCGCAGAGGGCATGCGCTCGCAAACGGCCACGTCGCACAAATGGCCAGGAAGCATCGTGTAAAACTTGTACTTAACAACGACGCGCACGCACCCGGCGATTTTGTCGGAAGACAGATGGCAACCAGCATTGCGCGCGGCGCGGGTTTGTCGGAAGAAGAAATAGCCGTCATGTTTGAAAATTCTCAAAAGCTTGTTCAAAGGTTATGTTCGTGAAAAAAGGTTCCACTTCCAAGCCGCTTAAAATT
The DNA here is from genome assembly GCA_964547345.1 of uncultured Smithella sp. GTDB lineage: Bacteria > Desulfobacterota > Syntrophia > Syntrophales > Smithellaceae > UBA8904. Next base: position 21,296 of record CAZJMX010000010.1, on the reverse strand, counting down.
TGTTTGTTGACTTATCGGGGCAATCCCACTTGCGGCGGGCAGGGCGTTTACATCAAACATTTAAGCAAAGCGCTGGTCGACGAAGGACACAGCGTGGATGTCATTTCCGGGCCGCCTTATCCCCATCTGGACGACAATGTCCGTCTGATTCCGATGCCGAGTCTTGATCTTTATCATCCGGATCATCTTTTTCGTCCGGAAAGAGTCCGTGATCTGGCGCGTCCGCTCAACATGTACGAGTTTTTGAATGTTTGCGCAGGCAGCTTTCCGGAGCCCCTGACCTTCGGCGAGCGGGTTTATGACTATCTGAAAAAACATCGAAAAGACTATGACATCGTTCACGACAATCAGTGTTTGTCTTATGGCATTGGCCGTCTGGCCGAAAAAGTGATGCCGACCATTGTCACGATACATCATCCGATCACGGTGGATCGTCAGGAAGACTACAAAGTTGCCAAAACGCTCCGCCAGAGGTTTCGTGTGTTCCGCTGGTACTCGTTTATCAATATGCAGTTGAAAGTGGCGAAAAAATTTTCCCACATCATTACCGTGTCGCAATTTACGAAAAAAGACATTGCCAAGGAATTTAACCTTGATGAAAATAAATTCCGCGTGGTGCATAATGGCATTCACAATGAATTTTTTTATCCCAAGCAAAACGGTGCCAGACCGGATCATGCGTTGATTGTAACCAACAGCGCCGACACGCCGCTCAAAGGTCTGAATTTTCTTCTGGAAGCAGTGGCGCAAATCCGCAAAAGCCGACCCATTCATCTGACCGTGATCGGCCAGCCCAAGCAAAACGGCATCATCGAAAATCTGGTGGTTAAACTGGGTGTAGGTGATGTTGTTCACTTTACCGGACGCATCGACAACGAGGATTTTGCCGATTACTACGCCAAATCAACGATAGCGGTTGTGCCGTCTTTGTATGAAGGGTTCGGCATTCCCGCCGCCGAGGCGATGGCCTGCGGTGTGCCGCTCATTTCCACGTCCGGCGGCGCTCTGCCGGAAGTTGTGGGGGATGCGGGCATGATCGTCCCGCCGGGCGATGCCGATGCGCTTGCCCGTGCGATTTCGCACTTGCTTGATTCTTCCGATGATAGAAAAAAGTACGCACAGGCCGGGCTTGCGCGTGTCAACTCGGTTTTCAGCTGGAAGAAAGCCGCACAGGAAGTTGTGGATGTCTATCGTGAGGCAATAAATGGTCACCGTCGATCTTCATGAATTGAAGTTGAAACCGGGCTTTGTCGTGCTGGACGCCGGATGTGGCAGTGGAAGGCATTTGCGCGCGCTGGCGATGCTGCCGGGCCTGAAAATTGTCGGCATTGATCGCAATCCATCCGATGTGGCTGAAGCCCTCGAAGCGCTAAAAAACATGCCGGATGCTCTCTCCCCGAACTATAATGTAACCTGCGCCGACATTACCTTGCTGCCTTTTGAATCTGAATCTTTCGATTGTGTTATTTGCTCGGAAGTATTAGAGCATATCCCGGAACATGAAGCCGCCCTCAAAGAACTGATCCGTGTTTTAAAGCCTGAGGGAAATCTGGTTGTCAGTGTTCCCCGCTATTTTTCAGAACGCATCTGCTGGCTCATTTCTCCCGCGTATTCCAACGATGAAGGTGGACATATTCGCATCTATAAAAAGAAAAAGCTGCAAGTGATGCTAACCGGGCACGGCATGCAATGCTGGAAGATCAACTACAAGCACGCGCTTCATGCTCCTTACTGGTGGCTCAAATGCATGGTCGGCATTAAAAATGAAGAGAATATCTTTGTGCGGCTTTATCATAAGTTTCTGGTGTGGGATATGTTTTGTAAGCCAAAAGCGGTGCGGATGTTGGAGACGGCGCTGAATCCGCTGATCGGCAAAAGCATCGTGTTTTATCTGAAAAAAGGTTGAGATCATGGAATTGAATGTATCGTTTAGCGAAGCTGAAAAACCCATTGATGTGGAAAAAGTCGCCGAGTTTATCGCCGCCATGCAAAAGGAAAACGGCGAGATTCCGTGGTCGGCGGGAGGCAAGACGGATCCCTGGGATCATATCGAAAGCGCGATGGGTTTGAGTATAGCCGGATTTCACCGGGAGGCGCAAAAAGCTTATCAATGGCTTACGGCCACACAACTGGCCGACGGCAGCTGGTGGTCGGAAATTCAAAACGGGGAAATCATTAATTTCAGCAAGGAAACGAATTTTTCGGCCTATATCGCCGTGGGTGTTTATCAGCACTATCTGATCACCGGCGACGTTCATTTTCTTCAAACCATGTGGCCTACCGTGTCGCGGGGCATTCAGTATTCGATTAATATGCAGGCGCCGGAAGGAGAGATTTACTGGGCCAGAAATAAAGAAGGCGTGATTGACCGCATGGCGCTTTTGACCGGTTGTAGTTCCATTTATATGAGCATCAAATGCGCGCTGGCGATTGCCGGTGTTTTGGGCAAGAAAAGACCAAGTTGGCATAACGCCAGGGAGGCGCTCGGAGAGGCGATCAAAAACCGGCCGGATTTGTTTAACATGATCAAGTCACGTTTTTCGATGGATTGGTATTATCCGATTTTATGCGGGGCGGTGTCAGGCGATGATGCAAAAAAGCGCATCGATCATCTCTGGGATAAATTTGTCGTGCCGGACTGGGGGGTGCGCTGCGTGAGCGACCGTCCCTGGGTGACGATGGCGGAAACATCCGAATTTATCATGACGCTTGCGTCTATCGAAGATTATACAAGAGCCAAAGCCATATTCAGCTGGCTTGGCGATAAGCGCTATCCGGACGGTTCCTACTGGATGGGCGTGACATTCCCCGACACCGTGATCTGGCCGGAAGAAAAAACAAGCTGGACGGCGGCTGCGGTTCTCATGGCCTGGGATGCCATCAACAAGATAACGCCTGCGGCGAATCTATTTAATCATCGCTATTGGCAGGAGCGTCTGTAGACCTTTGCAGAAGGATCATCGTCCATATTACCTGAAATGGTTAAGTCATAAATATGAAAAGTGGTATGCCAGCCATTTTCTGGCGCCGCAATGCGAATATTTCGGCAGCAATCTCGTTTTCATGAAACCCTGGGGAGTCGAAATTTACGGCGGACCTGTTTCTATTGGAGACTACACGACCCTGATTGCCACCATGGACAAACGCATCCGGCTGACCTCCTGGATGGCCAATGGCAAATCGGGAAAAGTTGAAATCGGCAGGCATTGCCTGATCTGTCCCGGCGCCAGGATTATGGCGGCCACGGCCATTACGATCGGCGACGACTGCATGATGGCGCAAAATGCCTGCATTACCGATGCCGACTGGCATGATTTGTATGACCGAAGCGCGTCGATTGGCGCGACCGAAGAAGTTGTCATCGGCAACAATGTGTGGATCGGGGACAGCGCCATGATCTGCAAAGGCGTTCATATCGGCGAAAATGCGGTGATCGGCGCGGGCGCCATCGTCGTCAAGGATATTCCCGCCAACGCCATTGCCGCCGGAAATCCGGCGTCGGTGGTCCGGTATCTGGATGCGGATAAACCCATCAAATCCAGGTCTCAATGGATGTCCGATCCGAAAAAGTTAAACGAATATTTCGACGCTGTCGAGCGGATCATGCGGGAGAAAAATTCGCTTCTGGGCTGGTTTAGATCCATACTCTTTCCGCGTAAAGGAGATTAGCCCCATGCGCGTTGCCGTGATTGCCGCTCCCTATCCACTGGAAGAATTTCCATCGCCGCCGCTGGGCATATCGTATGTCGCCGCAGCCTTTGAGGCCGCGGGTTGCGACGTGCGCATTTTCGATTACATCATTTCCTGCTATTCCAAAGAAAAGCTCGCTTTGCAGCTGGCAGAGTTTCAGCCGGATGCCGTGGGGGCAGGTTCCGTCACGATGAACTTTTACGACGCGCAACGGATTTTGCGCGACGTCAAAAGCATTAACCCGGATATTCTCACCATGATGGGCGGCCCCCATGTTTCGTTTACCGTGGAAGAGACGCTCCGTTCTTATCCGGAAATCGATGTGATATTTATTGGAGAATCGGACGACACCATTATCGAATTCGCGCCGCTCATCAAGCAGAAAAGCAAGTGGCGCAATGTTCAGGGAATTGCATATCGCAATGGTGACGATATCGTTAGCACCGGGAGGCGGGATTTTATTTTCGATGTCGATCGCATCCCAATGCCTTCACGCAGGCTTTTGCCGATCTCCCGCTATCGGGCGTTTGGCTATCCGGTCAGCATGATTACCGGACGTGGCTGTCCGCACGGCTGTATCTTTTGTCTGGGGCGGAAAATGGTCGGCGCGAAAGTGCGCCGCCGCAATCCACAACGGGTGCTCGATGAAATAGAACAGATCCTCAGCCTGGGATTCGACCGTATCAACGTTGCCGATGATTTGTTTGCCTCCGATACCGGTCGGGTCAAAGAAATCTGCAACGGCATCAAAGAGCGAAACCTGAAATTTGCATGGAGCGCTTTTGCGCGCGTGGATACCGTCAATCAGGATATGTTTGACGTGATGGCGGCCACGGGCTGCGACAGCATCAGCTTTGGTGTGGAATCGGGCTCGCCGGAAATGCTCAAAAGGGTCCGTAAAGGCATTAAGCTCGAACAGGTGACTCAGGCGATCCGGATGTGCAAACAATCAGGCATGCTGGCGCATGCGTCGTTTATGGTGGGCCTGCCGGGTGAGACAAAGGAAACCCTTCGTGAGACGGGGGCTTTTGCCGAATCGCTCAAAATCCTGTTCGGCTACCATTATCTCTCGCCTTTTCCCGGTACGACACTTTGTGAAAAAATTGATGAGTATGATTTGGAAATCCTCACCAGGGACTGGTCAAAATACGATGCCAACGATGCGATTGTGCAAACATCCGCGCTTACCCCCCAGGACATCCGGGATTTTGTCGCCGTCTATGACAACGAGATGAACGGCCACTGGCAGAAGGTGATCGACAACTTCAAAACGGGCCGCAACTCGACCTATGATGATATGCGCGTGGAAGGCCATTACCGGATGAATATTACGTTTGCCATTCTGAAGGAAGATCTGGTTGAAAAACTGGGTTTCATCCCATCTGCACTAAACAATGGCGGTAAGGATGCGGCACAAAAAATATTATCTGAAAGAATGAAAAAAGCCATCTCCGGCGATCCCCGGCTGATTGAAAATACGGTCAACGATTTCATCTCCCGTGGTTATATCAGGGCTGATGAAAGCAACCAGGGATGCACCTGGCGCTGGGCGTGAAAAAAAGGTTTATACCCCTGCGGGGCGCAAAAGGCACAAGGATATAAGGTTAAAACATAAAACGATTTCTATTTTTTCCTCCCTTATCCTTTTGCCCATACAAATTTGTCAATTCCCCCATCTTTTTCAACAAATACCTTCCGTTATACTTCCGTATTTTCATGTGCGATAAATTGTAATTCTTGAATATCATCAGCCAGATGAATAATATGGCCCAACACTGGCACTATCATTGCTAAAACATATCCAGTTGGACGCCGACAGGGTTTAGATTTGGACGAGCATAACGCGATGCATGTGTCCGGTGGAACAGGTCTGCCGGGTCTTTTAACGCAACACATCAGTCGAGGTTATTTGATGAAAGCAACATCGATGGAAAAAAATGTTCTGGAACGATGCGTTTCAGAATGCGAGAAAGCGGTTATTACACATGTTCTGAAAAGGACACAGGGCAATCAATCTGCTGCGGCAAGAATGCTGGGGCTGACGAAACGTATCTTCGGTTACAAAGTCCGCAAATATGGAATCGAGTCAGAAAAGTGCATTAAGCCAGGTCGGCGCGGGGCGCAAAACGACATTTTGGACAAAGACTCCAGTTCTGTTGCCGTATGCCGGCGCGGCGCAACATCATCAGGATAATGCTTTGCGTTTCAGGACGCCCAGCGATTTGAAAAGCGGCAGAACTTCATAGTGTCCGGATGCGACAGCCTGCTCCCAAACCAGATAAGGCGCCTGACCGCCTTGGGACGGGTCGGGGAAGATGTCGTGGAAAACCAGATATCCGCCGGGCAAGACGTGCTTTGCCCAGATTTGATAATCGTTTAAGACGGCTTCATAGGCGTGACTGCCGTCAATAAAAAGAAGGCTAAGTGGCGTATTCCAGGAACGCCCGACAACTTCCGAGCGGCCAATGATGGGAATGACGGTATTTTCCAGGCCAAAATCTTCGATAGTTTTACGAAACAGGCGCAACGTATCGATTTTTCCGGTTTCCCGATCCAGCAGATCAGGATCAAAGTATTCCTGGCCGGGCTGCTGTTCTTCCGAACCTACATGATGGTCCACGGAAAACAAAACAGCCATATTTTCCTTGCAGGCTGCGCCTAAAAAGATGGCGGACTTGCCGCAATAACTGCCGATTTCCAGGCAGGGAGCAAGAACGCTTGAGGCAAGCGCCAGATCATGGAGCCTGCGCGCTTCCGCTTCGTCTAAAAAACCTTTTACTTTCGATGCATTTGCTAAATCGATCTTCAATTCCGGCCATCCTTAATTTTATTTTCGTTACATAAACTGCCCAAGGATAAAATGCAACTCGAAGATGACTAGCGGTTATTTTTTTTAACGTAAGTTTTTTCTTGAAGCTGACTATATGTAGTGGTAGTATTCGTCACAACCACAATATATTGCGTATCAGGGAATGTTAACAATTTATTTTATCATCGATCATTATTCATGCAGGGGGCTTCAATGAATACCAAAATTCGTAAGAGGGATGGGCGTCAGGTCAAATTCAATGCTGAGAAAATCACGCACGCCATCGCCAAAGCCGGTGCGGCCACGGAAGAATTTGATATGAAGGAGGCGCGTAAACTGACCATCAAGGTGCTGGGTCTTGCCGAGCAGCTTTTCAACGGAAAAGTCCTTTCGGTGGAAGAAGTCCAGGACATTGTCGAAGAAGTTCTCCTGCAATCCCCTTATCGCAAAACGGCAAAGGCTTATATCATTTATCGCGATCAGCATTCCCGTCTGCGTGATATCGCCAATAAGATGGAAGTCGATCTGGTCGATCAGTATTTGAAAAAAGCGGACTGGAAGATTAACGAGAACAGCAATATGGATTATTCCCTTCAGGGGCTCAACAATTACATTTCCTCCGAAGTCAGTAAGGTTTACTGGCTCAATGAAATCTATACACCCGAAATTCGCAAAGCCCACACCGAGGGCGATTTTCACATTCACGATCTGAGCCTTTTGTCTGTTTATTGCGTGGGCTGGGATTTGTATGATGTGCTTTTGCAGGGGTTCCGCGGCGTGTCCGGCAAGGTGGAGAGCAAGCCCGCCAAACATCTGCGGAGTGCTTTGGGGCAGGTGGTCAACTTCTTCTACACCCTTCAGGGCGAAGCGGCCGGCGCACAGGCTTTTTCCAATTTCGATACGCTCCTGGCGCCTTTTATCCGCTATGACGGCTTGAACATCAAGGAAATCAAACAGGCGCTGCAGGAATTCATCTTCAATATTAATGTGCCCACGCGTGTCGGATTCCAGACGCCGTTTACCAATGTCACGCTGGATTTAACCATTCCGAAGTACTACGCGGATCAACATGTCATCATCGGCGGCAAACCGCAGAAGGAAACCTACGGTGACTTTCAGGAAGAAATGGATTTGTTCAACAAAGCGTTTTTGCAGGTGATGGCCGAAGGCGACGCCAAGGGCAGGGTGTTTACGTTTCCCATTCCCACCTACAGTGTGACGAAGGATTTTGACTGGGACAATCCCAACATGGCTGATCTGTGGGAGACTACCGCGAAATACGGCGTGCCGTATTTTTCCAACTTCATCAATTCAGATATGAACCCCGAAGACGCGCGCAGTATGTGCTGCCGTCTGCGCATCGACAACCGGGAGTTGCAAATGCGGGGCGGCGGGCTTTTCGGCTCGAATCCTCTGACCGGCTCTATCGGTGTCATTACGATCAATATGCCACGGATCGGTTATCTGGCAAAATCAAAAAAAGATTTTCTGGAGAGACTGGCCAGGCTGATGGATACGGCGCGCGAGAGTCTGGAGACCAAACGCAAAGTGCTGGAGAAATTTACCGACAGCGATCTTTATCCCTATACAAAATATTACCTGCGCAATGTCAAAGAGAGATTCAGCGAATACTGGAAGAATCATTTCTCAACCATCGGGCTTGTGGGCATGAATGAAGCCTGTCTGAATTTACTGGGGGCCAATATCGCCTCACCCGAAGGTCAGACCTTCACGAAAGTCGTGCTGGATTTCATGAGAAACAGGCTCATCGCCTATCAAAAGGACACCGGCAACAATTACAATCTTGAATCGACGCCGGCGGAAGGCACGTCTTATCGTCTGGCACGCATTGACCGGGAAAAATATCCAGACATCATTTCTGCAAGCAACGGCAAGTCCAAAAACGCAGAGCCTTATTACACCAACTCCACGCAATTGCCCGTGAATTATACCGACGATGTTTTCGAGGCGCTGGATTTGCAAGATGAGATTCAGACGCGCTACACGGGCGGAACGGTCTTTCACACGTATGCGGGTGAGCGGGTGGATGATCCGGGGGCGGTCAAATCCCTGATACGAAAAATTTGCTCCGGTTACCGTCTGCCGTATCTGACGTTTACGCCAACCTTCAGCATCTGTCCATCTCATGGCTACCTCAAAGGCGAGGTGGAGAATTGCCCGACCTGCGCGGACGCCTGCGAAGTTTATTCGCGCGTGGTGGGCTATTTGAGGCCGGTCAAGCAATGGAACAAAGGAAAACAGGAAGAATTTGACTCCCGTCAAGTCTACCGGTTTTAGGAAATGATGAAAATAGGCGGTTTACAAAAAGTATCGTTGATTGATTATCCCGGAAAAATAAGCGCGATTGTTTTTACGCAGGGATGCAATTTCCGCTGTCCTTATTGTCACAATCCGGAACTGGTGGATCAAAAACGTTATCAGGCCTGTCTGCCGCAAAATGACATTCTGGAATTCCTGGCTTTGCGGGCAGGGAAGCTCGACGCGGTCACCATCACTGGCGGAGAGCCGACGCTCCAGGAGGGGTTAATCCCTTTTCTGCGTCGGATACGCAAGCTGGGCTTTTGTATTAAACTTGATACCAACGGATCTCATCCGGAAATCCTGGCTGCGTTGGTCGAAGAGAAACTGCTGGATTTCATTGCAATGGATGTGAAGGCGCCTCCCGAAAAATATCAAAGCATTGTGAATGCACCGGTGAATATCGAGGACATTCGTCAGAGTATTAAGCTTTCGCTAAAATCGAACATTCCCCATGAATTCCGCACCACGGTCGTATCTTCGCAATTGACGCCGCAAGATTTATCCAGCATAGCACATGAGCTCAGCGGCGCGAATCGCTATGTTCTGCAAAAATATCGGCCGACCAAGGCGCTGGACGGCAGGTTTCTCGAAGAACAGACGTATTCGGATCAGAAGTTTTTGCACATTGCCAAACAACTGGAAAAGGACATTCCCCGGATTGTGATTCGTTAAACACAGGAGTTGGAGAAAAACAAAGATGAAAGACAAGAAACATAACGACCCATCGATTGATGCCGATCATGTGCGAAGGCTGACCCAAATCGGCGTGGCGCTTTCGGCAGAAAAAGATATCAACCGGCTTTTGGAAAAAATTCTAACCGAAGCGCGTGCCATCACCTCAGCCGACGGCGGTACGCTCTATATGATGTCTGAAAATCTCCAAGACCTGAACTTTGCCATTGTTCAGAATGACACGCTGGTGCTGAATATGGGAGGGACGGGTGAGAAAATGACCTGGCCTGCGGTAAAACTGGCGTCAGAAGACGGCAAACCGGACCACACGCATGTCTCTGCATACGTAGCGGTTACCGGAGAGACGGTGAATATCCCTGATGTTTACGACGCGAGGGGGTTCAATTTTGAAGGCACCCGTTTGTTCGATCGGGAAACGGGGTATCGTTCGCGCTCGATGCTGGTTGTCCCGATGTGCAATCATGAAAGCGACATCATCGGTGTTTTGCAACTTTTAAATGCGAAAGATCCTGATACACGTGAGGGTGTTGCTTTCTCGGAGAAAGCCCAGGCGCTGGCGATGTCGCTGGCCTCGCAGGCGGCCGTGGCGCTGACCAACAACAGGCTCATCGCCGATCTGGAACATCTGCTGGATGCTTTTATTAAAACGATTGCCACGGCTATTGACGAGAAATCGCCTTATACCGGTGGGCACGTTCGCCGCGTGGCTGATCTGACCATGATGATTGCCGAAAAGATTAACGGGACGCCCGACGGGCCATACGCGGAGGTTTCATTCTCGGCAGACGAAACGAAGGAGCTGCATATGGCCGCCTGGCTGCATGATGTAGGCAAGATCACGACACCGGAACATGTTGTGGATAAATCGACCAAGCTCGAAAAAGTTTATGACCGGATTGAAGATGTTAAAACGCGCTTTGAACTGCTCAGGCGCGAATATCAACTGGCCATGATTAATACACGCGAGAATAAATCCGGTCTTTCACAAGGAGAAATAGAAGGCTCGCTCAAAGCGCTGGATGAGGAATATTCGTTTCTGGCGCATGTCAATTGCGGCAGTGAATTTACCCGCGATGAAATGATCGAACGCATCAAGGTGATTGCCGGCAGACAATGGAACATCAGTTCGCAGACGCTGCCGCTGCTTTCAGAAGATGAGATTTATAACCTGAGCATCCGGCGCGGCACGCTCAATGATGAAGAGAGAACGATCATTAACAATCATGCAGCGATTACCTACAAAATGCTGTCGCAACTTCCTTTTCCCCGAAAACTGAGGAAGATTGCCGAGTACGCGGCCGCGCATCATGAAAAGCTCGATGGCAGCGGCTATCCGCTGGGGCTCAAAGGCGATGACCTCCCGTTGCAGGCGCGTATCATTGCGCTGGCCGATATTTTTGAAGCGCTGACCGCCAAGGACCGGCCTTACAAAAAAGGCAAGACGCTTTCCGAGGCCATGCACATTATGAAACAAATGGTGAAAGACCATCATATTGATGCAAATTTATTTGACCTCTTTGTCAAAGAAAAAGTATATGCCGACTATGCGAAGCGAGAACTGGCGCCACAGCAGGTGGATCTATAGAAAAGCGTCAGGTGTCAGGAACAATTTCATCAGCTCTTAGAACGAATTATTAATGTTAGAAACTGAATCATCTTGGCGCAGTCGGAACAAGGGGGTTGCAGCCCCTTGTTCCGGACTGAGTGGGGGCGGAAATTTCCCCTTGATTTTCTGCGTTGGTGTGTTATCTTAGTTGCAAGCGGTGATTTAAAAGTAAATTGCTCCGCTCTATAAATGTGCTAAAGCACTGAAGATCAATGAATTATTTAATTGAACCCGTGCTTTGGCGCGGGTTTTTTTTTAAGCCCGCACTAAAAAATTCTGTAAGGAGAATAGTATGCAGATTTCATCGGAAAGTGTCAAAGTAGGTCATCCTGATCTGGTTGCGGATATTATTGCGGCCAATGTGATTGCAGCCATCCTCGATGAAGAAAAGAAACTAAAGATGACGTTGGCCAATATGCCGCATTGCGGCATTGAGGTATTTCTGGGCAAAGGCATCTGTCTGGTCGGTGGTGAAGTGCGGACAAGATGCTACGTCGATATCGACAAAATTGCCAGAGAGGCCGTTCTGGATCTTGGTTATAATCACGCGGCGGTGGGCTTAAACGGTCATCTCATGGGCGTGCTCAACGCCATCATTCCCCAATCGGAAGATATCAATCAGGGAACAAGTTGTCTGTTGAATAAGGATCATGAAATCGGTGCGGGCGATCAGGGTATTATGTATGGTTTTGCCTGCGACGAAACGCCCGAGCTCCTTCCTCTGCCCTATGTTCTGGTTAATAAAATGATGCGGGCTTTTGAGTACTGTCAGGACCCGATTTTTGCGCCGGACGGGAAAGGGCAGGTCTCCGTTGATTATGACACCAAAACAGGAAAGCCGTTGCGTGTGGCCAAAGTTCTAATGTCCAACGCAATTGATTATCGTTTTGTCAAAGGTAATCGAAGCAAAGTTCGGGAAAAAGCAAAAAAAATCGCTTTTGATTGTCTGAAAGATTGTGTCGATAAGAAGACGGAATTTTTATTCAACCCGACGGGAGAATGGAACGCCATTAATTCCTGCAGCTCGGCGGATTCCGGTATTACCGGACGCAAACTGGTTGTGCAGTTTTATGGCGGTTATCCCGGCGCTCAGTTGGGTGGTGGCGCGGTGGTCAATAAGACGCCGGAGAAAGTGGATTGTTCGGCGGCTTTTGGCGCGCGCTATGTGGCTAAAAACATTGTGGCGGCGGGTCTTGCCTCCAAATGCGCCGTTCAACTGGCCTACGCCATCGGCATTGCTGATCCCTTCTCCATTTATGTGAATACTTTCGGGACGGGAAAAATCCCGGATGAAATGCTGGAGAAAATTATCGAAACGAATTTTGATTTGACGCCGCAAGGCATGATTGAAAAATTCGGTCTGCTTAGCGGGAATATATACCGCAAAATCCCCCGCACCCTCTTCATGGATGACTACCGCTGGGAAAAAACGGATACGGTCAAAGCGCTGCAAAAAGCGGTGAAATAAAAATTACAAACAGGAGAAGATTGTGATCCCGAGATATTCACGAGAGAAAATGACGGCGATCTGGAGCCAGGAAAATAAGTATCAGAAATGGCTGGATGTGGAAGTGGCGGCCTGTGAGGCGATGGTCAAGCTGGGTAAGGTTCCGGCAGGGGCTGTCGAGACCATTAAAGCAAAAGCTGTCATCAACGTTGCCCGAATCGATGAAATTGAAAGAATCACCAAGCATGATGTCATTGCTTTTGTTTCATCGCTGACGGAAAAAATCGGCGAAGATGGTCGTTTTATTCACATGGGGCTTACATCTTCCGATGTGCTGGATACGGCGCTGGCCGTGCAGCTTAAGGAAGCCGCCGAGATTCTTCTGGATGATCTGGATCAACTGCTGGTGGTTTTGAAGAAAAGAGCCTTCGAGCATAAAAATACGCTGATGATCGGAAGGTCCCACGGCATTCATGCCGAACCGATCACCTTTGGTCTGAAAATGGCTCTGTGGTATCAGGAAATGCAGCGCAATCGTGCGCGTATGGAGAGAGCTAAAGAAACCATCAGCTACGGAAAAATCGCGGGGGCGGTCGGCACCTTTTCGTTTATCGAACCGTTTGTCGAGGAGTATGTCTGCGCAAAGCTCGGTCTGAAGCCCGCGCCTGTGTCGTCGCAAATTATTCAACGCGACCGGCACGCGGAGTTCTTTTCCACACTGGCCATTATCGCATCGTCGCTGGATAAGTTCGCGCAGGAAATCCGTCTGCTGCAAAGAACGGAAGTCCGCGAAGCGGAAGAGTATTTCTCGCCCGGCCAGAAAGGTTCCTCGGCCATGCCGCACAAGCGCAATCCTGTGCTTTCGGAAAACATATCGGGGCTCTCCCGGTTGATCCGTTCTTATGCAGTTGCGGCGCTGGAAGATGTCGCCCTCTGGCATGAAAGAGACATCAGTCACTCATCCGTTGAGAGAATCATCGGGCCGGATGCCACAGTTACTCTGGATTTCATGCTGGGTCGGTTTACGGGGATGATGGATAAACTGGTTGTTTATCCCGAACGCATGATGGCCAATTTGAACATGACGCATGGTGTGATTTTCTCGCAGATGGTTTTGCTCTCACTCATTGAAAAAGGGACAACCCGCGAAGATGCGTATGCCATCGTTCAGAAAAACGCGATGAAGTCCTGGGAAGAGGGGATTGCATTCCGGCAACTGCTTGAGCAAGATGAGATCGTCAAAAAATATCTGGGAGAAAAAGAACTGTCGGAAATTTTCAATGTGAATAATTTCTTAAAGAATCTGGATTTTATTTTCAATCGGGTGTTCGGGGCATAAGAAAAAATCAGTTTGGATCGGAAAGCCGCTCTTTTGTCATTCCGGGCTTGGAGACTGTGTTGTCATTAACAAAAACGCCGGGTCAGGTCGCATACCCTATTTGATTAGGACTGTGTCTTTCAGAAATGCATCCGACGTATCCGGATGGTCCATCGTGTAGTGCAGGCCGCGGCTTTCTTTTCTGGTCAGCGCGCTTTCTACAATCAGTTTGGCCACAGTGGTTATGTTGCGAAGCTCGATTAAGTCTTTGGTGATCTTGTAATTCCAGTAGTATTCGTGAATTTCTTTTTGAATCAAATCAATTCTGCGCTGGGCGCGCTCCAGACGTTTGTCGGAACGCACGATGCCCACGTAATTCCACATGCAGCGGCGGATTTCATCCCAGTTGTTGGTGACCACGATGGTGTCGTCGCTTTCAGAGCTATTCATGGGATCCCAGGGGCGGATCGGCAGGGTGCTGATTTCGGTCTGCCGGAACGATTTGGCGATTTTTGTGAATGCCCGGTGAGAGTAAACCAGAGCTTCCAGAAGCGAATTGCTGGCCAATCGATTAGCCCCGTGCAGGCCGGTGCAGGAGACTTCGCCGCAGGCAAAAAGGTTGTCGATAGAGGTCTTGCCATAATGATCAACCGAGACGCCGCCGCAGATGTAATGGGCGGCAGGTGCGATGGGAATCGGCTGAATGGCCATGTCTATGCCGTATTCCAGACATTTATGATAGATATTGGGGAAACGATCCATTAGAGAGTCGCGGCTGTGATGCGTGATATCCAGCAAAACATGTTCATCGCCTGACTGCTTGATTTCCGTGTCGATGGCCTTGGCCACGACATCTCGCGGCGCGAGGCTTTTCATGGGATGATATTTTTCCATGAAGGTTGAACCGTTTTTTAATTTGAGAATACCGCCTTCGCCGCGAACGGCTTCGCTGATCAAAAATGCTTTGGCTTCCGGATGAAACAGGCAGGTGGGATGAAACTGGATGAATTCCATGTTGGCAACTTTTGCGCCGGCGCGGTAAGCCATTGCAATGCCGTCGCCTGTGGCAATATCCGGATTGGTGGTAATCAGATAAACCTTGCCTGCGCCGCCGGTGGACAAGATCGTGTATTTGGCGCGATACGTATGAATCTTGTTTTGATTGATGTCCAGAACGTAAGCGCCGAGACAATTGATGGTGCGGCCTTCGGCGTCTTTCTGGATAATCAGGTCGACGCCGATGTGGTTTTCGTAGATTTTAACATTTTTCAGCGCTGCGACTTTTTCATGCAGTGCGCGTTCAATTTCGCGTCCGGTGAGGTCTTTGGCGTGCAGAACACGGCGGCGGTGATGGCCGCCTTCCTGTCCCAGGTCAAAAGGATGCGGCGGCAAGTCGGACTTGGTGAAGTTGACGCCCCAGTCCACCAGTTCCTGGATGCGGGGCGGGGCTTCCCGAACCACAAAATCAACAACATCTTGATTGCACAGACCGGCGCCGCAAATCAGTGTGTCGCTGATATGCTCTTCAAAGCTGTCTGTTTTATCCGTCACGGCGGCAATACCGCCCTGGGCGTAATTGGTATTGGATTCCGTCTTTTCTTTTTTGGTGACGATGGCCACGGAGCCTATGGTTGCTGCTTTGATGGCTAGGCTCAATCCCGCGATCCCGCTGCCGATGATGAGAAAATCTGTTTTAAATTCCATGAACCGTTTCCAATGAAAGATAGTACACAAAAGTTTGTTTACAAATATCTGTGGCTTTTATATAAGCATTTCTAGCTTTTAGTAAAGAACATTATGAAGAAGGATTAAAAATTGCTCGTTTTAGGTATCGAATCATCCTGCGATGAAACAGCGGCGGCCGTCGTCAAAGACGGAATATTACTTTCCAATATCATTGCCTCGCAAATCAAAGATCACAGTGCTTACGGAGGCGTCGTGCCGGAAATCGCGTCGCGCAAGCATATTGAAGCCATCTCGCCTGTCATTTCACAGGCGCTGGCGGATGCCCGGGTGACATTGAAGGACATTGAAGGCATTGCCGTCACCCGGGGACCGGGGCTGATCGGCTCGCTTTTGGTCGGCCTGTCGGCGGCAAAGGCGCTGGCGTATGCGCTGGGAATTCCCTTTGTTGGCGTCAATCATCTGGAAGGTCACATCATGGCTTCCTTTCTGGCCGAAAAAAAGCCGCAATTTCCGTTTGCCGCGCTGGTTGTTTCGGGCGGGCACACCAATATTTATCTGGTCAAAAACTACCATGAGTTTCAACTTTTGGGACAGACCCGCGACGATGCTGCCGGAGAGGCGTTTGACAAGGCAGCCAAGCTGCTTGATCTGGGCTACCCGGGCGGCGTGGTGATTGATAAAATGGCAAAAGCGGGTAACCCCAAAGCGTTTGATTTTCCGCGCGCCATGAAGGATTCTCCGGATTTCAGTTTCAGTGGTTTGAAAACCTCCCTTCTGGTCATGGTCAAAAAACGAGGCCGGAATTTCAGCGAGGCGGAAATGCCGGATGTTGTGGCCAGTTATCAGGAAGCAATTATGGACGTGCTGGTCGAAAAAACGCTCAAGGCGGCCCGTGAAAACGCTATCAGGCAAATTGTCGTCTGCGGCGGCGTTGCCGCAAACAGCCGTCTGCGCCAGAGGTTTGCCGATGCCGCAGGCGCAGCAGGCATGGATTTGTTTATTCCACCGATGGTCTTATGCACGGATAATGCGGCCATGATCGCGGCGCTGGGTGAAATTATCCTGAAAAATGGTCGTCGTGATTCACTGGATTTAAACGCCGTGTCCCGCTGGCCTTTAGTGGAGCGTCCTTTATGACCACACCTGGCGAAATCCTTCAGCGCTACAACATTCGACCCAGCAAAAGACTGAGTCAGTCTTTCCTTATGGATGTCAATACCATTCATAAAATTGCTGCCGCCAGTCGAATTTCGCCGGACGACATCGTGGTCGAAATCGGCGCCGGGATCGGCGTTCTGACAAAAGACATTGCTTCCATTGCTAAGCGCGTCATTGCCGTGGAAATTGATCCGCAGCTTATCAAAATCCTCCAGGATCAATTTGCCGGATGTGCCAATGTAGAAATCCATGCAGGCGATATCTTGAAATTTGATTTCACTTCTAAATCCGATCAGTACAAAACTAAACTTAAGGTAATCGGCAATGTCCCGTACAATATTTCAAGCCCGGTTATTTTTCATTTATTGTCTCATCGATCCGTAATCAGCGATTTTACGTTGATGTTGCAAAAAGAAGTGGTCGAGCGTCTTGTTTCACCGCCGGATAACAAAAGTTATGGCGTGCCGTCGGTTTTGCTCCAGATGCATACCGACGTGGAGAGGCTCTTTGATGTGTCGGCAACCTGCTTTTATCCCAAACCGAAAGTCGAATCCGCCATCATCCATGGAAAATTCCGGGAAAAGCCCCTGTTTGAGCTTGCGGATGAAGCATTTTTCGGCCGTCTGGTGAAAGCGTCATTTGCTCAGCGCCGCAAGATGCTGTCCAATAATCTAAAACAAGCCAAATTTCTGGAAGGTATAACGGATTCCGACATCAAGTCCGCCCTGGATGACGCCGGCATCGACGGCAAAAGAAGGGGAGAAACCCTGTCAATTGAAGAATTCGGGCATCTAAGTAATATTCTCAAACAGAAGCAATACAATATCTAAGTGGGATAGACATTAAAGTTATTGCGACTTGCAAGCCTTTTATCTATTCTTTCATGTGATTTTCGGGAGCAGGGATTATCGGTTCTTCAGACAAACTATTTCCTCCCACCCCGCAAACTATCGCAGCAACTTCTTCCGGTGCATGGGGAACGGCCCAGCGCCTACCCTTTGAAAAACAGAAAACAAAAAAGGCGGTTGAAGAAAAAAGCTTCAACCGCCGGAATGCAAAAACTGGTAAGGGGTTGAAGGTAATTACCAAAGAGAAACTTACTTTTTTACGGGCGTCCCTTCCGGTTTCCCCTTCGTCCGGGGCATGGGGTAAGGCCCAGCGCCTGCCCCTTGAAAAACAGAAAAAACAAAAAGGTGGTTGAAGAAAAAAGCTTCAACCGCCCAACCACCGGAAAATTGTTAAGGTTCAATCAGCATGATTGAACCAGCAAAAGGTGGTTATTGCAGGGGCGTTTGCGGGAAGTCGCGGAGTTTATCCCGGCGAAGGCCGGGACTCGGCATGTCTGATAAGGCAGCCTTATCAGACATGGCTTCAAGGGCATGCCGCCGGCAATGAAAAGAAAGCAGGCGGCCCGCCCTTGAACCTTCCCTCGCACACTAAACATAACCAAGTTATGTTTCCTTCTCGCAAACTATCGCAGTAACTTCGTCCGGGGCATGGGGCAAGGCCCAGCGCCTGCCCTTTGAAAAGCAAAAAATAAAAAAGGCGGTTGAAGAAAAATGCTTCAACCGCCGGAATGCGAGAACTGGCAAGGGTTTGATAGCCGACATCACGAGGCGGCAATCTATTTATTTTTCCGATATACATAATTAACGATACGACGCGAATCAAAAAGTAACCAAAAACCTAAAATAACTTTTAATAATAATATAAAGATGTTGTAAATTACTATGGACTTAATTTCCGCAATTGGTGTTCCTAAATAAGAAAGAAGCAAGATTATGAAGTTTGCAACGTTCGATAAAGCGGTTGCAAGCAAACATAATCCAACCACAGAAAATGCGATCACTGGAATATCCACTGATGATATTTCGGTTTTGTCTTCCTGTGTGGCCGTTTTAAATATGTTGGTGGCTAACAAAGGCGCTAAACGCCACAATAATATACTACAGAGGCTTAATAATATTAGGGGAATCGATTTTAATAAAATATTCATTACAAAATTTTCATCATGTGTACCTTCGAGAATATGATAAATAACGTCAGACAATTTACCTATTGCTTCTATGAATGCATAAAAGCTCAATACTTTGAATGATAAAATAGCAATCTCTTTCTTGTTCATATAAAGAACTCCTTTGATCATTATTTTTTTGTAGGACAATTTTTATAGCATGGAATTGTTGGTGTTTTATCTTTAAAAGGTCTAGTCCATTGGCATCCAGTAAAATGATAGCAACATTTAGTTACCCATTCATAATGGCAGTTACTCGCATCACACGGGTCACAAAATTTTTCTCTGACGTCGACACAAATTTCCTGTTGTGCATTACGCGGTGCCTTTCCTGCCTGAGGCACAAGGGACGCACCACTCGGCGGAAAAAATCCGCCCTTAAGTCCGCTCGGATCACTCCAATTCACCGGATTATTTGAAACATACGCATACTGATTAATCCCACCTTCAAACCCAATCGGATCTCTAGTAATAAACCGCCCCGCCTTCGGATCATAATACCTTGCCCTGTAATAGTAAAGCCCCGTCTCCGAATCGTACTCTCTTGCCGTATAAAGATAAGGCTGCGTTACGCTTCCGGATTGACTGAATCTGCCGAAGGCATCGTACCGGTAGAGCTGTGCCGTCGTACCAGAACTGTTTGATAGGGCCACAATGCTGCCCAGTCCATCGGCATGGTAGAAGTAATTGGTCGCACCCTGCTGCACGGTCAGCGGTTCATCGATGCCGGGGCCGTGGGTGTATTTGGCCTTGATGGCGCCGGATGTATTATATTCCATCACAATATCTTCGTTGTCGTACAGGTAGGACGTGATCGTGCCATTGACGTTCTTCTCGATTCTTCTGCCGAACGGATCGTAGGTGTAGGTAATGACGTTGGATGGCGTGGTGATTTTCACAAGCCGATTTTCATCATCGTAGGTGTAGTTAGTGATGAGGGTTCCATCGGTCTTTTTGATCCGGTTGCCGTTGAAGTCGTATTCATAAGTTGCGGCATTGATGGATAACTGCTCATTGCCCGGGTTGTAGGTCATGGCGTCCGCCGTCAGCGGCCCGGTCAGGCGGTTGCCGACGCCGTCGTAGGTGTAGGCTTCGTTTTGCGTGCTGGCGGTAAGGCGGCTGATGGCGTCATAGGTGTAGGTGGCGTTGTTATTGGTCTGGGTCTTTTTTAAGCGGTTGTTAACGGCATCATAGGTATAGGCGACCGTCACAAGGGCTGTGCTGCCTTTAGCATGCATGATCTGGTTGAGGTTCCCGTTTTTGTCATAGGTGTACGTTGCTTTGGTGCTGTTGGGATAGGTCAACTGGGTTCTTCTGCCGTCAGCATCGTAAGCCAGGGTGAAACTGCCCATATAGTTGCCGATGCCGGAAAGACGGCGGGCATCATCGTAGGTATAGGTGGTGGCCGCACCATCCGGGGTGATCATGGAGATGCGATTGCCCAGGCTGTCATAGCGATATTCAATGTTGCGCAAGTTTGTGTCCACCACGCCGGTCATGCGGTTGGCGGTATCGTAGCTGTAGTAGTAAGCGATCCAGGCATTGGTGGCGGCGAGCAGATTGCCGTTTACATCATACTGGAACCTGTTGATGGTGTTGTCGGGGTAGCGTTGTTCGATCAGCCTGCCTGCTGCGTCGTAAAAGTAGTAAATGATTCTGCCGTCCGGTTTGGTCTTAGCCGTCATCCGGCCATTGGCATCATATTCATAGGAGGTGATTCTTCCCTGCGGGTCGGTTTCTTTGATTAAACGGCCTGCTGCGTCATAGGTATAGCCGGTGGTGTGGTTCAGGGCGTCAGTTAAAGCAGAGATCTTGTCCGCGCCGACCCCGCAGCCGCTGCCGCAACTGGTCGCGCCATATGTCATTTTGGTGATGTTGCTCAAGGCATCGGTAATCTGGGTGACATTGCCGCGATAGTTATAGGCGTAATTGGTGGGGTTGCCCTTGGCGTCGGTGGCACTCAGGATATTGCCTTTATAGTCGTACGTGTAATTGGTGACATTCCCTTTCGGATCGGTGACGGAGGTCATCTGGTTTAATGCATTGTAGATATAGCGGGTGACATTACCCAGCGGGTCGGTGGCGGAAAGGCGATTGCCGACGGCATCGTAGGTAAAGGTGGTGACTTTTCCCAGCGGGTCGGTGACGGATGTCAGGTTGTTATAGGCATCATAGGCAAAGGATGTGGTTTTGTTCCGGGCGTCCGTTATGGATAGGACGTTGCCTTTGGCGCTGTATGCATAAGTGGTGGTCGCGCCTGCGGGATCGGTGATGGTGATCGGGTTGCCCTTGGCATCGTAGGTATAGGAGGTGACGCCGCCTTTCGGATCGGTGATGGAGGTTACGAGGTTCTGGCTGTTGTAGGCATATTGCGTGACGTTCCCCAGCGGGTCGGTTGTGGAGGTCATGTTGCCCGCGGCGTCATAGGTGTGGCTGGTGGTTGAGCCGTCCGGGGTGATGGTGGCTATGAGATTGCGCTTGGTGTCGTAAGTATATTTATTCCATTATGTCTTCAAAATGGCACTAATCCAAGGCCAATTGGTTAATTGGCGG
>CAZJMX010000009.1:0-111788 GCA_964547345.1 uncultured Smithella sp. | reverse complement strand
TGCTGCTCGATGAGCCCACCAACGATCTGGATATCAACACGCTGCGCGCGCTGGAAGATTCTCTGGAGAGTTTTGCCGGCTGTGTGGTTGTCATCAGCCACGATCGCTGGTTTCTGGACAGAATCTGCACGCACATTCTGGCGTTTGAAGGGGAGAGCAAAACGCTCCTGTTTGACGGTAATTACTCCGAATACGAAGAAGACCGCAAAAGCCGCTTAGGCGCCGCCGCCAGCCAGCCGCACCGGATTAAGTACCGGCAGCTCACCAGAAGGTAAATGGAGATCCGTGTAGCAGGCAGACAAAAAGGCGGCTGTCTGCGGAATAAAGACAGCCGCCATGAAATCGTTATCTGTTCAGTGAATTGAGGTAATGTAAAACTGCGGCCTTTTCAGCCGGTTTGACGTCTGCGCCTTTTTTGATCATCCGGTCGAGCGTGGCTTCCCATTCGGCGCCATTTTTGTTGGCGCTTTCAATCCGTTTGGTGTTGTGACATTTAGCGCAGGATTTATCGACGATGGTTTTGCCTTCGGATTGCGCAAAAGCAACTCCGGTAAATATTGCCAGTAAAAATAATCCGCTGACCAAAACCGCAAAAGTTTTATTCATGAAAATCCTCCTTTGAATTTTAGTTTGTTGTCAAAAGTTTCTCTATGGCCGGTTGATCAAAGCCGGGGACGACCTGACCTTTGATATAAAACAGCGGGGTTGCCCGGACGCCGACTTTAGCGCTGATCCGTTCATGGGATTTTATCATGTCATCGGCCTGCTTGTCGTTGCAGAGATTAAGCTGGGCATTCCCGTCGAGTTTTCCGCTCAACACGTCTTCGTAAGCTTGAACTTGATCCTTAGCGCAGAAGATATGATGTATTTTCCTGGCGGAGTCCTCCGAGAGAGGATGGAAATAAGCATAAAGGGTCACATCTTTTTTCCGCTGAACGAAAAAGTCGAATGACAGGCGGCAATAGTGGCAATTCGGATCGATGAATTCCACGACGGTTGTTTTCCCGTTCCCGATTTTTAACGCCTGAGCGAGCGGGAGATTGGTTAGTTTGGCAGCCATTTTGTTTCCCTGGCTTTCCTGGGTGATGTTTTTTCCGTCTTTGGAAATCATATTGCCCACCAGAAGCACATCGCCCTCCGGAAGATAGTAGTAAATCTGACGTCCGTTATCGACTTCATAAACGCCCTGAATGGATGTGGGCGCAAAGGTTTCATAGGTGTTTTTAGGGAAACTTTTTTTGAATTGCTCTTCGGGTGCAATCTTTGGGGCCGATGAGCACCCCGAAATCATGAAAAGAATTGCGGCTGAGATGATCAGTATTTTTTTCATGACGATACCCCTTGTGGAATAAATGGCGGAAGTGCATGAGAATCGAACTCACCTGGGACGGTTCTAGCGCCCCACACTGGATTTGAAGTCCAGGAGGCCCACCAGTGACCTTGGCACTTCCAGTAGAATAAACTTTTTTATCTTTTAACTTTAAAAGTGACGGACTGTCAACTTGGAAATGCCATGCGTGTGAAAAATTATGACATAATATCCAGCAGGGTTTGCTGCATTTTGTCTGCGGTTTTTACAGTGATAACATTGGATTCAAAAGCGTATCGCGTGATGATTTGATCGACAAACTCCTCCGCCAGATTTACATTGGATGATTGCAACTCTTCACCGGTTTTCTCGTTGGTCCCAAGCGTTATGCCCGGCGTCTTGATCTGTTCGATGGTCACCTGCACGCCTCCCTGCGGGGCTTCTTGCATATGAACACGGCTTTTTTTGAAGTTGTCCGTATTGACGTTGGCGATATTGTTGGCATTTACATCCAGCTTTCGATCAAAAGCTGTAAGTGCGGTAAGCGCGATTCCAAATGCAGTCGACATGGTGTTTCCTCCTTCTTCCTTCCGGGATTATCGGAATCCGGGGAAATAAACTTGAGGATCAGGCCAGTTGAAGCAAATCTTCCGGTTTATCAAAGAGATAGTCCGGATTTGCGGCGGCCATCAGGCTTTTGCTATGCCAGCCCCAGGTGACGCCGACGGTTTTGACACCAGCCTGTTTGCCTTCTTTGATATCCCCGGTTGTGTCGCCTATGTAATATATGTCCTGAAGCGTCGCGCTGTATTTTTTTATGACGTGAAGGATTTTGTCTTTTTTGCTGAGCATGAAATCCGAGCCCAGAACGTCTTGAAAAATATCGTCGAAATCATAAAGGCGCAAGGCCTCTGAAATCGTCGGCGTGTCGTTGGAGGAAATGACGATCATGGGATGATGTTTGGAAAGTTCCCGCAATACCGGACGAATCGCGTCGAAAGGCTTCATTTCGGCGTAATTGACTTTGGAAAGAATGTTCACGGAAGCCGTCATGAACTTCTCCAGATTCACGCCTTTTTGAACAAGGGACGCATAAAAGTTGTCCTCGAAAAGTTCCAGAAATTCTTCGCGGCCGCGTGTGAGAGGCTGATCAATCAATTTCAGGCAATCCGTAACCGTTTTTTCATAGACATCGAGTGAATCGACGAGCACGCCATCGAAATCAAAAAGCAGTAACTTCATGTTCAGTTTATTCCTTTTTTCATACGGGCAATGGCTTTGCCGTATGGTTTGCCTAATAGGCCTCTTTCCGTGATGATCGCGGTGATGAATTTTGCCGGCGTGACATCAAATGCCGGGTTATAAACAGGCATTCCTTTCGGCGCAACCTGCACGCCCCGGAACCGGGTGACTTCAGCAGGCTGTCTTTCTTCAATGGGGATTCCCGCTCCGGTTTTGACAGAAAAATCAAATGTAGATAATGGCGCGGCAACGTAAAATGGAATCCGGTGCGCCGCCGCCAGAACGGCCAGCGGATAAGTGCCGATCTTGTTGGCGGTGTCGCCATTTAAGGCGATACGATCCGCACCGACAATGATCTTGTCGATTTTACCCTGCTGCATGAGAGACCCGGCCATGTTGTCTGTGATCAGTGTTGCAGGGATTTTTTCCTTCATCAATTCCCAGGCGGTAAGCCTCGCCCCCTGAAGGACGGGTCTTGTTTCATCAACATAGACATGGAGTTTCTTGCCCTGCTCCCAGGCGGCGCGGATTACGCCCAGCGCAGTGCCGTAACCGGCGGTTGCCAGGGCGCCGGCGTTGCAGTGCGTGAGGACATGATCTCCGTCGGCAAGAAGGACGCTGCCGTTTTGCCCCATCTTTTTGTTGATTTGGATATCTTCCATGCAAATGTTTTTAGCCTCGGCTGCTAATTCAAAAGGGAGATTTTTTTTGCCATCCGCTATGGCCTGAATCAGAGATAGCTTCATGCGCTCCAGCGCCCAGAAGAGATTGCGTGCAGTGGGCCGGGCCGCGGCGATTTCATCGCAAATGGCATTAAATTTTTGCAACAGTTTTTCAGGGGGAAGGCAGGTGAGCGCCTGTGCGCCCAGTGCCGCTCCCATCGCGGCGGCCACCCCGATGGCGGGCGCGCCCCGAACCGTTAAATCTTTAATGGCGGTAATCACCTGACGGTAATTTGTACAGATCACCTGCCGCGAGATAAGCGGCAGGGCGTTTTGATCGATCAACACAACCGAATTGTTCTTCCAGAAAACAGGTTTAATCATAATCCGGCAAGCATCTTTTTGAGCAGGTCGTTGACCAGTTGCGGATTGGCCTTGCCCTGGGTTGCTTTCATCACCTGGCCGACAAAGAAGCCGAAGAGCTTATCCTTACCGCTGCGGTAATCTTTCAACTGGTTGGGGTTGGCTTCAATGATCGCGGTAATGGTTTTGACCAGTTCGCCTTCATCGGTGATCTGCACCATGCCTTTTTCAGCGATAATGTCCTTGGGCAACTTGCCGGTTTGATACATATCGCTTATGACTTCTTTGGCCATTTTGCCGCTGATCGCGCCGTCTTCAATGAGCTTGATCATGTCGGCCAGAGACTTGGCGGAAATAGGACACTGCCGGATGTCACGCTTATCCTCATTGAGAAACTTCAGCACATCGCCCATCACCCAGTTGCTTGCCACTTTGGGCTTGCCGCAAAGTCGCACCACTTCTTCATAATATTCAGCCAGGGGTTTTTCGGCCGTGAGCACGCCCGCGTCGTAGGCGGGAATCTGATATTCGTTCACAAACCGCTCGCGTTTGGCGAGTGGCAGTTCCGGCATCTCAGAGCGGATTTGGGCCACCCAGGTTTCATCTACAATAACCGGAACCAGATCGGGATCGGGGAAGTAGCGGTAGTCGTGCGCCTCTTCCTTGCTGCGCATGGGATTGGTCACGCCCTGCGCGTCATCCCACAGTCGCGTTTCCTGAATAATTTTTTGACCGTTTTCAACCAGATATTGCTGACGCTTGATTTCATATTCCAGCGCCCGCTGAACGTTACGGAAGGAGTTCATGTTCTTGAGTTCCGCGCGCGTGCCGAATTCCTTCTGGCCTCTGGGACGGATCGACACGTTTGCGTCGCAGCGGAAGGAGCCCTCCTCCATATTGCCGTCGCAGATTTCCAGATAGACCAGAATTTCATGGATGCGCTTGAGATAATCCGCCGCTTCTTCCGGCGAACGGATGTCCGGTTCGCTCACGATTTCGATGAGCGGTACGCCGGTGCGGTTCAGATCGACATAACTTACCGGGTTGTTGTCGTCATGGATCAGTTTGCCTGCGTCTTCCTCCATGTGAATCCGGGTAATGCCGATTTTTTTCTTCTCACCTGCGACATCGAGCCAGACGTGGCCGTGTTCGGCAATCGGATAAGCATATTGCGAAATCTGATAACCCTTGGGCAGATCGGGATAGAAATAATTCTTCCGGGCGAACACGTTTGCCGGATTGATGGTGCAGTTCGTTGCCAGCGCCATCTTCATCGCATATTCGACCACCTTTTTATTGAGCACCGGAAGCACGCCGGGCATGCCCAGGCACACAGGACAGGCGTGGCTGTTGGGTGATCCGCCGAACGTCGTGGAGCAAGAGCAGAATATTTTGGTATTTGTTAACATTTGGGCGTGAACTTCCAGCCCGATGACAGTTTCAAAATCCATTATAGCGCAGGCCTCCTTTTTTCAATGGCGGCGCTTTTTTCATACGCCGAGGCAACTTGTAATAATTTCCCTTCCTCGAAATGACCGGCAAGAAACTGCACACCGATGGGCAATCCGGCGGCGGTATATCCGCAGGGAACGGAGATGCCGGGGATCCCGGCCAGATTCGTCGAGATAGTGAAAATATCGGACAGATACATTTGGAGCGGATCATCCGTTTTCTCGCCCAGTTTAAACGCGGGTGTCGGTGTGGTGGGCGTAAGGATCACATCGCATTTTTTGAAGGCTTCATCGAAGTCCCGGCGGATGAGTGCGCGCACCTGTGAGGCCTTGCCGTAGTAAGCGTCGTAATACCCGGCGGACAACGCGTAAGTGCCGATCATGATACGGCGCTTCACTTCCGCGCCGAAACCTTCCATGCGCGTTTTTTTATACATTTCCGCAAGGTCGCGAACCTGCGCCGCCCGGAACCCGTACTTGACACCGTCGTAGCGCGCAAGATTTGAAGACGCTTCGGCGGGTGCGATGATGTAGTAAACGGCGAGGCAGTACTGCGTGTGCGGAAGCGAAATATCCACACACTCGCCGCCTAACTGCTGGACCACTTCAATTACTTTTTTGACGGCTGCGCTGACTTCCGGATCGATACCGTCCACATAGTATTCTTTGGGGATGCCGATTTTCCACCCCTTAATATCACGTCCGATAAACTGGCGATAGTCCGGCACATCCATCTTGACCGATGTGGATTCCTTCGGGTCGTAGCCGGCCATGACATTCATCATGATCGCGCAGTCTTCCACGTCTTTCGTGAAGGGACCCAGTTGGTCGAGCGACGACGCAAAAGCGATCAGACCGAAGCGCGATACGCGGCCATAGCTAGGTTTCATTCCGACCACGCCGCAAAGCGCCGCGGGCTGGCGAATCGAGCCGCCGGTATCGGAACCGATGGAGGCGATGCATTCATCCGCCGCCACAGACGTTGCTGATCCGCCGCTGGAGCCGCCGGGGATTCGGGTCAGATCCCAGGGATTGCGTGTCGGGCCGAAATAGGATGTTTCAGTCGAGGAGCCCATCGCGAACTCGTCCATATTGGCTTTGCCTGTAAACACAGCGCCTGCGGATGATAGCTTTTCAACGACCGTTGCGTTGTAGGGCGGCACAAAGTTGTGTAGAATGTGTGAGCCGCAGGTGGTCGGAATTCCTTGCGTGCAGACAATGTCTTTGAGCGCGATCGGAATGCCGGTTAACGGTTTGATGTTGCCTTTTTGAATATCTTCATCGGCCCTGGCCGCGGCAGCCATTGCCTCTTCCTTCATCAGGCGGATGTAGGAATGCACTCTTTCTTCCACATAAGCGATGCGTGAAAAAACGGATTCGGTAATCTGAGTGGCCGTTACCTCGCCCTTTTTAATTTTTTCCTGCAATTCATGAATGGTTAACGAATATAACTCCATAGATTCCTCAATTTTACCTTTTAGTTTATACAAATCTGTTCCGGTTGATTTCGTCTGGAACGTTTGCGTGTTGTTCTGAACTTCATCAAAGAGTTTTCTTCGCTTCGGTGAGGATCATTGCCTGATTGCAGGGAACGGTTACCAGGTTCCTGCTGCTAATCAATAACTTTCGGAACCCGAAAAAACTCTCCGCGTGCGTCCGGCGCGTTGGCCAGCGCCTTTTCGGTCCCGAGCGACGCTCTGACCGTGTCTTCGCGAAACGCGTTGGTGACGGCAATGGCGTGGGTCATGGGTGCAATGCCTGTCGTGTCCAGTTCATTGAGTTTGTCGATATACAGCAAGATATCATTGAGCTGAGCGGTGAACTTCTCTTTTTCCGTGTCCGTTACATCCAGTCGCGCAAGTTTTGCGACATATTCAACATCCGACGTGCTGAGTTTCAAAAGTTTAAACCTCCTCTAAAATACATGCCAGTATGGCCGCTGCAGCGAAATGACTTTGTCAATCACCGACGCGTTTTGTTCGTCCGCCTCCGCTTCAAGCAAGGCGAGATTTTCTTCCGTCATGTGGGTTTCATCACGCATTTCCGCAAGGGTCGCCTTGACCGACGACGTCAGGCCTGCCAAGTGATAGCCGCCTTCGAGTACGGCCACCAGCTTTCCGTCGCAGCATTCATCCGCGATATTGAGCAATATGCGTGCCATTGCGGCGAAACCATCCGGGGTGACCCGCATGCCGCCTAAGGGATCCTTGAAGTAGATGTCAAACCCGGCCGACACCAGAATCAATTGGGGTTTGTAGGAACGGGCAATCGGTTCCAGAATTTTGCGAAACGCCGAAACAAACGTTCCGTTAACCGCGCCACGATTCAAAGGCACATTGACCGTAAAGCCCAGGCCCATTCCCTCGCCGATTTCCTGCCAGCTTCCCGTACCCGGATAGTGAGGGTACTGATGTGTGGAGAAATACAGAGCCTGACGGTCGGTATAAAATATTTTTTGTGTGCCGTTGCCGTGATGCAAATCCCAATCGACAATCAGAATTTTTTTAATATCATGTTTGTAACGGGCATGCATCGCGCCGATGGCAACATTGTTGAAAACACAAAAGCCGGCGGAATTTCCCGCACCCGCGTGATGGCCGGGCGGGCGCACCAGCGCAAAGGCGTTGTCGACATCGCCGGCGATGACGCCGTCAATGGCGTTGCAAAGACCGCCTGCGGCGAGCTTGGCAATTTCGTAAGTCTCCGCGCTGGTCATGGTGTCCGGGTCGAGGATGACATGACTTTTCCCGGCTGTCGATGCCACAAAATCGATATAATGCGGTGTATGCGCGTAGGCAATTTCGTCATGAGTTGCTTCTCGCGGTTCTATATGGGCATACTTCCAGGATGTATCCGGATTGTCCAGCATTTCATAGACGGAAGCAAGCCTTGCCGGGCTTTCCGGATGCGAGAAGCCGGCGGTGTGCTGCAAGTAACGGCTATCTTTGACGATTCCTGTTTTGCGAGACATGGGTTTCTTCTCTCAGATCAAGGATTTAATAGCATGAATTCGTTTATCATAAATGATTTTAAAGAGCAAATGGAACGACGCGGAGTGTCCGGGCGAGGCGAGACCGGTAAGACGGTCAGCTTTTTTCCATGGTCTTGTGGAACTGAACCTGCGGCCATTCTTCCATGGTGTGGGACAGGCGCCACTCGGAGAGCGCCAGATAAACCAGATTGCCTTCCGTATCCATCGCCAGATTCATTAGATTTTTCTTCTGAAAGTCATCCATCTTCTTGGGATCATCGCAGGTGACCCAGCGGGTGGCGGCGAAATCAGCTTTTTCATAATCGGCATAAACACTGTATTCGTTTTTGAGGCGCGATATCGTGACATCAAACTGCAGTGCACCCACGGCGCCCAGAATGTTATCCGAGCCCCACAGAGGTTTGAAGACCTGAATCGCGCCCTCCTCGGAGAGCTGCGTCAGCCCTTTTTGCAAATGTTTCATGCGCAACGGGTCTTTGAGGCGTACGCGACAGAAATGCTCAGGAGCGAAATGCGGGATGCCGGTAAACTTCAGGGGTTCTTTCTGGGAAAAGGTGTCTCCTACTTTGATGGTGCCGTGATTGTGGAGACCGATGATGTCGCCAGGGTACGCTTCGTCGATGTTTGTGCGGTCCTGCGCCATGAAAATTGTGGCGTTGGACAGGGTGACTTCCTTTCCGATGCGATGTTGCATGACGCGCATGCCGCGCTCAAACTTTCCGGAACAGATGCGCAAAAATGCGATACGGTCGCGGTGGGCCGGGTCCATGTTGGCCTGAATTTTAAACACAAAACCGGAAAAGTCGTCTTCATCGGGACTCACTTCCCGTGTGGTGGTCTTGCGGGGAACCGGCGGCGGGGCGATTTCCACAAACGCGTCCAGAAGTTCCTTCACGCCGAAATTGTTAATGGCACTGCCGAAAAAGACCGGTGTCTGACCGGCGTTGAGATATTGTTTCATGTCAAAGGGATTGGCCGCGCCTTCCAAGAGGGCAATTTCTTCACGAAGCTCGGCGGCCTGGCTTTCCAGCAATTCATCCAAGAGGGGATCGGACAAGTCATGGATGACGACGCCGCCTTCCGAACGCTTGGCTTTTCCCGGCGTGAACAAATGCAGTTTTTTATCATAAAGGTTATAGACGCCCCGAAAGCGTTTGCCCATGCCGATAGGCCAGGACAAAGGGGAACATTCTATTTGCAACTTATCTTCAATATCCGCCAGAATATCAAGGGGCGCGAGGCAGTCGCGGTCGAGCTTATTAATAAAAGTGATAATGGGTGTATTGCGCAGGCGGCAGACTTCCATGAGTTTTTGCGTTTGAGTTTCTACGCCTTTGGCGCCGTCGATGACCATCAGGGCACTGTCCACCGCCGTGAGCACGCGATAGGTGTCTTCGGAGAAATCCTGATGGCCGGGGGTGTCGAGCAGATTGATGTCGCAATTGGCATACTCGAATTTCATGACGGAGGAGGTGACCGAGATGCCGCGTTCTTTTTCGATGGACATCCAGTCGGAAAGCGCATGTTTGGATGCCTTGCGGGCTTTGACGGCGCCGGCCATCTGAATGGCTCCGCCGAAAAGCAGGAGCTTTTCCGTCAGCGTCGTTTTGCCTGCGTCCGGATGGCTGATGATGCCGAAAGTTCGTCGACGCTCAATTTCTTTTTGCAGTTGTTTGCTCAAATTAATCTTTATCCTTATTTCTTTTGGCCTTCAGCCGTTAGTCTTACGGGAGAGTCGCCTCTTAACCAATAATCTCCCGGCTGTCAACTGGCAAGACTATCGGTGCGATGACCTTATCATCGGCCTTCCTTAAAAAATCCTTGACAAAAAGGGCGGGTTGAATAAAAGTCCGGTGCCGTGAGCGGGCGTAATTCAGTGGTAGAATGTCAGCTTCCCAAGCTGGACGTCGCCGGTTCGAGCCCGGTCGCCCGCTCCATATATCCTTCAACCGGTGGGTTTGGATGGAGGGTAAATAGTGCTTGCAATGCCTGC
This sequence comes from uncultured Smithella sp., assembly GCA_964547345.1. GTDB lineage: Bacteria > Desulfobacterota > Syntrophia > Syntrophales > Smithellaceae > UBA8904. The sequence goes on along the minus strand of CAZJMX010000009.1, from coordinate 101,776 downwards.
TTGCTTATGGTACGTGCTTTTCCAACTATCACTGAAAGTAGTATACTGAAGTGGGCTTTCGCCCACTTTTTTATTTTCTGAAGCGGTCTTATGTACGATGATTTAAAGGACAAAATTTGGCAACTGGCCGAACCGGTTGCGACATCCGAAGGGATGGACCTCATTCACGTGGAATGCATTAAGATGCATTCACGCTGGGTTTTTCGTCTTTTCTTGGATAAGGAAGACGGCATTACCTTGAATGACTGCACCACGATCAGCAATCAATTAGGCGACATTCTGGATGTTCATGATCTGTCCCACGGGCCCTATACGTTGGAAGTTTCCTCGCCGGGCATCGACCGTCCCATTTCCCGCGATTGTGATTTTGAGAGATTCAAAGGGGCCAAGGTGAAGATCAAGACCCATGTCAAAATCGACGACGCCAAGAATTTCCAGGGAACGCTGGCGGATTTCGCGGAGGAAGACGGCCGGAAAATTGTCCGCGTTAATGTGGCGGGGAAAATAGTCAGCATTCCGAAAAACGAAATCGCCAAAGCCAATCTGCTGGATGAAACGGCGATAGAGAACGAATGATAAGTAATGCCCACAGGCTGCTTTACTGCAGTCGCAAGCTGAAAACAGGGAGGAATTTGTAAATGTTGCAAGAACTTAAACGTCTGATCGAACAGATGGGTAAGGACAGAGGTATCGACAAGCAGATTATTACAGAAGCCCTCGAGGCCGCCATGCTGACGGCGGCGCGAAAAAAACTGGGGCAAAATGTGGATATCGAAGCCCACTATAACGACGAAGCAGGAGAAATCGAAGTCTTCCAGTTTAAAACGGTTGTCGATAAGGTGCTTGATCCCGAAACGCAGATTGTTAAAGAGGAAGCCCGAAAAAACCTCGATGAAGGCGCGGAACCGGGTGACTCTCTGGGCATGAAAATCGAAACCAGCTCTTTCGGGCGCATTGCCGTCCAGATGGCCAAGCAGATCATCATTCAGCGGGTCAAGGACGCGGAGCGCGACAATATCTATGATGAATACAAAGACCGCAAAGGCGAACTGATCAACGGTTTTGTCCAGCGGTTTGAAGGTGGAAATATTATAGTGAATCTGGGACGCGCCGAAGGTGTGGTGCCGCAGTCCGAACAAATTCACCGCGAAGCCTACAAACGTGGCGAACGCATCCGCACCTATCTTTTCGAGGTCAAGAAAAATACAAAAGGCGCGCAGATCATTCTCTCCCGCACGCACCCCGCGTTTCTGAAAGCTCTTTTTGATATGGAAGTCCCGGAAATTTCCGAAGGCCTCATCGACATCGTCAGTGTGGCCCGCGAGCCCGGCAAGCGCGGCAAGATCTCCGTTCGAGCCAAGGACAAGGATATTGATCCCGTAGGCGCCTGCGTGGGTATGCGCGGCACGCGCGTGCAGAGCGTTGTGCAGGAACTCCGCGGCGAAAAAATCGACATTATCCCCTACACGGAAGACGCAGCCAAGTACGTCTCGAGTGCTCTGTCTCCCGCCAAAGTCAATCGTGTGTTTGTCGATGATGAAAACCGTGCGATGACCGTGATTGTGCCCGACGACCAGCTGTCGCTGGCCATCGGCAAAAACGGCCAGAATGTCCGCCTCGCGGTCAAGCTGACCGGCTGGAAAATCGATGTGAAGAGTGAGTCGATGGCCGCCGATAAGGAAGATGACGGGCATAAGGCGTTGACCAAAGTCCCCGGTATCGAGCCGGCGATGGCGGAAAAACTCTTCGCCTCGGGTATCAAGAGCATTGCGATGCTGGCGGCGACGGATATGGAGACGCTGATAGCGATTCCCGGCGTCGGTGAAGAAACAGGTAAGGAATGGATGGACGAAGCCGGCAGGCTTCTGGACGCAGAAACGGGCGGCAGTAAGAAAGCGTAATGGTTTCAAGAACCGAACATTTAACTTGAGGGAGTTTCGGGAATGGCTAAAAAGCGAGTTCACGAGTTGGCCAAAGAACTTGGTCTGGAAAATAAAGATCTGATTGCTCATCTGGAAAGATTAGGCATTATGGTGAAATCCCATGCCAGTACTTTAGAAGATCATGAGATCGAAAAAATCAAAGAGGACTTGCAGGCCAAATCGCCGCGGCAAATTGTGGAAGAGCGCATTAAAACCACGGTCATCCGTCGCCGCGCGATCCGCGCGCCGTTGGAAGAGGTTTCCGCCGAGGAAGCCTTGGACGAAAACGAAGAAAAGCCAGTCACCGAAAAAGCAGCGCCTGATGTCGAGACCAAGAAGGAACCTGCGCCGGCCCCGTCCGAAGTCTCCGAGGTAAAGAAGGCCAAAGAAGGGCCGCATGTCGCCCCATCAGTCTCCGCGCATGCAGCGGAAGACACAAAGACGGAACCTGCCCGGGAGGCCGAAAAACAGGTGACTGTCGAAGTTTCCACCGTGCCTGCTGAACCGGTTGTGGAGGTTTCGCCCGTGCAGCTGGCGACAGGTGTTATTCCGGGAAAACCCAAACTGCCGCCGATCATTATTCCGGTCAAACCGCCGATGATGTCACGGCACAGAATCGGCAAGCCCGAAGAAAAAAAGGATATTGGGGCCAGACCCGCAATTGCCAAGCCGGGCGAGAAGATGATTGTGCCGCCGGCGGACAAGACGATCAAGCGGGAATTCGAAAAGCCCAAGAAAAAAGGCAAGGGGCCGGTGGAAGTCTTCATTGAAGAGGAAAAAGAAGTTCCGCGCCGCAAACTTGTGGAAAAGAAAGTTGATAAGAAGATCAGAAAAGACGAGGATGACCGCGACGGCAGTTTTGGCAGGTGGCGCGAAGATAAAAAATCCGCTCCCGTCAGGATGAAAAAAACGGAGATCACGGTGCCCAAGGCTATCAAACGGCGCATCCGTGTTGGAGAGACGATTACAACCGGCGAACTGGCCAAAAGAATGGGGGTCAAGGCCGGCGATGTGATCAATAAGCTGATGGGCATGGGCGTGATGGCCACCATCAACCAGTCCATCGATTTCGATATCGTTTCGCTTTTGGCAGCCGAATTTAGTTTCCAGGTGGAAAAGGCGGAACTGGAATTTGAAGACACCATGTTGAAACCTGAGGTCGCCGAGGAAAATCTGAAACCCCGCGCCCCGATTGTCACAATAATGGGGCATGTTGATCATGGTAAAACATCACTTCTGGACGCGATTCGCCAGACCAATGTCATTGACGGAGAGGCGGGCGGCATTACGCAGGCCATCGGCGCATATCATGTGCATATCAATGGTCGCGATATTGTTTTTCTGGATACGCCCGGCCATGAAGCCTTCACGGCCATGCGCGCCCGTGGCGCTCAGGTGACGGATATCGTTGTTCTGGTTGTTGCTGCCGATGATGGCGTTATGGGTCAAACCATTGAAGCGATCAATCATTCCAAGGTTGCCGGTGTGCCGATTATCGTGGCCATCAATAAAATTGATAAGCCGGGCGCCGAGCCCGACAAAATCAAACAGGCGCTGACCGAGCACGGGCTTCTGTCCGAAGCGTGGGGCGGCGACACGATTTTCTGCGAAGTGTCGGCCAAAAAGAAACTGGGCATCGAAGAGCTGCTGGAAATGATTCTTTTGCAGGCCGATGTGCTGGAACTCAAAGCCGATCCCAATCTGTCTGCGCGCGGAGTTATCATTGAAGCCAAGCTGGACCGTGGCCGCGGCCCGGTGGCGACTGTCCTGATTCAGCAGGGAACATTGCGCGAGGGGGATGCGTTTGTGTCCAAAACGGAATTTGGCCGCGTCCGCGCGATGATCAACGATCAGGGGCGCCGTGTCAAGGAAGCCGGCCCTGCCATGCCGGTGGAAGTGATCGGGTTCTCCAGCGTGCCCCAGACGGGCGGGGAATTCGTCTGTGTGGAAGATGAAAAGAAAGCGCGCGGCATCGCCGAGTACTGGATCAGAAAAGCCCGTGAAAAGGAGTTGTCCGCTTCATCGAAGATCACCCTGGAGCAGTTGTATGAAAAGATTAAGGAAGGCGTGAAGGATCTGAATGTCATTATCAAAGCCGACGTTCAGGGATCCATCGAAGCTATTTCCGACGCCTTGCACAAGTTGTCCACCGAGGATGTTCAGATCAAGGCGATTCATAGCTCTACGGGCGCGATCAGTGAAACGGACGTCATGCTGGCTTCCGCCTCCAACGCGATCATTATCGGATTTAACGTCCGTCCTGACGCGCGCGTGAGCGAATTGACCGCTCAGGAAGGCGTGGAAATCAAACTCTACGACATTATCTACAATGTGATTGCGGATGTGCGGGCGGCAATGGAAGGTCTGCTTGATCCGGAATATAAGGAAGTGGTTCAGGGACGCGCCGAGGTCCGTGATCTCTTCAAGGTTCCCAAAATCGGTATTATTGCCGGCTGCCATGTCCTGGACGGCAAGATCACCCGCCAGGCGGGCGTCAAACTGGTGCGTGACAGCATTGTGATTTTCGACGGGAAACTTCAGTCTCTGAGGCGCTTCAAGGATGACGCAAAGGAAGTAATGGCCGGTTTTGACTGCGGTATCGGCATCGAAGGCTATAACGACATCCGCGTGGGAGATGTGATTGAAGCCTATATCACGGAAACCATAGAAAGAAAGTTGTAGCACGGGATGGATTATGGTGATCGGTTACGGCATCATCCAACTGCGGATTCCGGAATCCGGCTCTTTGAAGGATAAAAGAAGCGTTTTAAATAAAATTCTAAAACGCGCGCAAAATGAGTTCAATGTCTCCATCGCGCAGGTGGGCGACCTGGATGATTACCATTTCGCCGGGATTGGATTTGCGTTTGTCGGCAATGAGTCGCGTTTTATCAGTGGCAAAGTGGATCACCTACTTAAGTTTGTCGAAGATTTAAATGTAGCGGAAGTTTTAAACTCAAAAACTGAAATTATGGTGGTTTCGGATTTTCTTGACGCCACCCGGTGGGAAAAAGGCAAGTACGATGAATTTTAAAAGAGCGGATAGAGTCGGCGAATTGATCATGGCGGAAATGTCCGATATTCTGCTCAAGGCTGTCAAGGATCCCCGTTTGCACGGGGTGACAATTACGGCAGTCAAGGTGACGGATGATCTACGCAACGCCAAGATTTTCTTTGTCGAGCTGGGCAAGGACGATCTGAGCGAAGATATTGAAACGGGTTTAATCAAGGCCAAAGGTTTTGTGCGGCGTGAGCTGGGACACCGTCTGCAGCTTCGTTGTGTGCCGCAAATTATGTTTGTGCATGACAAATCCTTCGGTTACGGCAATCGCATTGAGCAACTACTGGTCCAAATCGCCAAACAGGAAGAAGAACATGATTAAAGAAATACTGGCGGCGATTTCCCAGGGGAAGAAATTTTTAATTACAGCGCATGTTCGGTTGGATGGCGACGCACTCGGATCGGAACTGGCGCTGTATCTGATGCTGAAGGATCTGGGCAAGGAAGCGGTGATTTGCAATCAGGATCCCACGCCGCAGCATTACCGGTTTTTACCGGCGGCGGCGGCGATTGTGCACGAAGTGGAAAATATCGAACAATACGACGTCGGTTTTGTGCTCGATTGTTCCGAACTCGACCGTGTGGGGGAACTTGCCGCGGACGTAGCGCGGATTAAAACTCTGATTAATATTGATCATCACGTATCCAACGGTGGTTTTTGTCATTTGAGCCTTCTGGATGCGAAGGCCAGCTCCACCGGCGAACTACTGCACCGCCTGATGCGCAAGATGCATGTGAAGATGACGAAAGACATCTGCACGAACTTGTATACGGCGATTCTGACGGATACGGGCGGTTTCCGCTACACCAACACGCACCAGGATACATTGCGGGCAGCGGGAGATCTGGTGGAAGGCGGCGCGGACCCGCAGTGGATTTCTGAAAATATTTACGAAAGCGACCCGCCGGCCAAGCTGAAACTGCTATCGAAAGTTTTGGAGACAGTGGAACTGGATCTGGAGCTCAAAACCGCTTCTATGGTTGTGACGAATGAACATCTGCTTCAAACGGGTGCAACGATGGAACACACGGATGGTTTTATTGATATCCCCCGCAGCGTGAAAGGCGTGAATATTGCCATGCTCTATTCGCAGATCGGTGAGAAGCAATTCAAGCTGAGTCTGCGTTCCAAGGGTAAGGTGAACGTGGAAAAAATCGCCGCAATATTCGGAGGCGGAGGGCATGTCAACGCTGCGGCCTGTCGGATTGAAGGTGATATTGAAGATATTAAGTCGCGGGTGCTCAAAGCGGTAAAAGAAGTATAGGCATTTATGGACGGGATCGTGGTGATTGATAAACCGGCTGGGCTGACTTCCCACGATGTCGTGACTAAGGTCAAGAGAATCTTGGGCGCCCGCAAAGCCGGCCATACCGGAACGCTGGACCCGATGGCGACGGGGGTTTTGCCGGTTTGTCTGAATGAAGCAACCAAACTGGCGCAGTTTTTGTCTGTGGATAATAAAACCTATCTGGCGACAATGCTTCTGGGGGTTCGGACCGACACACAGGACATCGAAGGGCAAGTGGTTGAAAAGTCTGACAAGGTCGTTTCCGAAGATGCCGTTCGCGAGGCGCTGGGGAGCATGCTGGGAAAGATTCAGCAGGTTCCCCCTGCTTATTCGGCACTGAAACATCAAGGCAAACCCTTGTATAAATATGCGCGTCAGGGAGAATTTCCTGAAATAGCGGCGCGCACAGTGGAAATATTCAGTTTAAAGGTGCGGGATGTTTCGTTTCCCCGTGCAACATTTGAAGTTTCCTGCTCTAAGGGCACGTATATCCGGACGCTCTGCTATGATGTGGGGAATATTTTGGGTTGCGGTGCGTGTTTGTCTGATTTGCGTAGGCTGCAGAGCGGTTTTTTTACAGAAGCCATGACCGTGTCTCTGGCAGATGACGTTCAGGGGATAAAAAACAGACTTGTGTCCGCAATGTTGCCCCTGTCCCAATGCTTGCCGGCCTTGGCCGCCATGGAAGTCGATGAGGCGTTTGAGGACAAACTGCGGACCGGGTTTCAGCCGGATGTTGAGATGCTCAGGCGGCAAAATGTTCAGGCTTTCCTTGCGGCGGGAGATATGATAAAGCTCGTCGACACCCATGGCCACCTGGTTGCAGTGGCGGAAATGATCCTGGCGACAGGAAAACTTGCTGAGTGTGATTCAAAAAGCCAGGGGGCAAGAATTATGAGAGTATTTAACAGTAAAAGTGATTGAATGACAAAAATAAAACAGTAATCCATTGAGAGGGAGGAAATAAGCGTGTTAAATGCAGACAAGAGAAAAGAATTAATCGAAGGCTACCGGCTGCACGAGAAGGATACCGGTTCGCCGGAAGTACAGATTGCTCTTTTGAGCGCCAGAATTGAATATCTGACCGAGCATTTCAAGGCGCATAAGAAAGATCATCATTCCCGACGCGGTTTGCTCAAGCTGGTCGGTCAGAGAAGAAGATTGCTCAATTACATCAAAAAAGATGATGTGGAGCGCTATCGGAATATTATTAAACGTCTGGGCCTCAGGAAGTAACAGGAGTCATTCAAGGGCGGAAGGCAAAAGTAGAACCGATTGGCTGGGTGTGAATCACTACCTGTGTCAGTCGGCTTTTGCGTTTCGCCCTTGAATTTGATGTTTCAGACAACACAAAAGAAAGTGGAGGAAAATCAATGAGTAATGTATTTAGTGCGGATTTTGCGGGACGTAATATTTCGCTGAAGACCAATTACGTGGCCGCGCAGGCGGACGGTTCCATAATGGTTTATTATGGCGATACCGTTGTTCTGGTGACGGTGGTGTCTTTAAAAAGCGTGAGAGAAGGTGTGGATTTTCTGCCGCTGACGGTGGACTATCAGGAAAAGACATTTGCCGCAGGCAAAATTCCCGGCGGCTTTTTTAAAAGAGAGGGGCGGAACAATGAACGTGAAGTTTTAACATCGCGCATCATTGACCGGGCAATCCGTCCCTTGTTTCCCAAAGGATATTATTCGGAAACACAGCTCGTGGCCACAGTGCTGTCTGTGGATAAGGAAAACGACTCAGATGTCGCGGCGATGATGGGCGCGTCCGCCGCTCTGGAAATATCCGATATCCCGTTTAAAGGACCCATTGCCGGTGTGCGCGTAGGCCGGATCAACGGAGAACTGGTTGCAAACGCTTCACCGGATAAGATGCAGGAAAGCGAGATGAACCTTTTCCTGGTGGGACGTAAAGTTACCCCCGGCAAAACAGGTCGTCCTTACGACGTCGAGCTGGTGATGATGGAAGGCGAAGCCAAAGAGGTTGCAGAAGATGTTATTATTGACGCCATCAAATTCGGTCTGGAAGCTATTCGACCGGCTATTGATGTACAAGATCAAGCGCGCGCGGCCGTCGGCAAAGCAAAAAGACCGGCGGAAGAAGTAGCACCGGACGGTGATCTTATCGCGCGGGTGCGGACGGAAGCACTGCCTGGCTTGCAGGAAGGTTACAGTCTGCCGCGTAAACTGGAACGTTACAGCAAATTGGGTGATGTCCGAGCGGCCGTTATCAAAAGTATCGGCGAGGGTGACGCAGCTCTCAGTAAAAAAGTTGCGGCGATTATAGAACATCTTGAATCCCGAATTCTTCGGGATATGATTATCAAGGAAAAGAAGAGAATCGACGGCCGGTCTTCAACAGACATTCGTTCGATTAACTCGGAAGTCGGGGTTTTACCCCGTGCTCACGGTTCCGCGTTATTTAACCGTGGCGAGACACAGTCGCTGGTTGCACTCACATTGGGCACCTCCGCCGATGAGCAGCGGATGGACTATATCGCCGGTGAAGAACGGAGATCTTTCCTATTGCACTATAATTTCCCGCCCTACAGTGTCGGTGAAGCCAAGCCGTTGCGCAGTCCCGGCAGAAGAGAAATCGGCCACGGCGCGCTGGCGCGCAAGGCGCTGATTCCGGTGCTGCCGTCCCCCGAGACATTTCCCTATACGATCCGGATTGTTTCCGAGATCCTTTCGTCCAACGGATCATCATCGATGGCCACGGTCTGCGGCGGTATTCTCTGTCTGATGGATGGTGGCGTACCGGTGAAGGATATTGTTGCGGGTATCGCAATGGGGCTTCTCAAAGAAGGCGACGACGTTGTCATTCTGTCTGATATTCTGGGCGATGAAGACCACGCCGGTGATATGGATTTTAAGGTTTGCGGCACGGAAAAAGGCGTTACCGCGATGCAGATGGATATAAAAATTGACGGTTTGACAGAAGATATTCTGCGCAAAGCCCTGGCTCAGGCCAGAGAGGGCCGTATTCACATCATCGGTAAAATTCGCGAAACGATGACCGTGCCAAGATCGGATATTTCGCTTTATGCGCCTAGGATCACCACGGTTAAAGTGAAGGAAGACCAGGTGCGCACGGTGATCGGCTCCGGCGGCAAGAACATCCGCCAGATTATCAGCGAAACTGGCGTGACCATTGATGTGGAAGATGACGGCACGGTGACCATCGCATCCTCCGACGCTGCCGCTGCCGCCCGCGCCGTGGCGATGGTAAAATGGCTGACGGAAGAGGCGGAAATCGGTAAGATCTACCGCGGCACCGTAAAGAAAATTGTCGATTTCGGTGCGTTTGTCGAAATCCTGCCGGGGACGGAAGGACTTTTGCATATTTCGCAGATTGCCAAGGAAAGAATCGCCAAGGTAACTGATGTGCTGCAGGAAGGCGACGAGGTGATGGTCAAAGTGCTGGAAATCGACAAGTCCGGCAAGATTCGTCTCAGCCGCAAAGAAGCGCTGGATGCTGAAGTAAAATAAATCTATAAAACCGCGTCCGTATTTACGGGCGCGGTTTTTTATCTTTTCATGGAAAACATCAAGGTTCACATTCTAAAAATTGCAGGCAATGAAGATATACCTTTGCCTAAATATATGACCCGCCAGGCGGCGGGCATGGATGTCTTTGCTGCTGTGCCTGCCAATGAAATCATTCCCCCTGGTGAGCGCAAAAAAATTCCGACGGGAATCGCCATTGCTTTGCCGGAAGGCTACGAGGCGCAAATACGACCGCGGAGCGGTCTGGCCCTTCATCAGGGTATCACGCTGCTGAATTCCCCAGGCACGATTGACGCGGATTACAGAGGCGAGATTGCCCTGATTGTCATCAATCACGGGACTCTGCCTTTTATCGTGGAAAGAGGCATGCGTCTGGCGCAAATGGTGATTCAAAAAGTCTGTCAGGCCCAATGGATCGAATCAACGGAATTGAATGACACTGCCAGGGGAAGCGGTGGATTCGGGCATACATAACCCTTTATCGCTTTGAAGTTCTTTTCGGAGTTTTGCAATTGTTCTGAAACAGTGATATGATGAAAACAAAATCGTAAGTGACAAACAAACATTCATGAAGAAATTCAAAGTTAAAAAAACATTTCAGGAAATCAACGAAAAGATCAAAAAAGGCCAGGCGGTTGTCGTTACCGCTGAAGAAATGATCGATATTGTGGAGAAGCACGGCGATGTGGAAGCGGCCAGACGTATTGACGTGGTGACAACCGGTACGTTTGGTGCGATGTGCTCGTCGGGGGCTTTTCTGAATTTTGGCCACACGTCTCCCCGCATTCGGGCGTCCAAAGTGTGGTTCAATGACGTACCGGCCTACGGGGGCATTGCAGCAGTCGATTGCTATCTGGGTGCAACCGAGGTTGTCGAAGGTGATCCGCTCAACAGTGTTTACCCCGGTGAATTCCATTACGGCGGCGGCCATGTGCTTGAAGATCTGGTATCCGGAAACGTCGTGAAACTGAGAGCCGAAGGATACGGGACCGACTGTTATCCGCTTCGGAAATTTGAAAAAAACATTACCATCGATGATTTACGCAACGCTGTTTTGTTCAATCCGCGCAACGCTTATCAAAACTACAATTGTGCCGTGAATTTATCGGATAAGACGATCTATACGTATATGGGTATGCTGCGCCCGAAAATGGCTAACGCTTCATATGCGACCGCCGGGCAATTGAGTCCGTTGTTTAACGATCCTTACTTTCGTACCATCGGGGTCGGCACGCGAATATTTTTGGGAGGCACGCAGGGTTTTGTGGCGTGGCCCGGTACACAGCACAATCCTGAGGTTGCCAGAAGCGTAAACGGTGTGCCCAAAGAAGGTGCGGGAACTCTTGCTGTTATCGGCAATCTGAAAGAAATGAATTCCGATTGGTTGACCGGCGCCAGCTTTCTGGGTTACGGTGTTTCGCTTTACGTCGGCATCGGAATTCCTATTCCCATATTGGACGAAGAAATGGCGCGATTTACTGCGGTGAAAGACGAAGATATTTACACCCGAATTTTCGATTACAGTATGGATTATCCCAAAAATGACCTAAAACCGCTGGCGGAAGTCACGTATAAAGAATTACGAAGCGGGGCGATTGCCATCAACGGCAAGAAAGTAGTTACTGCTCCTCTGTCCAGTTATTACAAGGCAAATCAGATTGCCAATATCCTGAAAGACTGGATCGAAAGCGGCAAGTTCCTTCTAGGCGAGCCCCAACAGAATTTGCCCTCCGTTTATTAGCGCCCTGTCGCAGTCAGGCGGCGGTAAGGACGTTTTCGCTTAATCTCCTAATATTTTTATTATATGTTCTTCAGTAGTGATCCTTGTCACAGGAAAGGGATTATTTATTTAATGTTTTTTTTCCGTCTGCCGATAAAAAAGTAAATGATTTGTTTTATGGATGATGAATATTAATTAATATTATATAATTTATGCAATTATTAATTATTTTACTTGACTTTTCCAGGTGCTTATGGTTTTTTTGTAACCAAAATAAAAAGTGTTTCTTTAAGTTATGATGGAAAACGCCAAGAAAAATAAAGTAAAAAAGTTTCGAGAGGCCATTCCACTGAGTGTTTCCGAGTTGGCGCGTAAGGCGGAGTTAACTCCGCAGACCGTTGCCAAAATGGAAAAAGGGTTGTCTACGCGAAAGAACTCAGAGTTGAAAGTGGCCAAGGCCTTACAGAAAACCTATGAAGAGGTTTTTCTTCAATAAGGGTTGAAGGTATCGTATGGTATTTCAACGGGAGGCTTTGTTCTCAAATGAAGATAGGCAGATATTTGATTGCCTTTTTATTTATAATGGCTCTTTTAATAACCTTTGGCAATAGGGGGGCTGTAGATAATTACTTGATGAGTAAACGGTTGTTTCAGCTGAAGGCTGAGAATGATCTTCTGGCAACGCAAAACAGGGAGCTGGGAGAAAAAATTCTTTTGCTCAGGAGTCATCCGGCCTATATCGAGTCCGTCGCCCGCAATGAATTGGGAATGGTTAAAAAGGGAGATGTTGTTTACCGGCTGGCAAAATGATTAGAAATATGTTGACTGATCAAAATAACATGACGGTGTCTTAATGGATATTAAAGGATTATTTTCAGGATCAAAGAAACTTGTCGGCTTGGATATCGGTTCAAGCTCTCTCAAACTCGCTGAGATCATCAGCACATCTCATGGCCATATACTCAATCGCTTCCGGCAGATTCCCGTCCCTAAAGGAGTCATTGTCGACGGGGCCTTGGAAGATGCCTCTGCGTTATCGTCCATTTTAAAAGAACTTTTCCGCAATTCCGGGTGCAAAGGAAAAGGAATTGTTACATCGCTTTCCGGAAATTCCGTGATCGTCAAGAAAGTCACGCTGGCTCAGATGGAAGAAAAAGAGCTGCGAGATCTGATCCGCGACGAAGCGGGAAAATATCTCCCGTTTGATAGTATGGATGAAGTGAATTACGACTTTCAGATCTTGGGAGACAATGAATATAATCCCAATCAGATGGATGTGATTATTGTTGCAGCCAAAAAAACGGATGTCAACAGCTACCTGGATGCGGTGATCGCGGCAGGCCTCAATGTCATGATCATGGACGTGGATTCTTTTGCCCTCGAGACCATGTACGAAGCCAATTATGAATTTGAGGATAATGAAATTGTCGTTATCGCCAATATCGGCGCAAATATCACGAATGTCAATGTCATCAAGGGCGGAATGTCTATCTTTACAAGAGATTTTACTTCTGCAGGCAATACCATCACGGAAGGTTTGCAGGAAAAATATCACGTGACGGCGGAAGAAGCGGAAAGAATCAAGACGGAAGGATTGCCCGGAGGTGAACAAGAAAGCGCTGATCTCAAAAATGCCATCCTTGAATGCGCGGAACCAATATGTTCGGAAATAGAGCGATCCGTTGACTACTTCCGATCTACTTTCGGTGGCGACTACATCAAGCATGTCTACCTCTCGGGAGGATCGGCAAGGATTGCCGGCTTGAGCGCTCATCTGTCGCAAAGGCTGAACATTGAGACGGAGTTGATTAATCCGCTTTACAAAATAGGCTATAATAAGAAAAATATCGATGCAGGGAAGCTCGATAGCATTAAAACAATCGGTTCCGTGGCCATTGGGTTGGGTTTAAGAAAGATAGGTGACAAATGATCAAAATTAATCTTTTACCTTACCGTGAAAAAGCGAAGAAAGATAATCTTACAAGGCAGATAACGATTATTGCGGGTTCGTTCATCATTTTTATTCTCTGTCTTGCCTGGATCTATATTTATATGTCGTCGCAAGTAACGGAAATGCAGGCAAAGCTTGCGACATCCCAACAAAGTTTAAAGATTTTAGATGAAAAAGTAGGCGATCTGGAAAAGTTCAAACTCATTAAAGCGGAATTGGAGTTGAAACTCGGCGTTATCGGCCAGCTGGAAGAAAATCGACTACTGCCGGTAAAAACGCTCGACGACTTGTCCATGTTGGTTCCGCAAAAAAGCATCTGGCTTACAAAAATCGAGCAGGCCGACAATCTCATTAAAATTGAAGGAGTCGGTCGCGATAATATCGCCGCCGCCGATTTTATGAAGACGATCGAAGGGTTCTCTCCTATTCAATCCGTGGATTTAGTCTCTTCCCGGAAGGTTGATATTGCCGGCATTACTTTGCAGCAGTTCATTTTTTCCTGTAAAATGAAAAAGGGATTTTAATCTTATGGCCATCACAGTAAACGACATAAAAAAGTTATCCCCGCAGGCCAAAGCCTTGATCGTTGTCGTAGTCGTTTTTATTATCGGCTATCTCTATTACTTTTATTTTTTATCAGACGTTTTGGCTAAAAAGGCGGAGTTGGATAATCAGTATCAATCGATTCAGGAGCAAATCAAGCTGAAAGAAAAAATAGCGCTCCAGCTGGATAAGTATAAAGCCGATGTTGAAGCATTACAGGAGAATTACAAAGTTGCTTTGTTAAAACTTCCCGACCAGCGCGAAATTCCTGGCCTTTTTCATTCCGTTGCTTTGGCGGGCAGGGAGGCGGGAATTGAGTTTTCCTTGTTTGAACCCAAAGCGATTATTCCGAAAACCCTGGATAAGCCGGCGGCAGCCCCACCCAAAGTATCCTCGATGCTGAAGCCCTCCGACCAGAGAGAACAACAGCGCCCGGTTGCTCCGACCGCCCAAGAGACTCAGAAATCGGCGGCCCCTCAAAAACCAGCGGACAAAGCTGCAACAGCAAAGAGCGGCGGCAAAAAAGAGCCGGAACCTGAACCTTTTTACGAAGAAATACCTGTAAAGGTGACAGTGACGGGCAATTTTCAAAATATTGTACACTTCTTTGAAAAAGTAGCCAAATTGCCAAGAATTGTCAATATTTCCGATATTTCTATGGGTGAGCGCAAGGATGTGAAAGGACGGGGATTTATTATTACGACCACCTGTACGGTTAAAACCTATATGTTTGTCGACAAAAAAGAGCAGACTAGTGAAAAGAAAAATGAAAAAAAATAAAATGATCATTGTGCTTAATTTGTGCATTCTTTTTGCCGCAGCGTTCGGCGCCTTTGGCGCGGATGCGGTAAAACCCTCAACGCCGGTGCTGCCGCCGACTGCGGGAAGTGTGCCTTTGGCATCAAAGACACCTTCGTTGATGCCGGTTTCTCAGACTCCGGAGAATGTTTATAGTTATAATCCTTTTGGAAAGCCGGATCCTTTTCGTCCGTTTATCGACGTCGAAGTATCATCCATGAAGAAAGAGAAGGAAGTAAAAAAGGAATCCATTTTCCCGCTGCAAAGAGCGGAAGTGGAAAGTTTTAAGCTTGTTGGGATTATCGGTGATCAGTCGCGCCGGGTGGCGGTGGTCGAGGATTCGGCTAAGAGATTTTATCCAATTTTTATCGGGACGCGAATCGGTACTCATGAGGGCAAGGTTACAGAGATACTGGCGGATCGTATGACGGTGGATGAGTTGGACGGCAAAAAAATAAAGAGAATTATTTTGAAACTGCGTAAAAATATATAATGAGGTAAGATCATGAAAAAATATTTATCCAAAATAATCCCCGTTTTCATTGTTCTTTGGATTTTTCTATATAGCCCGGGGGTGATCAAGGGTTTAAGCGCAGATCAAAATAAAGGCGCCGGGGCTAAGAACATATCAGTTAATGTGGGGTATCTGGAAAATGTTTTGTTCGAGAAGTCGTCCGGTCGGGAAAAAGTCAGCCTTGTTGTCTCCGAGCAACCCCTGATTGCTCCTCCGTCTATTCAACCTGATAACAGTTTGCTTCTCCGACTTGAAAATTTGTTTGCGCCGGATAATATGCGCCAGACTTTAGGTCAGGGGCAATTGCTCAATGTGACCAGTGTCAAAGCTCAGCAGCAAACGGCTGACGGCAAACAGTGGGTTAATCTGACCATTTCCCTTAAAGAAAATGTTCCGTATTCCATAAGACAGGAAGGAAAAATAGTTTTAATCGACTTTAATATATCAGGGATCGAAGCGAAATTAACCGCACCGGCGAAGATGGAAGCGAAAAACCGGCGAGAAGCGTCGGATGAAACCGATGTGAGGAAGCCAGTACGTCGCGAAGCCACCTCGCGCTATACCGACAGGATCATCTCCCTTGATTTTCAGGAAGCGGATATAAAAAGTGTTTTGCGGTTAATGGCTGAGTATGGCAATACCAGCATTGTTTCCGGAGACGATGTAAAAGGCAACGTGACCTTATCCATGAAAAATGTGCCTTGGGATCAGGCTCTGGAGGCCATTATGAAGGTTCACGGCCTGACCAGACAGCAAATGGGTGAAGTCATCACGGTGATGACGCTGGAGCGCAAGAAGAAAGACGAGAAGGATAAAAAGGAAGCGGATGCCGAGCAGCAGAAGGCGGAAGAAGAACGCAAAGCCAGGGAGCTGCAGATCTTAGTTGACAAAGGGAAGTTGCGGCAAATTCTGATCGAGGCAAAAATTGTCGAAGCTTCGGAAGAATTTATCAGAAATCTGGGTGTCCAATGGGGATTTGGCAATTCGCAATCCATCAAATCATATGGATTGGGGCTTTCGGGCGGTACTAATTCATTAACCCAGACCAATTCGCAGTCCTTTTCTTATCCGCCTGAAATAGGATATACGAAATACGGAACCACAGACCCGTTAACGATGGCGGCGGTGAATTTCCCGTCAGCCATTCTGGGCCCTGCTTTTGGTCTTGTGTTCGGAAACGCGCGCGGCTTTATTGAGACACAATTACAAGCCCTGGAATCGACCAATACGGGTAAAATAATTTCATCGCCGAAGGTCGTAACGATGGATAACGTTAAGGCTGTCATCAAACAGGGTGATGAAGTCCCCTATGTGACACCGGCTTCCGGTAATTCTCCTGCAACCGTCACTTTCAAAGAAGCTGTTTTACGGCTGGAAGTTAAACCGAAAATAACCGACGAAGGCCGGATTTCCATGGAAATCAAGGCGACCAATGACACGCCGGATTATGCACAGGGAGAAAAGCTCCAGGGTAATCCGCCTATTCGCAAGAACGAAGTAGAATCCAAGATTGTTGTACAGGATGGAGATACTGTCGTGATCGGCGGTGTTTTCCGGACACAGGAAGACAAGGGTGTCAGCGGACTTCCTTGGTTTTACAAGGTTCCCGTACTGGGCTGGCTGTTCAAAACGGAAAACATCAGAAAGCAAAAACGCCAGTTGATGATATTTATCACGCCTAAAATATTGTCGGGTTCCGGATACATTGAGAATGAGTGTGATTCGGCGAATCTGGATAATTTAGACCGCTGCCGCAACCGGAAATAACTATAGAAGTGTTTCTACAATTAACAATCCCTCTGCATATTGGTGAAGCAGGGGGATTTTTTACAGATGCGACTGTAACTTCACGTCAAAGGTGATTTAACTTCATATGAAATCAAAAGCCATCATATTGTTCGTCGTTATTATTTTTCAAAGCGGCTTTCTCTCGTGCACCAGCACTCCCTGGCACAGAGACATGGCGGATGCTCAATTGAAAAAAGGGATGGCTCTGATCGAAGCAGGTCAGTATATCGGAGCTTTGAAGGAATTAATTGATGCAGATAAGAATGCACCGGACGATCCCGTCATTAACTACTATCTTGGGATCGCCTATCACGGCAGAGGTTTGCGAGAGCTTGCCCTGGAGCGGTTTCAAAGAGCCATTTATTTAAAAAAGGATTATTCGGAAGCTTACAATTTCTTAGGTGTCATCTCTATGGACATGGGGCAATGGGACAAGGCCATTAAATATTTTGATCATGCTCTGGCAAATCATTTGTATGGAACACCCGCCCTTGCTCTCTATAATTCGGGGTGGGCCTACTACAATCTCCAGAATTATGACGTTGCCCTGTCCAAGTACCAGGAAGCGCTCAGACAAGACCGGACGTCTGTCCTACAGCCGCAGATCGAGAAAAATATTGGTTTGATTTATGTCAAGAAGAACAACTTGATTTTGGCCGTGGAACATTTCAAAAAGGCGGTTACGCTGGATGCCTCTCTTTATGACGCTCATTATTTTCTTGGTGAAAGTTATCTAAAAATAAAAGATATGGGAAATGCAAAAAAATCATTTCAGCAAGTCATAACGCTGGCTCCTCAGTCTGCTTTTGGTCAAAAAGCGCGAGAGTACTTGCAGTCTTTTTAAGCGATCCTCGTGGGAAATCAAATGTCACCGGACGGCTGCGCTGGAGTTTTACGATTCTTTGCCGTCAGTGGCTGTGGTTTTCTCGAATATAGAAGGAAATAATTTATTGAATAACCAGCATGCATTTTTATATCACTACAAACACCTTCTCCAGAATAGATTGCTTGCTGAAGCTCTGGCTTTGGCGACGGAACGGCTGAAGCATTTGCAATCGGATGGTAATGCGGGACAGGAGGCAAGTGTTACAGTACTCCAGGCGATTAAATTGGCCGACGAATCCAGTGATATGTTTCAAGATTTGGAGACTAAGTTGCTGAATTTGGGACAATTGCTTGAATGCGTCAGCGATAATCAAATTAAAATAGATCGGCCATGCGCTGCAGGTGATGAAGGAAATGGTTCTGCCGAGCAGATCGTCAGCACTCTGTCTGTCTGGCTTGAAAATATTAGCAGGATCAAAGCACATGCAGGACATATTGAATAAATATTTATTGCGCCGGATCAATGCTCTTCGGAATATTATCGCAAACACTTCCCTTGATGGCCTTATTATTAGCAATATGAGCAATATCCGCTATCTGTCTGGTTTTTCGGGCAGTGACGGTGTTTTAATTTTGTGTCCGGGCCATGCGGTGTTACTGGTTGACGGCCGTTATACAACACAGGCCTCGACGGAGGCTCAGATCGTTAGCGTTGTCGAATACCAAAATAAAATGGATGGACTCCGACGGGCCATCTTGCAGTTAGGATTGAAGGAAATCGGTTTTGAAGCATCTTTTGTTTCGGTGGAAACATACAACGATCTTGCGAAATGTCTGGAGCAAGCAAAATTAGTCCCGCTTGTTGATCAGTTACGATTCCTCCGGGCATTCAAGGACGATCTTGAAATATCTGCAATGAGGAAGGCTGCGGCGATAGGATCGGAGGCGTTGGCCTCCCTCTCACGTGAGATTAAGGCTGGATGGACGGAAAAAGAGGCCGCACTCCAACTCGAAATACTTTCACGTCGTGCAGGCGCTGAACAGATTGCGTTTGAAACGATTGTTGCTTCCGGAGAAAACTCGGCGCTTCCGCATGCAAAGCCAACCGATCGGCCCATTCAAAAAGGTGATTTTGTCGTGATGGATTTTGGCGTCAGGTATCAGGGCTATTGCTCGGATGAAACGTGTACTTTTTCATTTGGGGAATTGACAGGTGATCAAAAAAATGCTTATCGTGCGGTTCAACAGGCCCACGATGAGGCCGTTGCAACCATCCAGGCGGGCGTGGCCGCGGCTGATGTGGATGCCGTAGTGAGGCACGTTCTGGGTGAAAAATACAGTCCCTATTTTGTTCATGGAACCGGTCATGGTGTCGGTTTGGAGGTTCACGAAGCACCGCGTCTGGCGCCGAATTCGCCGGACATCCTGAACTCAGGAATGGTGGTTACGGTTGAGCCCGGTTTGTACTATCCCGGCCTGTGGGGGATTCGTATTGAAGATACGGTTGTCGTGAAAGAAAATGGTTGCGAAAAAATCACAACAATGGATAAACGACTCATTATCATCGAATAAAAATAATTAGAGGATATATTACTATGAAAGTATTTCCAGAAGACCTCCTTTACAGTCGCGAGCACATTTGGGTGCGGGTTGACGGAGATATGGCCACGCTGGGAATTACCGATTATGCCCAGGAAAGTCTGGGAGAAATCCTGTCTTTAGAATTTCCGGAAATTGATACCTATGTGGAACGCGATGAGGCGTTTGGATCGGTTGAATCCACCAAGGCGGTTGTGGACTTGATTGCTTCCGTCAGTGGAACCATTGTCAGTGTGAATGAAGACATCAACGATGATATCGGAATTATCAACAGCGATCCCCATGACACAGGCTGGCTGGTTGTCATTGAGATGGACGACATGGAGCAGCTTGATGATCTTCTTGACGCCGCAGGTTATCATGATTTTATCATGCAGCAGGAATCGGACTGAAATCACACTATGTCATGGCGGCTGCTCGGCTATCACAAAAAAAGTGCTTTTGAAAATATGGCCATTGACGAGGCCATCTTTCGGGAAACCATAAAAAACAAAAAGTCGCCCACGCTAAGATTCTACGGCTGGTGTCCGTCTGCTGTTTCCATCGGCTATTTTCAGGATCTGAAAAACGAGATTGATTTTGGCCAATGCCGCCGGTCGGGCGTCGATATCGTTCGCCGGCTGACCGGGGGGAAAGCCGTTTTCCACAGCGACGAGATCACTTATTCACTTGTGGCCGCGACATCGGAAGATCTGTTCCCTGGGAACATTATAGGCACGTATGAAAAGATTAGTCTCTGTCTGGCGCGCGGTTTGTCATTACTGGGTATCAACGCGCGTTTGGTGGAAGCGGGGAAAAACGTCCTTAAAAAAGACCCGGATCTAGTGTCTTGCTGTTTTTCCATGCCTTCGGGCAATGAGCTTTTGGTGGCAGGCCGAAAGATTTGCGGCAGCGCACAGACGCGAACGCGCGGGGGCTTCCTGCAGCATGGTTCACTGCTCATGACATTTGATCCGGTCGTAACAGCCGCTTGCATTCTGGGTGGACGGTCGCCTGTGGACACCGGAAGGCTTAGTAGTTCCGTCGCGGCCGTCAATGAAGTTATTTCGTCGCCGGTAAGCGTTGAAACACTGTGTGCGGTTTTAAAGAAAGGTTTTGCGGATGAATTGGGCATTGATCTTGTTGAAGGATCCCTGACCTCTGCCGAAAAAGAATTGAGCGGCCAATTGGTTCAAAAATATAAAAGCGACGCCTGGAACTGGGAACGCAAAAAAGAAGCCTATCGACTGGGTTGATCTGTTTATCCGTCAAGGTTCGCTTTTATTTATTTTAGTTGCAATTTTGATTCGAATCGCATATATGCAAGCCTCGCTGCGGAGAAAATGATGGCAATCAATATCAATACACAGCCGCGGATGACAAATTGTATACGGGTAACCGTTGGAAATCAGCAGGGAAATGAATACTTTGTGAAGGCTCTCCCGGTACTGGTCTCCAAGCGAGGAGCGTGATTTAAAACTTATTGTGAATTTGAGGGTAGTTGACGATGCAGGGGATATAAACCCTCGTGTCGTGCTGCCCTTTTTTTGCGTTTAAAAGCGGCATAACATTATATTTTTAACCATTAATAAGGAGGAAAAATTGGAAGTAAAAGTCATTGACAACGATGTTGAGAAAGCGCTGAAGATTTTGAAGAATAAATTGTCTAAAAGCGGTTTGTTCAAAGAACTGAAAGTCCGCCGTGCTTATGAAAAACCTTCGGTGAAGAAGAAGAGAAAAACCATTGAAGCGCGCCGCAGGCTGGCCAAGGTGCAACGTCGCCGCAGCAATTAATCTGTGATCGGTAGTTTATTTAGTGATCAGCGGAAGCTATCTCTGTTTTTAGCTTTTCCTGATGGTTGGCGACGAAGGTTTTTGAAATGGATGATAAACAATACTTGATTGATTCCTTATCCAGCGGAGAGTCATGGCGAATTTTCCGGATTATGGCGGAATTTGTCGAATCCATCGAAGTTCTGTCAAAAGTCAATAATGCCGTGACGATCTTCGGTTCCGCCCGCGTCAAGCCCGGAGATGCCTACTATCTGAAAGCCGAGAAGCTCGGACAGATTCTTGCGCAAAACGGTTTCAGTGTCATCACCGGCGGCGGCTCCGGAATTATGGAAGCCGCCAACAAAGGCGCGGCCGAAGCGGGCGGGAAATCGGTTGGGATGAACATCAAGCTGCCTTTTGAGCAAAAGCCAAACCCCTACGCCAACATTCATATTGAATATAAATATTTTTTCATCCGGAAAGTTATGTTTATCAAGTACGCTCTGGCCTATATCATTTTACCCGGCGGATTTGGTACGATGGATGAATTGTTCGAAGCGCTCACGCTGATTCAGACCAAAAAGGTTAAAAGCTTTCCCCTCATCCTGATGGGCAGTGATTATTGGAGCGGTCTTCTGGACTGGCTGAAAAAAACCATGCTGGAAAAAGAAATGATTCTGCCGTCCGATATGGAGATGATCCAGATCATTGATGAGCCTGAAGATGTTGTGCGGCACATCAAGAAATACGTCATTTTGTGACCCCAAGACTGATTTCCATTCGAGACACATATGAGCCTGGATAAAGTAATCGCCGACTTGAAGAAGGGAAAAGTTGCGCCGTGTTACCTTCTGTATGGGGAAGAAGACTATCTGCTGGCTGATACGCTCAATCGCATACTAGATGTTATTTTACCGGAATCCGACCGTGATTTCGGCCTTTTTTTTGTCGAAGGCGAAAACGCGGATTTTGATCTTCTGAAAGACCATCTTCTGGCTCCCTCGCTTTTAGGCGGCAGAAAAGTTGTGGTCGTAAAAAATACGACCATCTTCCAATCCAAAGATAATTTAAGTGAACTGATTTCCAAGATCAAAGACCAGCTGGATGTGCATCCTGAAAAAGCCGTTAAGTATTTTTTGACATTTTTAAAACTATCCGGTTTTGCCTGGGAAGATATGCAGGGGACTGGCTGGCAAAAGATCACCGACGATCAATGGCGTGCCGCTGTGGAAGGAGACCCGGGAGACGACAGGGGGAAATGGCTGCCCCGTATCGTCGACCTTTGTTCGGGCAGGGGATTAACCTCGGACGGGAGTGCCGATGTCGCCGAACTATTCGAGGGGCTTCTTGAACAGGGTTTGCCGGCGGGGAATTGCTTGATTTTGACTGCCGAGACGGCGGACAAAAGGAAAAAAATGTTCAAGGTGTTTGAGAAAAACGGTGTGGTTTTGCACTTTGCCGCAATTAAGACGGAATCCATCTCCAAAGAAACACTTAAATTCGAAGCACAGAAGCTCCTTTCACGATGCGGAAAAAGTCTGACGCCCGCGGCCTGGATGGCTCTCGGTAGGAAGACAGGATACCAGTTGCGACCTTCATTAAATGAGATCCAGAAGCTCATCGACTATACCGGTGAGCGCGCTGCCATTGATGAGCAGGATATAGAGACCGTTGTTGGCAAAACCAAAGAGGATTCTGTCTTTGATTTAACAAACGCACTCAGTGAGAAAAATGCCGCCCAAGCACTTTCCGCCCTCAAGGCACTTCTGGATCAGGGAGAACATCCCCTGATGATTCTAACGATGATTATTCGGGAAATCCGTTTACTTTTGCAGGCCTCCATCCTGGTGAACTCAGGAAAAATTCCCCGGCTCAACCCGAATGCGGATTTCGGATTGTTTCAGAAAAATAGTTATGAGGCGATTAAACAAATGACGCCTACGGAGTTAAAAAAAGAAGATTTGCTGGTCAACAAACATCCCTATGTTATTTATAACGCCCTGCGCCATTGCGGGCGCTTTGCGCATACCGCTTTGCTTGCTTATCTGGATGATCTGCTGGAGATTGATCGGGCCATGAAATCATCCACCACTGATCCGCTATTGCTTCTGGAGCGTTTTCTGCTGAAAGCCTGTGTGAAATGACATCATAAATAATTGATTTCTGCGGAAGGAATGTGCCACGTCCGGGTTGCAAGCACCGCATCACGCCAGCCAAAATCAAAACCACGCGCTGTCAAAGCCATATCCGGCGAATGCGCAATCCCAAATCCCACTTCACAAAGACGGACAAACTCAGCTGTGGCGAAAACTACGTCGAGAAGCAGCCTTGATGGGTTTGCATCCGAGCCCGCTGGAAAATTCCCTGGTTTGATTAAAACAACGCAATGGTTACACCGGCCACAACGGCGATGTTCATCAGGATCTGCGTTATATCTTTGATTTCCCTCAGCCAGGCGATGCGTTCCGCTTTTTCCGGCACGACAATGGTGTCTCCGGGTTCAATTTGCCGGATTGCTCCGCCGTAAGCCGTCATTTCCCATCTTGATCGCGACGAACTCCATCCGATGAAATTCCTGGAAACTTTTCTTGCGCTGCCGTCGACCTTGAGAATAAAAATATTGCCTGTGTCGGCGTAGTTTGAGTATCCGCCTGTGGCGTCGATATAGTCCTGGTAGTTCAGTTGCTCGGCATATAAATGGCTGCCCTGCGCCATGACGGAGCCCATAACATTGACCACGCTGTTTTTCTCCGGGATGTTCAGCGCGTCGCCGTCTTCCAATTCAAAGTCGTATTCCGTGCTTCTGAGGGTTTTAGCGTCCGCGACGAAAATGGTCATACGACCGGTGGCTTTGGTCTGCCGAAGCGTCTCGATGAATTTCTGCTTTTGCGCCAGTTCGCCCTTCTTGGCTGCAATTTCCTCCTGAGACAAAGCGGTGGATAACTGCTCAGCGCCGGCGGAAAGTAATTCTCTATCCATGCGATCGGTCATTTCTTCCAAACTTTTTTGCTGAAGGTCTCTAACGCGCAACCGTGTGAAGTAAGCGCCGCGCAGATAGGCGTAAGGCGTGAAGCCGCCGGCGCGCTCGATGACGTCGGACAGTTTTTCACCTTTTCTGAACGGATACTTGCCGGGGAAACTGACCTGTCCGGAAAGTGTCACTATTCTCACGGTCTGGTAATCGGCTATTTGCTTGATATGCAGGCGGTCGTTGGGCGCAAGTTGAATATTGTTTGCGGGGTCTCCCGCGATGGCCTTACTGAGGTCAATGGTTTTATGACTGAGCTGCCCCAGCTTTCCGTCCAATATTTTTACGGAGGTGATTTCCGCTTCCGGCAGATAGGCGGAATCGAGCACACTGCCGGCTTTAAACACGAGGTCGCGCACGGTCATGCTTTCGGTAAACTGGTAGGCGCCGGGATTGGTCACGTCGCCCGCGATGAAAACGCTTTTCTTTGGATTCTTTTCCCAGATGGAGTGAATGATGATCCGGTCTCTGTCTTGCAGCGCCAGATTGTCCCTTGGATCATCCGCCATGGCCCGGGCGACATTGAAGTAGGTTGTTTGGAATTCGTTTTTTGCATACTGACGAACGATTTCACCACTTTCCATACTTGCGTTTTTGGTTAGGCCACCAGCATTTAATATGGCGTCTTTTACTTTTGTATTGCCATCAAGGGTGATGCGATGAACCACTTGCATGCGCTTTTCCAGCAATTTGAGTCTTGTTGCCAGATCGGACCTGCCGGACTTTTCCAACTCCCCTTGTAAATATCGCAATGCGCCCGGTGTTGGTTTTTTTTCCGACATGATTTCAGCTTCAATTTCTTCTATTTTGCCTGCTATTATGTAAAAGCGAATTTCTTTATTTAGATCTTCTTTAATGGCTTTGAGTTCCGCCAATGTCTCTTTGTCCCGGTTTATGTCGCTTACATCTGCTTTTGTAACGTCATGCCTGGCATCTGCCGCCGAAGTGCCACGTATTTCGCCTTCTACGGTAATATGCGGCTTGTCCTCGAACAGATTTCGATGAAAGATGAAAATTTGATCTTTGGGCGTTAATTCGTAGTTATAAGCCACGTCGTTTTGCAAAATAAGTTTCCCCAAATCAAATGGGATCAGTACAATTTCACGGCTGGGAGGGCTTTCTCTTTTAATGAGGGCATAATCAAAATAGGTTTCATTTAGCAGGTCATTAGTTTGACCCACTAAGTCTTTTATCCGCATGTCTTTTTTGTATGCATACTTACCCGGTCGCTTGACGTTGCCGTTTAGATACACGGCATTGTCGTTGGCATCGACGATGGGGAAAATCTTGACCAGATCCGCATCCTGGATTACAAAATCTTTAGCCAAAGCCAGTGTTTTATCGCTGATGTCAATAACGATTTGTTTTTCATTTTTGACAATTCTTTCCACCTGCATGTGCTGTGTGTAAGCGCTGGGAATAATGCCACCCGCCAGATCGATCAAATGTTGCAAATTAAATTTGTCTCGAAGTTCATAGATGGCCGGACGCTTCACATTTCCCGCAATGCCGACCTGGGGGCCTGTTACCGGCACAAAAACGACATCGCCGGCCTGCAAGACAACATCCTGCGATTTGTCGCCTTTAAGAAAAAGATCGTAGAGATCGAATTGCGTAATGATTTTATCTTTCCTGCGCAGTTCAACACGGCGCATAGAGCCGATTGGCGATGGGCCGCCGGCCATCATCAGTGCGTCTGTTATGGATGCCAACGCGACGATGGTGTAAGCCCCCGGTCTTTTGACATCACCAAGAACAAAAACCGGAATAGTCCTTATAGAGCCCATGGAAATATCAATGTTGGTTCCCACGATCTGCCCCGTCTTTGAAATAATCTGCTTCGACATCTGATCAAAGGTCATGCCTGCCACTTGTAAAGGGCCGATCTCGGGTATGGTGATTTTTCCATCCCGATCTACGGTTAGTGAATGCTTGTTATTCAGGCGGCCCCACAAAAGAATGTTGATTTGATCGCCCGGTCCGATGATGTAATGAAGAGGAACGGGAATGTCCTTGCGTTCCGTTAAAACCTTGCCTCCTGCTTCTTGAAAAAAATCATAACCAAATGGTTTCAGATCCTGAGATATTTCCTGATATTTCCCAAATTGCCTTGTGCGCTCGAAAAGAGACATTTCTTTCGGCGCCGTAACCGTTTTTTGATTTTCAATCTTGATTTCCGGTTCTTTAGGTACGCTGATTACTTTTGGAGCGGCCGCTGTTTTTTCCTGCTTTTCGAGGGCTTCTTTACCCATTTGGATTTCTTCCGGTGTTAGATTGATTCCCGCCTTTTTCAGCTCGGCCTGAATGGCTTTCTGGTCTTGCATTTTCAGTGAAGAAAGTTGACTTGTCTGCGCCAGACAATGATTAGAATCGGAAGTCGTTATGTAAATAATTCGGCCCGCAAGTAGAATGAAAAACGCCATGAGTAAAGAATAATAGCGATTATTGTGCATTATGCCCTCCGGTGGATCGAGCTTTAATTTTTTTTATGTATTCCATGAACAACACTGCAAAGACACTAATGAATAGCGATACCATAAAGGCGATTATGACCATCTGTGCCCTTTTTGGTTTGGTTTTCTGATCGGGCGCCATTGGCGGATCAAGCACTTTGAAGGCGAAATTTTCTTTGACCTCTGCCATCATTGAGGTTTCGATTTTTTCGGCAATCAGGTTATAAATTTTATGCTGAACAAGGCTGTCGCTGGTTTGATGAAGCTGATTTTCCAAATATTGTTTATTAATATTGGCGATGCGTTTTGCCTCAAATGTCATATGATCATTCAAAGACAGGATAAAATAATCAGCAATTCGGGCCGCCATGTCGGGGTCACGGAAATTGACTTCAATCGTGATAAAGTCTTCCTTCATATTGTAATTGATCTTAACAATATTATCTAAGGCACGAATTCCGTCCCACGTATCCGGCACACCTGCTTCTTTTTTGGCGCCGGATTTTACCGGTGACAGTTTGCTGAGAAGCGCCAACGGATTTAATGTAACGCCCCCTTTCTTTTTCCACGATTTATTATCGTCGTCCCATTGTTTGGGAAAAAGGATAGGGAGCAGATTGTGTTTCTCAATGATTTTCTTCTTCAGAATGTTGGATTTGAGGAGATTAACCAATTCCGTAGAAGACGCCGCGCCCGGCATGGCAATACCGGCCAGATTAGCCAGCCCGCCAAACTGCGATGCCAGGGAAGTTAGTTTTCCGCCGCCGTCTTTAGACGAAACGGGTTTAAGCACGGCTTTGGCCGTGTAAATATTTGTCATAAAAAGCGATGCCACAATCGTGATGAGAGTGAAGAATGCAACGATCGCCATAATGAGTTTTCTGTTGTGCCAGATGGTTCCGGCCAGTTCCAGCAGATCAATTTCATCCTCATCTTGCGAATCAATTGCATCGACGGATTTCTGATTCGTTGTTTTGTCGGTCATGAATATCTTTCCTGATAGAGGTTATCGTTAAATATGTTAATGGCAAAGATAATATTCGATATTATTAAACGTTCATTATTATTTTAGATCCATAACATGAAGCTTGTGCGGAATCAACCGTAAATAGGGTACAGACCCGTCCGCTGCCTAACAGGCAAAAGGCGATGGACAAGGCTGCGCATGCTTCAAGACTTTAAAACTGAAGAGAGACTTCGATGCCGACATAATGGTTTTGTAATTTTACACCCGGAATGGAGCCGGCGTTTTGCACATCTTCATAGGTATAGCGAAGTATCATTTTGGAATGTTTATTGATGCTCCAGCCGACTTCTCCAAAATATTGATTTTTGGATTGAGAATGGGCCTGAGTTTTAATGCCGCTTCTTTCACGGTCAAAGCCGACTTTGTAGAAAAACTTATCCAGATCGTGAGACCATTCGACGAAGATGTCTTCTGCATCTGCTCCTGCGTGATGGCCGAACACGCGGCCTTCATAGCGCAAGGGATAGGAGCCGTGATGGTACCAGGCTCCCGGTGCTCTGTCGGGGGATAAAATGGCATACTCAGCGCGCAATACGGAGCCATCCAGAAAGAAAGGTTTGTAAATAGCCAGCCCCGCCAGATAAGCGCGCGTATCCGGCGGATAGCCGGAGTCTTCCGCGCCGATTTCGCCATAAAGCCGGATACCGTTGGCAATGAAAATATATTTTTGAATATTGGGAATCGTAATCGCCAGATCGACGGCAAATTGCTGGTTGCTGTCCGTCTTTTCATTGTCCCGGTTGGAGTTGCTATAAAGCGTCGCCAGAATTTCCCGCAGGGTCATATCGCGCCGGCCCGGACCGCCGAACAATACAAGGTGGGAGCCGCCGACTTCGACAAAAGGATGCGGTTTGAGCCCCAGGCGCAATCCGTATAAGAAAGGATTGGCAAGTTCGCTGCCTTTGCGCTGGTCATTGAGTTGTGAAAAAATCAAATTAAACTGCACCGGCCCCAGCCGGGAAAATATCCAAGGCAACAGCACGGGTTCCGGATTGGATAATTTGACCATGTCAAACGGATGCGCATTATTGGACATCAAGAGCGCACCGTGATAACCGGGGCCCCACCAGAGCGCATCGCGGCCGACGAGCAATTCGACGTTATAGAGGTTAAACTTGGCGTATCCTTTGTGCAGGCGGAAGGTTAGCCTGCTTTGATCTTCGCCTGATCCGAATTGCTGATTGTAGATAAAGGCGGGCTCGATAAAAAAAGAAAACACGTTCCACAATCTCGCGTGCGACTGAAGTTGGACTGCCGCATTGTGGCCTTTGCCATAGTCAATGCCTTCGTTGTTGTAAACGGAAAAAGGGCCGCTGAAATATTTGTAGTTGACGGAGAAACTCTCTACCGGTTTGAAGTATGTATGATTCGTTTGTCGGGGCGATTTCGCTTCGGTGAAGTCTGCATTGAAAAGGGTTGCGTAATGCTCGCGGATTTTTCGGCACGACGCCCGCGCCGTTTTTGCCGCATGGCATGCGTCCATCGCGGCCACCAGCTGCTGTCCGACTTCACTTGCCGCAAAAGGTTTGAAGGAATTCAATTGACTGCCAATGAGGCCTTCGGCTGCCCAGAGTTCCATGTCGTCATAGATATCACGTTCAAGGGAGACATTGACCGACGCGGCGCCATAGGCCGAAGTAAAATACACCGGCGACAAAATGAGCATGGACAGAAAAATGGCTATGTTTGCGAAAAGTTTTTTCATCAATCTTTTGCTGCGGGGTGCGATATCCTTTGTAATATTTTTTCCACGGCTGCTAATACCTGTTTGGGCGTAATGTCTTCCATGCATTGACGGGTCAGGCATTCTTTCTTGAAGCACGGACTGCAATGCAAACCGGTCCGGACAATCGTATGGCCTGTCCCGTAAGGACCGGTTCTGGCCGGATCGGTGGGGCCGAAAAGTGCGATCACGGGCGTTCCTGCCGCCGCCGCCAGATGCATGGGACCGGAATCCGTGGTAATGACTGTCAGGGCGTTTTTATAAAAGCAGGCCAGTTCGGTAAGCGTCGTCTGCCCGCCGATATTGACGGCTGTTGTAGTCATTTGTGACGTGATCTTGTCAAGAGATTCCTGCTCCCGCCCGGTAAAAACAACCGGTATTTTTAAAATCCGGCCAATGTCGTCCGCAAGCCTAGCGAATTTACGGTCATCCCACAGTTTCGTATCCCAGAGGGCGACGGGGCTGATGGCAATAAACTTTTTTGCCGTTAATTGATGGCGCAACATCAGCGCCTGGACGTTTGCCTGTGTTTCGCCGGAGGCAGGTAAAACAAATGCCGCCTGCTCAGGGGGTGCGCCCAAGTAACGTGAAAAGTCCAGATAGCGATCTACGGCATGCTTGTTCATGTCTTCCGGGATTTTTTCGTTGTAAAACAAACGACTCAACTCCTGCCAGGAATCGTATCCGAGCTTTCTTTTGCCTTTGCTTAAAAAAACAACAACCGAACTTTTGAAAAGTCCGTGAAAGTCAATGACAAGATCATAGGACCGGCTGTGCAATTCGGATATGAAAGATTTAAAATCCAGCCAGACGGCTGCAAACTTGCATTTTCTTAAATCGGTAAACCAGCTTTTACGCCGGAAGATCAGAACCCGGTCAAGCTGCGGATGACCAATCACCAGATCGGCTGCGGCTTCTTCCACAACCCAGGTGATGTGGGCTTTGGGGTAGAGGCGTCTTAGCGCTGCGGCAGAAGGCAGGGTGTGGATGACGTCGCCGATGGCGCTGAGTTTGACGATCAGAATGTTCACGATATATCCTTCAAGATCCAGCGTACAGCCTCCAGAATGTCTGCGGCAATGTGATCCGGTTGATTGGTGTCATGGGCCTGATCCTGTCCGTTTGCCTGCAGCAGATCCTGTCCGTAACCGGTCAGAACCAGAACCCCCTTGCCGCCTGCGCGGTGCGCCGTTTCAATGTCGCGCAAGCGGTCCCCGATCATATAAGACCGGGCCAGATCAATGTCCAGATCAGCCGCCGCCTGTGTAAGCAATCCCGGCTCCGGTTTGCGGCAATTGCATACCTTGCGGTAAGGTTCGACGCCGTCGGAGGGATGGTGCGGGCAGAAATAAAACCGGTCGAGAAAAGCGCCTTGCTCGAGCAGAGCGCTTTGAATCTGTTCGTTAATGTGTCGGACAAATGCTTCGGTAAACAGGCCTTTGGCGATGCCGGCCTGGTTGGTGACGACCACGGCCTTCATGCCGGCGTTGTTGATCAGCCGGATGGCTTCAAACGTCGCGGGAATGATCTTAAGCTTGTCTTTGCTGTCCAGATAGCCGACTTCTTCGTTGATGGTGCCGTCGCGATCCAGAAAGATGGCAATGTTTTTCTTCATGGGCTCAACTTCTGTTCAGTAATTTTTTCGCAGCCGCAACGACGTCGTCCACCGTGACTTGCGTCATACAGCGAAAGTCCGTCGGGCAGACTTTTTTTAAACAGGGGCTGCATGCTGTGTCTTTGCGGACCATAATCGTTTTTTCTCCCGTGGGCGATGTGGTTTCGGGATTCGTGGAACCGAAGATGGCGATTGTCGGGACATTTAGTGCGGCGGCCACATGCATCAATCCGGAATCATTGCTGAGAATCAACCGGCACTGCGAGATGAGGTAGATCGTTTCCTGGAGTGTTGTAATGCCTGCTAGATTCAGCATGTCCGTGCGTGCTTGCCTGCGGACATCTTCCGCCGTTTCCCGATCGTCTTTGCCACCGAAAAGAATCACACGCGCATCTAATTCCCGACCCAGCTGATCGCCTGCCGCAGCAAACCGCTCTTCCAGCCATCGTTTGGCCGGACCGTAGGTTGCTCCCGGCGCGATGCCGATGATCGCTCCGC
This sequence comes from uncultured Smithella sp., assembly GCA_964547345.1. Taxonomy (GTDB): domain Bacteria; phylum Desulfobacterota; class Syntrophia; order Syntrophales; family Smithellaceae; genus UBA8904. Next base: position 70,158 of record CAZJMX010000009.1, on the reverse strand, counting down.
CATTTCCCGGAAGATATTGTTGGCGCACATCGCCTGCGATAATGGGTGATATCTGTGTTTCCAAGTGCATGGTTCTGTCAACATCCGCGCAACCGAGCGCTTTGACCATTTGCAGGTAATAATCAATTTGATGGACTGTCAGGATTTCTTCTGTCCGCCTTACCTTGTGAGTCAAAAGCAGGCCGCGGCCGTCGGTGTTGAAACCCGCGCGTATGCCGATGCCTGACGCAAGGGCGATGATGGCCGCTTCAATGGCGTTTTGCAACAAGATTGCCGCGTCGAACTTTTTGCCGCGCAGATGCCAGGCCAGTTGAAAAACACCCAACGGTGTGTCGAATTTATTTTCATACGGGATAATTTCGTCCGCTTCCGAAAACATTGCGTAAATGTCGGAGACGGGCGGCTTGGCCAAAATCGCCAGATGCGCTTTGGGATAGGCCGCGCGCACGGAGGCGCAGGCAGGCAGGGTCATTACGGCGTCGCCGATCCAGTTGGTGCCCCGGATTAATATTTTATGAAGGCCCGTTTGCGGGAGTTTTTTATTGGCTTGCAGGGTCATGGCTTCGTCCATTGCTTGGGCATCTGGCAGGGCTTGGTTTTCCAGCGCTGGTGCACCCAGAACCACTGTTTTGGATATTTGCGGATATGGTCTTCAATAATCTGGGTGTAGTTTTGTGTATTGGCCAAAACATCCGCATCGCGAGTGCCGGTTACGACGGTTTCCACCTCCTCGCCGATTTCGGTCAGATATCTGCCGTCCGGCATGCGGGTGGTAAAGATGGGCAGAACCGCTGCCCCTGTGTGCAGGGCCATCAGCGCGACACCGGAGGTCGTGCAGGCCGGGCGTCCGAAAAAGTCGACAAAAATTCCGTCGTAAACAGCGACGTTCTGGTCGATCAGCAGCTTGATGGTTTCGCCGTTTTTCAACAGACGAAGCGCCGGACGCATGGCGCCTTCCTTGTTGAGTGTGCGGACGCCGACTACGGCGCGGATGCGGAGGGCTGCTTCTTCCAGAAAAGTGTTGTCCATTCGGCGCGCCATAAATACCGGCGGCCGCGAGAGGATCGCCAGGGCGGCGCTGCCGAATTCCCAGTTCCCGAAATGTCCGCTGAAAAGCAAGACGCCCCTGCCGCTAAGACAGGCTTTTTCATAGTTCTCAAGGCCTTTTACGGTCACCCACCGGCCTAGATTTTCCGGATTGAGATAAATGATTTCAGAAAATTCCGCAATGATTTTGGCGAAATCTGAGTAGGATGCCTTGGCGATGGCGATGATGTCATCCATGGACTTTTCAGGGAAAGCCCGTGTCAGATTATGGATGGCGATCAGTCTGTGCTTAAGGGACAGATGGTAGCCTAATCTTGCCAGACCGACGAAGATTGAGCGCCTGACGCCAAGCGGCGTGATGCGAAAGAAGAAACGCGTCAGTTTCATTTTCATCGGTATTTCAGGCTTCATATCTGTCCCCGGGCTGCAAGCGCAGCCAGCCACTCCACGATAAAATTTTCAAACGACTCCGAGGGGATTATTTCCATATCCATGCGTAAGACGCAAACTTTTTTTAAAAAATCGGGATACGCGGCAAGACGCATGGCGTCTTTCTCCGTGGTCACCAGATAATCGGCGCGGCTAATGTTAAATTTCTCCAGTAATTCCTCAAGGTCATATTTGCTGAAAACATGGTGATCAGGAAAGGGATTGAAAGAGATGATTTTTGCCTGAGCGTCAATCAGCATTTTGCTGAAGGACGCAGGTTTTGCGATGCCGCAAAATGCGCAGATTTTTTTATTTCGAATATCGCCGGGCGGGGCGGAAAAGCCGTCAGCTTTAACCCATTCTGAGAATCGGTGAACGGCGCTGTACAGCGGAATGTTGGAGGTGCGTGCAATTTTCATAACGCGCTCGTCTCGCGGATGCGTCGGGTCCATTCGTGTCAGAATCAAACAGCCAGCCCGTCTGAGGCTTGTGGCAGGTTCGCGAAGTTCGCCCCGCGGGAGCAGATGGCCGTTGCCCAGTGGTTTTTGGCCGTCGAGCAAAACAATATCCACATCGCGATAGAGGCCGCGGTGCTGGAAAGCGTCGTCGCAAATCAGCACATCGGCGCCGAATCGGTCTATGGCTGCCTGTGCGGGAAGATGCCGTTTGGCGCCGGTGATGACCGGGATGCCGGGGAGCGACCGGGCGATTAGCAGCGGTTCGTCCCCCGCACTTCGGGCATCGAGCAGAAGTGTTTTTCCATCGGAGACGACATTCACAGGGTTGGAAGCTTTCCCACCGTAACCGCGACTGATGACGGCGGGACGATAACCGTGCCGCTTTAGGATTTTTGCCACCAGGATCACGCAGGGCGTTTTCCCCGTGCCACCCACGGTGAGATTGCCGACGCTTAAGACCGGACGGGAAAGTTTGACGGATTTGAAGAAATGCCTATCATAGAGCCCGTTTCGCACAAAGACGATCAGCCGGTAGGGCCATGACAGAAGAAAAAGAATTGCCCGTGTCGGACTGAAGCGGCGGACGTCGTCATCATGCCAGATCCTTTGCCAATCGATCATTGCCGTTTCCTTCATCTTTGAACTGTAAATTATACAACCGGTAATATTCGCCTTTTTTCGCCATCAGGACTTCGTGGTTGCCTTCTTCCACAATCTGGCCGTTGACCAGGGCAATGATGCGGTCGGCATTGCGGATGGTGGACAAACGGTGCGCAATGACCAGTGTGGTGCGTCCCTTCATCAGATTATCCAGCGCTTCCTGCACTTCAATTTCCGCTTCCGTATCCAGCGATGAGGTCGCTTCGTCCAGAATCAGAATCGGCGCGTTTTTGAGCAGGGCGCGCGCAATCGAAATTCTCTGCTTTTCGCCGCCGGAGAGTTTGGTGCCCAGTTCCCCAATGTTGCTTTCGTAGCCTTCGGGCAGCTTTGTGATGAAATCGTGGGCGTTGGCAGCTTTTGCGGCCAGGATAATGTCTGCTTCTGTTGTGCTGATGTCACCATAAGCGATATTGTTGCGCACGGTGTCGTTAAACAGGATGGTCTGCTGTGTGACAATGGCAATCTGGCTGCGCAGGGATTTGAGCGAGACGTCGCGAATGTCATGCCCGTCGATGGCGATGCGTCCAGCGGTTACGTCGTAAAAGCGGGGAATCAGATTAACCAGGGACGTTTTGCCGCCGCCGCTCATGCCGACAAAGGCGATCACTTCTCCGGCCTTGATCGAAAGATTAATATTGTTTAACACAGGCGTCGCTTCGTAGCTGAAATTCACATTTTCAATCACGATGCCGCGGTTCACGGGCGGGAGGGCCATGGCCTGGGGCTTGTCTTCGATATCCGGGACGCGGTCGATAATGCTGAAGACGCGTTCGGCCCCTGCGATTCCCCGGTTGATGGAATTGTTGACGTTGGTCAGACGTTTGACAGGTTCATACAGCATCATGGCGGCCGCCAGAAACGTGGCGAAGGTGCCGGGTGTGGAAGATCCGTTTAGGACATTATAGCCACCGTAAAAGATGACGGCGGCGATGCCCAGGGATGCCAGAAATTCCATAACCGGGTGAGAAAGCGCCTGAACGGAGACAACTTTCATGTGCAGCTTGAAAAGACGTTCGTTTTCCTCCGCAAATCTTTTACTTTCATATTTTTCCATGCAAAAAGCTTTTACGATGCGGGTGCCGGAGATTGTCTCCTGAAGAAGCGACGTAAGAGCGCCCATCGTGATTTGCTGCGAGGTGGTATATTTCCTCATTTTTCTGCCGAATTTGGAAATGGGATAAATGGTTACGGGAAAGACAATCATGGCGATCAGCGCCAGTTTCCAATCGGTGTAGAAGATAACGCCAACCAGGGCGATGATGGTGAACGTGTCCCGGACGAGGCTGGTTACCGCTTCCGATGTCGCGTTTTCGATGGAATTTACATCGTTGGTGATGCGTGACATCAAGATGCCGGTAGGATTTTCCGTAAAGAATGCCAATGATTGTTTCTGAATTTGATCGTAGAGCTTATTGCGCATATCAGCGACAATGCGCAATCCGATGAAACTCATGATCAGTGTTTGGATGTATGTGGCTATCCCTTTAAAAAGAAAAACACCAATGACGGCGAAAGGAATCCATTGCAGCGTCTCGTAGTTCTTGTTCAGAAAGATGTCGTCCAAAATGGGTTTGACCAGCAGGGCCTGGGAGGACGTCATCGCTCCCACGACGATCATGCAGAGCGCTGCCAGAAAAAAACGAAAGGCGAAAGGTTTCGATAAAAGCAATAATCGTTTAAACAGTTCCATAATGTTGTCCTATATCATATCGCAGGCGATTTGCGCAGCTCTTCTTGCGGCGCCGGGCTTACCCATTTTGGCGCGGATGTTCCTAAGGTCTGTGATGATTTCCTGCTTTTTATCTTCGTTTAATAAAATGGCCAGCGCCTCGGACGCGATCCGGGGACCGTTGGCGTCGAGCTGAATTAATTCCGGAACCACCGTTTTACCGGCAATGATATTTACCAGACCGATATGCTTCACGTCGATGATGAGTCTGCCGATGAGCGCCGAAAAAAACGAAAGCTTGTAAATGATAATCATGGGCACGGCAAGCAAGCCGGTTTCCAGTGTCGCCGTCCCGGAGGTTACAAGCGCCAGGTCGCAACAGCCGATGACGTCATAGGTGCGCCCCGAGACGATGATCACGTTCAGGCCGGAGGCGGCAAGAATACCGCGGACCGTTTCTTCCCGGAGCGTGTCTGCGAGGGGTAGAATGTATTGCGCATCCGGTATTTTTTGGGAAATGATTTTTGCCGCATACACCATTTCCGGCAGCAGCCTCGATATCTCGGCGCTACGGCTGCCGGGCAGAAGGCCGATGGTTGTTTTGTGTTCATTCAGTCCAAACTCCCGTCGGGCTTCGCTCTGGGTCAGGTCGGACTTTACGGTATCCATCAGGGGATGGCCGACGTAATCGACGGCGAATCCGTGTTTGGCGTAGAAATCCACTTCAAAAGGCAAAATGACGGCCATGCGATCGACCAGCCTTTTAATTTGCTCGACTCTTCCACTGCGCCAGGCCCAGAGTTGCGGACTGATGTAATAAAAGATTTTGATTCCTCTTTTTTTGGCGGCCCGGGCCACAATGTTGAGGTTGAAATCCGGAAAATCAATCAGGATGACCAGATCCGGCTTGAACTGATCCATGGACTTCGAAATTTTGCGAATAATTCTGATGAATGTGCCGAGCTTGGAGACGACCTCGGTGGCGCCGACCACGCCGATATCCGCCGCGTGCGCCAGAAGTTTCACACCCGCTTCCTTCATTTTATTGCCGCCAATGCCGTAAAAGTGAGTGGCGGGATGAATGCCCAGCATTTCCCGGACAAGCAGTGAGCCGTGAAGATCGCCGGAGGCCTCGCCGGCGATAATCATGACCTTGGGCGCGTGTCCGGTGGGATGGGGTATGTCTTCACTCACAGGTTGTCTTTCAAGACGCATCATTGATCACATTGGCAATCAGCTCGGTTTCCGCCGGAGTTAATTCCGGAAACATGGGCAGCGACAGCACTTCGGCTGCGCAGGTTTCTGTCACAGGCAGGCTGTCTTGACGGCCGTACATTTTAAGAAAGACTTCCTGCTGATGCAGAGGAACCGGATAATAGATGGCGGAAGCGATGCCCGCTTTTTGCAGCGCGTCGGCGATCGCCTGACGGTTTTTGGAGCGCAACGTAAACTGATGATACACGTGTTTGCAGCCGGATCGCTCGCCGGGTAAAATAAGGTCTTTGCGTGTGATGGCCTTGCAATAAGCGGCAGCGTTTCGGCGGCGCGCGTCATTAGCAGCGTCAATTTCCGGAAGCTTTACGCGCAATATAGCGGCCTGGATTTCGTCGAGGCGACTGTTGTAGCCGACTTCGGAATGGTAATAACGAACGGCGCTGCCGTGGTTGCGCAGCATTCTCACTTTTGCAGCGATCTCTTCACTGCGCGTGACGATAATGCCGCCGTCGCCGTAGCAGCCAAGATTCTTGCTGGGGAAAAAGCTGTAACAGCCGACATCGCCGATGGCGCCGACGACCTGACCTTGATATCTTGCGCCGAAAGCCTGTGCGCAGTCTTCAATGACTTTCAGATGGTGTTTCTTTGCGATGTCCATAATCGGCGTTAGGTCGGCGGGATGGCCGAATAGATGAACGGGGATAATGGCTTTGGTTCGGGGCGTGATTTTGGCTTCTATTTTTTCGGGATCGATATTGAAAGTGTCCGGACAAATATCGACAAAGACGGGCCTCGCGCCGATCTGGGCTGTGACTTCCGCTGTGGCAATGAATGTAAACGGTGTGGTGATAATTTCGTCGCCATGAGCGATGCCGCAGGCGCGCAAAGCGAGCAAGAGGGCATCCGTGCCGTTGGCGCAGCCTACGGCATAGGGCAGGTTGTGATAGGCGGCCACTTCTTCTTCCAGTTTGCTGACATTTGGTCCCAGAATAAATTGCGTCTCTGACAGCGCCAGGCTTACCGCCTGATCGATATCGTTTTTGAGGCGGGTGTACTGTCTTTTTAAATCAACCATCGGAATCATAAGGGAATATCCTCGTGTGTTTTCATTTTTTTGAGAATTTCTATGGCCAGCGCCAGCGACTTGCGTCCTTCCTCGCCGGAGACGACGGGCGTGGAGCGCGTCTGAACACAGCTGATAAAGGAACGGACCTCTTCTTCCAGCGGATCGTGGCTGCCGACTTCAATGTTGTTTTGAATGATTTGCTGTTTTCCTTCGGCGTCTGCAACCTTGCTGAGTGAGAGGATTTCGCGTTTGCGGGTGTCCACGGCGTGGTAGCCTTCCGGGCCGAAGAAACGGAGTTTCTGCATGGTCTTGGCGCTGATGCGGCTGGCCGTGATGTTCGCGATGCAACCGCAGGCAAACGTCAATCTCACATTGGAGATGTCGATTTTGTCGGAAAGCACAGGAACCCCGACCGCTTCCACATTTGTGAGAGGCGAACGGACAAATTTCAAGATGATGTCCAGATCATGAATCATTAAATCGAGAATCACATCCACGTCGGTGCCGCGTTCAAAAAAAGGATGGAGGCGGTGCACTTCAATGAAGACCGGCCGGGTGATGACCTTTTCAAGCGCCATGACTGCCGGGTTGAATCGCTCCACAAAGCCGACCTGAAAAACAAGATTGTTTTTGGAAGCCAGCGCAAGCAGCTCGTCCGCTTCTTCCACCGTTGCACAAAGCGGCTTTTCGATGAGGACGTCGATGCCCGCTGCCAGAAAATCACGGGCCACGGCATGATGGTGGCCTGTAGGAACGGCAATGCTGACTGCATCGACCTTGCCAATCATCTGCCTATGATCCGTCAAAGCCTGGCAGCTGTAAAGCTCAGCTACCTTCTGAGCCCGTTCCAGTTGCGTATCGCAAGCAGCGACGATTTCGCAGGAGTCAATTTTGGAATATTTCTGGAGATGATAACCGCCCAGATGGCCGATGCCGACGACCCCGACTCGTGTTTTCTTTTTTGGTTCAATCATATGGTCTCCTTCAGCGGCAGATGCCTCGTTTGGATTCCCGGATAAATTTGACAAAATGAAGCACTTCGGAACAGTCTCCGTGCTGCTCGGATGTTTTCTGAAGCGCATCTTTCAATTGCAGGTTCGACCGAAAGACGGTGTGGTAGGCATCTTTGAGTTGTCTGATGGTGTCAACTGGGAAATTCCGTCGTCTCAGGCCGACCATGTTGAGGCCGAAGAGTTTGGCGCGATTGCCCGAGGCCATCGTGTAGGGTGGGATATCTTTCGGGATCGCGGACATGCCGCCCACCATCGCGTGGGTGCCGACGCGGGTGAATTGATGCAGGCCCACCATTCCGCCGAGAATCGCAAAGTCCTCCACCTGAATGTGTCCCGCCAGCGTCGCTGCATTGGCCATCACAATATAACTGCCTAAGATGCAATTGTGTGCGATGTGGGAATAGGCCATTACCAGGTTGTTGTTGCCGACGACCGTCTTGCCGATGTCGGCGGTGGTTGCCCGGTGAATGGTGACAAATTCGCGAATCGTATTATGGTTGCCGATAATCACGCGGGTGGGCTCGCCGTTATATTTCAGATCCTGCGGCGGGGCGCCGATGGAGCAGAACTGCGAAATGCTGCAGCTCTCACCGATGTCTGTATGATCGTCAATAACGGTGTGCGGCCCGATGATCGTATTCTTGCCGATGGTGACATCGTGGCCGATGACACTGTAGGGGCCGACCTCCACGCCCTCTGCCAGTTGTGCGTCGGACGCTATAATTGCTGTGGGATGAATTTTCATTTCAGTTCTCACCTGTTTTGTTTATTTTTGCCTCGAGTCGTTCCACCTGTTTGATCAATCTCTCCAGCTTTACTCGCATCTCCGGAAGTTTGAGCTTGGTGGATTCCAGCTTCAGCCATTCTTTATACGTCTGAAACGGTCGTCCACCGCCTACCTGGCCTGCGGGAATATCTTTGTGAACACCTGCTGAGGCGCCAATCATAACGCGATCGCCTACGGAAATGTGGCCGACAATTCCGACCTGGCCTCCGATCATGACGCTTTGCCCGATTTTGGTTGAACCGGAAATGCCGGTCTGGGCGGCAATGGCTGAATTTTCGCCGATGACGACATTATGCGCGACCTGAACCAGATTATCAATTTTGACGTTGCGCTGAATCCAGGTTTTCCCCATAGTGGCGCGGTCAATGGTGGTGTTTGCGCCCAGTTCCACGTCGTCGTCGATTTGAACAATGCCAACCTGAGGAATTTTGGCATTGTCCCCGCCGGGCGCGGCAAAGCCGAATCCGTCCGCGCCGACGACAACGCCCGAATGCAAAATCACGCGCCTGCCAATGATGCAGCCGGCATAAACGCTGACATTGGCGTAAAGAATCGAATCTTCTCCAACAGAGACGTTGCTTCCGATAAATACGCCGGGATAAATCACGGCGCCTGAAGCGATTCTTGCGCCTTTGCTGATAAAGCAGCGGGGGAAAATGGTTGCCTGCTGTGAGACCTCGGCGCCTTCTTCAATATAGGCGTCGGGACTCACACCGGACCGACCGTGATCCACAGGGTGAAATACCCCCAGCATTTTTGCAAATGCAGCGTAGGGATCAGCAACCCAAATCAGATTTTTCCCTTCGGCCATCGTTCCCGGGGACGCCAGGATTGCCGCCGCGCGGGACGCAGCCAGCATTTTAAAATACTTCGGGTTGGCCATAAAAGTCAGGTCGTGATCACCGGCCTCGTCAAACGGCCTGAGGCCGGTGACGAGGGTCTTCTCATCGCCCATGACGACGCCGCCGACGAAGGCGGCTATTTCTGAAATCCTTTTTTCCATTGCTTTTCAGTCAACGTTATTTCTTCGTGTTTTGGCCTTTGTTATACTCATCAATGACTTTCTTGGTGATGTCGGCTGCCTTGTCGTGATAGGGCAGGGGCATCGTGCTGAAATCCATGATCATCGTGAATTTTTCTCTCTCACCGATGGCGCGCACCGCCTTCAAGATTTCAGGAATCATCTTTTGGGAGTATTCCTGATCGCGTTTTTGCAGCTCTTTGTTGGTGTCGTCTACAAACAGCTGAAAGTCACGCAGTTTCCTCTGGTAGGTGGCTTCCTTGTCACTGCGAGCCGCAGGCGTCATCACGGCGCCCTGCTTTTCGAGTTCGTCTTTCAGCTTCTTGACGTCGGTTTCCATCGCTTTGATGGTCTCCTGCTTTTTGTCAAAAATCTTTTTGAATTCTTCCGCGGCTTTTTTTCCGGCACTGGAGGTTTGTATAATTTCTTGTAAATTAATGAACCCGATCTTGTCGGCTGCAAAAGATGTGTTGGTCCAGATTAAAACAAGCAGAACCAGTCCTGCCATCAGATAAATATTTTTCTTCATTTTTAAATTCTCCTCTCGTTTGTTGGTCTATAGATTTTAGTTATCGTTTGTCTTTCCTGCTTTTGCTACATAAACATGCCGATTGTGAATTCCCAGCGGCCGATAGAGTCGTCGTTCAAACCTTTCCGATCCAGAACATAACCGTATTCCAGACGTAAAGGCCCGATGGGCGAGTACCAGCGAACGCCCGCGCCGCAGGTCTGCCGCAAATCGTTTAAATAGTATCCGCCATTCCAGGTGTTGCCTGCGTCATAAAACACAACGCCTTTCATGCCCGCATCCTTGATTAGCGGAAATACGATTTCTGCGCTGAACGTCATCATGGTCGTGCCCCCGATCACGTCGGCAGTGCCGTTGTTGACCGGACCGACATAGCGCAAGCCGCGCAGGGAGTTGATCCCGCCCAGCACGTATCGCTCGTAAATAGGGAGTCTATCATCGCCTTCATCATTGTTTTGCAGGTAGCCGATCCGGGCTTTGGCGCCGAAAATGATCTCGCGGAAAATCGGGTAATAGCCGGAGACGAGGCCCCCGTATTTTGTAAATTTGGTGTTGCCGCCCAGAGGGACGCCCGCATGCTGGACGGAGACGCTGGTCTTGATCCCTTTGGATGGAAACATGGCGTCATTGGTCGAATCGTAAGACAGGGTGTACGTCATGGAGCTGGTGATACGCTCGCCGGCCTGATCCTTGATGTATTGCGAGGCCGTATCCTGATTGACGTCCTGTATGTTGTCGACACTCAGTTTATAACCGACATAGCCGTTAATCCTGTTCCAGATCGGGTAACCCAGCGTCAGCCCGGCGCCTTTGGTATCAAGTGTGTAGGAGTCATACTCCTTTTTGTATTTCCAGATGTCCGCCTTGCACCACAGGGGCAGATCAAAAAGCCATGGCTCGGTAAAAGACAGTTCGTAGTTGTTGGTCTTAGAGCCCAGCGACGCTTTGAGGCTGAGAACTTGCCCGTATCCCAGAAAATTCTGCTGAACCACCTGCGCCATGATGACGGCCTGATCAACGGCGCTGTACCCTGCGCCGATCATGAACATGCCGGTGTTCTTTTCCTTGACCCGGATGTTAATGTCCATTTTGTTGTCCGGCGCTTTTTCCGTCTGAAAGTCCACCTCTTCAAAATAGCGCAGTTGATTTAAACCGGCGTAACTGCTTTTGAGCTTGCTGGATGAGTACAGGTCGCCTTCGGTTACGGAGAGCTGTCGCCTAATGACTTTGTCACGGGTCACAGTGTTGCCGGAGATGCCGATGCGCGCGATATAAACCAGCACGCCCTTGTTCAGCTGGAAATCCACATCCACGATCTGTTCTTTTTCGTGGGACGTGATTTTGGGATTGACGTCCGCATGGGCGTAGCCTTCATCGTTTGCGGCCAGCGTGATCATCTCCATATCTTTCATCAGCGCTTCTCGGTCGTAATGGTTGCCCGACTTGGTTTTTATTCCGGCAAACAAATCGACCCGCGTTTTTTCCAGTTGATCCCCGGAGATTTCAACCTTTCCGATTTTGAATCGTTTGCCTTCCCGGATCGCAATTTTAATGTAGATGCCCTTGGCGTCATGGGTCACGACCGGCTCGCCGATCTGCGAATTGACAAACCCGTTGTTGAAATAAAAGGCGCCTAATTTCTGAATGTCCTGTTTGAGCTGTTCGCGCTGAAGAATGCCCGTGTCCGTGATGAAGCCCAAAAGGGTTCGTTCGTTGGTGGTCATCATATTGACCAGTTCTTTGGTGGTGTAGGCTTCGTTGCCTTCAAATGTAATGGTCCGGATATAGACACGGTCGTTTTCTTTGATGTCCAGAACCAGTACGAAATCCTTCTGGCCGTCGTTTTCGATGCGGTCGGTGATTTCAGCGTTGTAGTAGCCTTTGGTGTCGTAAAGCGCCTTGATTTTCTGAATATCGTCCTTGATTTTTTCGCGATTGAGGCTTTGCCGGGTCTTGACGGTCATCGCGCCGAGGAGGTCGTCGCGGTCCAGCGCTTTGTTGCCGATGAATTTGATTTCGGAAATCATCCCTTTTTCAACAACGGTGAAGGTAATCACCTTACCCTGCGCCTCCGAGGTAACCGCGGCGCTTACATCTAGAAAAAATCCCATCTTGTAAATGGTTTTGATATCGGTGGTGAGATCCCCCTCGTTTAACGGCCCACCCACTTTGTTGCGAATTTGCGCCGTGATGGCGGAGGCGCCGATTTTACGGTTGCCGGCCACGTCAATCCGGACAATTTTTTCCAGAAGACCCGTGCGGGAGAGGATATCCGTCTTCAAATCGCCTGCGAGTGCAGCAAAACCGGATGACCGTTTTCCCTGGATGGATATAGCAGGCAGCCAGGTGGCCTTTGCGACATCAAGAATTTGCGCGTCAACGCTCAGCGTGTCGCCGAACTGCGTGACGCTGCCCATGATGACATAATCGACGCCGATGGTTTTTCCGGCCTCGAGAGCTTTGTTTTTGCTGATCGCCGCGCTTTGGGCCCAATTGCCCGCTTCGACGACTTCGATGGCCTTTTCTTTTCGCAATTCGGCGGCCATCTGATTGTACAGGGAGGCCTGAAGCGCTTGGCTCTCGATGCTGGCGTGGACTTCAAACGGCAAAATGCTTAGCTTCTTCACGGTTTCGGCTGCGACCGGGTTATCCATGCAGAAAACCAAAACGAATAAAGCCGCCAGGACTGAAAATATTTTTTTATTAAAAATCATAAATCTTCCCGTCACGCAGGCCGATCCTGCCGGACATACGATCCGCCAGCATTTTGTTGTGCGTGACAACAATTAGAGTTATTTTTTTTGTCGCATTCAAGTTAACAAGGACATCTTCTATCTTTTTTCCTGTTTCCGTGTCAAGGTTTCCTGTCGGCTCATCTGCCAGCAATATTTCCGGTTCCATGACCAGCGCGCGAGCGATGGCCACCCGCTGCTGTTCTCCGCCGGAGAGTTCACCCGGTTTGTGCTTCAGGCGATGGGTGAGCCCGACATCCGAAAGCAATCGCTCGGCTTTTTCGGCGGCCTGTTTTTTCGGGAGGCCTGCAATAAGCGCGGGCATCATCGTGTTTTCCAGTGCAGTGAATTCCGGCAGCAGATTGTTGAACTGAAAGACAAAGCCGATGGTCGTGTTGCGAAAAGAAGCGATTTTCTTTTTATTCCAGTCGAACACATTGTTGCCTGCAATCGACAGCGTGCCTGCGGTGGGATGATCGAGCGTACCCAGGATGTGGATGAGGGTGCTTTTGCCTGCGCCGGAAACGCCCACGACAGCAAGCGACGCCCCTCTGGCAATGTCCAGATTCAGGTCGCGCAGGACTTCAATCCGGTTGCCGTCCTTGATAAACGTTTTGGATAAATTTTCCAGTTTAATCATAGCTGTGGGTTGCCCTGTCCGTTATTCATATCTCAGGGCTTCCGCCGGATCTAGTTGGGAAGCTTTCCAAGAGGGATAAATGGTTGATAAAAGACAAACCAGCAACGTGCCGATCACAATGGTCGCCACATCGGTGTAATTGACCTTCGAGGGGAGTTCGCTCAAATAATACACATCTCCCGGTAGAATTTTGAAATTAAATATTTTTTCCACAAAAAGCGAAATTTTCTGGAGATTGAGCGCGACGGCGAGGCCTGCGATGGCGCCGAATAACGTTCCCACCATGCCGACAATCAATCCCTGATAGATGAAGATTTTCATAATCATGCCGGACGTCGCCCCCATGGATTTCAAGATGGCGATGTCCTTGTTTTTTTCCATGACAATCATAATGAGCGCGCTAATGATGTTGAAGGCCGCCACCAGCACGATCAAACTTAAAATGATGAACATCACGCGCTTTTCAAGCTTGAGGGCGGAAAAGAGGTTTTTATTCATCTGCATCCAGTTTTGCGCAAAGAAGGGAAACCCCAGCTTGCTCTGAATATGCCGGGCGATTGCGTCGGCCTTATAAATATCGCCGACTACGATGTCAATCCCGGAAACCGTATCACCCATGTCGAGAAAATCCTGGCAGTTTTTGAGCGACAGGAAGGCCAGTGTGGAATCGTATTCGTAAAATCCGGATTCATAAATACCGACCACGATAAATTTCTTCATCCGGGGAACCATGCCCATCGGCGTAGCGATGCCGCCTGCAGGTGAAATGATCGTCAGCGTGTCGTAGAGAAAAAGGCCCAGATTCCGAGCCATTTCCTTGCCGATCATAATGCCCGCAAGATTTTTGTCTTCGGCAGGCAGTTTCTTTAATATGTTTTCGGGGACGCTGTTTAGGTCTTCCAGGCGTCCCTCGCGGACTTTTCCCAGATTGATGACTTTGGGCGAGGTTTGCGTATCGAGGCCGCGGATGACGACCCCGGTGACGCCGTTGCCGCTGCGCAGCATGGCCTGTGTATAAATAAAAGGTGTGGAGGCGACCACCCCCGGCGTTTGATCGATCTCGCCTCGCACAGCCGAATACTCTTTCATCGGACCGGATAGGCTGGTGGTGACTTCAATATGCGAGCGGATGCCCAGAATCTTGGTGCGCAGGTCTTCTTCAAAACCGTTCATCACAGCGAGAACAATAATCAGCGCGGCCACGCCCAGGAAAATACCGAAAATCGATATCAAGGTAATGATCGAGACGAAAACTTGTTTGCGTTTCGCCCTCATGTACCTTTTACTGATAAAAAATTCGTAGGACATTAAAATGGGATCCTGTCTGAAACCGGTGAATTTACATCGTCATTCTTTGCAGGCGGTTTATTCCTGCCGGTTGCGAAGCAAGGGGAACAAAATAACGTCCCGAATAGAGGCCGAATCAGTCAGCAGCATGACCAGCCGGTCGATGCAGATTCCTTCTCCCGCGGTCGGCGGCATGGCGTACTCCAATGCGCGGACATAGTCTTCATCCATTTCATGCGCTTCGTCGTCGCCCGCTTCTCTTTCCTTGATCTGCTGGAGGAAACGATCTCGCTGATCAGCCGGATCGTTGAGCTCGGAGAAAGCATTGGCGATTTCTCTGCCGGAAATGTAGAGCTCAAAACGGTCGACCAGATCCGGTTCGGTGTTGGATCGGCGCGACAGCGGCGAAACTGCGACCGGATACTGAGTGATAAAGGTCGGTTGGATAAGCTTCTTTTCGACCAACTCGTCGAAGACGGCCATGAGAATTTTCCCCAGCGGATCCGTTTCTTTGACATCGCAGCCGACCTTGCGGGCAAATTCAATGGCTCTTGCCGGATCAGCGATGTCTTCCTGTTCCATGCCCGCGATTGATAAAAGGGCGTCTTTGACGGACAGTCTGCGCCAAGGCGGTGTCAGGTCAATTTCCGCTCCCTGATAGGTGATCTTGAGTCCGCCGAAAAGATTTTGGGCGATAAAGGCGAAAAGCTCTTCCGTGAAAGACATCAAGTCTTCATAGGTTGCATAGCTTTGGTAGAACTCCATCATGGTGAATTCGGGATTGTGGAAGGTGGAGATGCCTTCGTTGCGGAAATTACGGTTGATTTCATAGACCCGTTCCAATCCGCCGGTCACCAGACGTTTCAGATAAAGTTCCGGCGCAATTCTAAGATAGAGATCCTGATCCAGAGCGTTGTGATGGGTCTTAAACGGACGGGCTGCGGCGCCGCCTGCGCGCGGCTGCATCATGGGTGTTTCGACTTCCAGGAAGTCATGCATATCCATGAACTGGCGCATCAGTTTGATGATCAGGCTCCTGCGCTGGAATGTTTCTTTGACTTCCGGGTTGGAAATCAAATCCAGGTGACGTTGACGGTAGCGGGTTTCAATATCCGTGAGCCCGTGCCACTTTTCCGGCAACGGGTGCATGGCTTTGGCCATCAGTTTGAGCGATTCGGCCTCAAGGGTCAGTTCGTTGGTTTTGGTGCGGAAAAGTTTTCCGGAAACGTAAATGATGTCGCCTATGTCCAGCTTTTTGAAAAGGAAGAAATCTTGCTCGCTTAAAATATTCTTAGCAACGTAGCACTGCATCTGGCCCTTACGGTCCTGAATTTTAACAAAAGCCGCTTTCCCGAAATTGCGAATGGCCATCAGGCGTCCGGCAATTGAAAATTTATCGGTAAGTTTGGCCAGGGCTTCGCCTTCAGCATCACCGAACTGGGTTAGAATATCCGCCGTTGTATTTTGGGGTTTGGTGTCGTTGGGATATAAGTCCACTCCGGCGGATTTTAAGGCCGCGATTTTCTCCAGGCGAACCTTTAAAAGATCATTGTCTTCCATAATTTCTCCACGTTTTCAAAGTCAATCTGACTATATTTTTTTTAAATATTAGTCAAGCATCATTAAGACGCCAAAAATTCCGTTTGCCAGCGGCGTCGTTGTTATGTATGATCGCCGCACTTCATTATTCATCAGGGGGATAAACATGATCAACAAAGTGATATTGGTCGGCAGACTGGGCAAGGACCCGGAAGTCCGATATACGCCGGACGGCACGATGGTAACCAACTTCAACCTGGCCACGGACGAAAACTACAAGGATAAAAGCGGCGAAAAAGTTCAAAAAACCGAGTGGCACAGGATTGTGACCTTCGGCAAGCTCGCCGAGATTTGCGGTAACTATCTGGTCAAAGGGAAGCTGGTCTTCATTGAAGGCAAGATTCAAACGCGTTCCTGGGACGACAAAGAAGGTGTGAAGCGTTACTCCACCGAGATCGTGGCCAACGACATGAAGATGCTGGATTCCAAGGGACAGGGTCAGGCACAGGGTCAAGGCAAAGCGGCCGATGACGCAGCCTACGCACCAAACGGCGTTGCACACGCGGATGATGTGCCTTTTTAAATCAAAATAAGCGTGCCGGCATGGAATGGACGGATATGCCGGCACGAAACGACTTATTTTTCTCCCTCTTTTTTGACCGGCGGATTGTTTGCGTCGTTGTCGTTCGAGACGGATTTTTTAAAGTTTTTGATTCCCTTGCCCAGGGCCGAGCCGATTTCCGGCAGCTTGCCCACGCCGAAAATAATCAAGATAATCACAAGTATAATCAGTAACTCCGGTATGCCGATGCCAAACATAATCTTCCCTCTTTCGTTGTTAATTTATGGTAAGCGCAAGTGGATCACCTGACCCGACTTGCCTAAATTTTCAAAACTCTTCCCATGAAATTGTATCTTGACGCCACCCGCGTTGCCGATATCCATGCTGAAACGTGCGCCCTTGTGCGAAATTTTCTCGCCCGGTTTAAGCAGAACCTGAAAAGGCTCCTGATCGTCGGCCTTAATCCGGATCCAGGTTTCTTCCATGGCCCGAATACTCATTAAGGAGGCTTCTTCGCTATCGAGAAGTTCCGCCATCTTCTTTGCTTCGCTTTTTTGCGCCGCAGGTTTTGTGGTGGGAGGCGGTGCTGCGACGGGGCTTTGCGGTCTTGCTTCGGGTGGCTTCGGTTGCGGCTGTTTTTTGTCTTCCGTTAACTGCTGAGAAGCGGTGGTATTTTCCGGCTGTGCGGGCAAGTCGATGGCGGGCCGGTTTTCCGGTTGTATGACAATCGGCAATTTTACCTCCGGCGCAGCTGTCTCTTTTTTTGCTTCCGGTATTTGACTAATTTCCGGTTCGGGTTTGTTGTAAAGGCTGACAAAGAAGGAAACCGCTATGAAAACGATCACAATGGAGATAATCCAAGCATATGCTTTATACTGGTTCATCACAACGCCGACGGACGTTTGTGGTGATTGCTCTGTTTGCTGTGCTTTTTCCTTCAATTGGAGAGCCTGGAGATAGCTTTCATAGCGCTGCAAAACGGGTTTGCTGTCCACGCCCAGGGTGTCGGCATAGGTCTTGATGAAGTTGCGCGTGTAAATGGGGACGGGCAGCAGATGAAAATCGCCGTTTTCCATGGCTTCGAGGTTGACCACACTGATCCTTGTGCGCTCAAACAGATCCTTCAGGGTCAGTCCTGAGTTTTCCCGAGCTGTTTTTAGATCAATGTCATTGAGGTCAGTATTTTCTTGAGCCATCATAACCTGCCACAAATAAACCATTTTTCTGTTTTGTTTAGCACTATTTGTAATGCAGCGCAACTTCTAAGATTACACTTACTTTTTGGCGGGCTTTATGGTTTAAGAATTTGCGTTCAAGATGAAAAAGGAGTGAATGGAATGACCCAATTCAAAGAATTTGCGCAGAATCTTGCCCGTCAGGCAGGCGGATTTCTTTATGAAAAACTTCATCAGCAGCATCAGATTCAATATAAAGGAACCATCGATCTGGTCACCGAAGCAGACAAAATGTCGGAAGAGTTGATTATGGCGGCGATTGGCAAAAGCTACCCCGATCACGGGATTTTGTCCGAAGAATCGGCGGCCAGAAATGAACAGTCCAACATGCGATGGATTATCGATCCCCTGGACGGAACCACCAACTACGCACACGGTTTTCCATTCTTTTGCGTTTCCATTGCCCTGGAGAAAGACGGGAAAGTGGTTCTGGGGGTCGTTTACGACCCCGTGCGCGACGAACTGTTTGTGGCTGAGCGGGGTAAAGGCGCCCATTGCAACGGCCTGAAAATGCAAGTTTCTTCCGAATCCGATTTGTCCCGGAGTCTTTTGGCCACAGGTTTTCCCTACGACATCCGGATGAGCAGGGACAATAATCTGAATTTCTTCAATGCCATGGCGGTCAAAGCCCAGGCCGTGCGCCGTCCGGGCGCGGCGGCGCTGGATCTGTCCTATCTGGCTTCAGGGCGCTTAGACGGCTTTTGGGAGTTGAAGCTCAAACCCTGGGACACGGCGGCGGGCTGTCTTCTGGTCGAAGAAGCCGGTGGTCGCATCTGCGACATGCAGGGAGAAAAGTGGAATCTGTTTTCACCCGGCCTGGTGGCCACCAATGGTCTGATCCATCAGCAAATGCTGACCGTTTTCAAAGAAGCCGTCTTGCTTGCGGGAAAACAAAACTGAAGGTTTGAGAAAACAGGCCCAACTGTTTTTTGTGATGCGAAAAATCGAGAATGTAAAAAAGGGCGATCCCTGGTACCGGGCCCGCCCGTCCGGATTTATGCCTAATAGGGAGCGTTCATATCCTCTCCGGTCAGAGAGATGGAAGCACCCGGTTTATGGGTCGGCACGCACTGATTGAACCAGACAGAACAAAAAGGGAAGCGGGGAAGTGCTTTTTTGATGAACAGATAAGGGCTGGAAAAAAATTATCCGATGCGTTAAGAGTAAATGATTAAAAATCTGTAATAGAAATATGGTAACTTCGTTTATTCATGCATTTATGCTGTGGCAGCTAAAATTCCATCCTCATAGAACAAACCCTTACTCTCTCACCTAAAGGAACTGGAGATGAATTATGCTAAACACCGAGAACACCTTTTAGAATGGATAAGGTCGCAACTAACCGGCCTCGTTACCAATAAAGGTAAGCAATTCGGCGTCTCTGTCATAGGACGCCAGCTCGATCCAGAAGAAAAAAATGAAACATTAAGGCGCATTGCGCCTGTTGATCGCTATTCAACAGGGGTTCTTTATCCCGTCTATAGGGGTATAGAAGGAATCGATCCCGCATCCGACACCCAGGAAGACGAAGAAAATGAGTTGCCTGACACCACTGATCCGACAACTCAGCTAGCACAATCTGCAAAAAAGCTACAAAGATATGTTCCTCCATCATCGGTCGGATTTTCCTTTTTTGTCCGTGGAAAAAAAATTGAATTTCAAGTGATCTGTTCCGCGGTAAGATATGAGCAAAAAGGCCAAACTGTCGCGCATGGATATGTTCATGATGACGAAGGATTATTTACTAACGATTGGAATCGAATTCCGCTTTGTGATTCTGACGGCGATGTCGTCATGTTTTCCCTTCCGGCATGTTGTGAAGATGATAGAAACAGAAAACCGTTCAGGGAAGCGGCTGCTCCTGTGCTTTGCAATTACGGGGGCATCGATGTCCTGTGGAGGCCTTTTGCCGGCGGATGGATTGTGACGGTCACGCTTTTTAACAAACAGAATTTGACGCCTGAAGACCAACCCAGGACACTTCACAAAAAAAGAAATGAAAATTCATTATTCGAGGTTTCGCTTCGATGTGTTTTTGACGCAGGTGAAGTTGGTATTTATCCGCCCGTGGATAAGCTCCTGCTAACCAAAGAGGAACAGGAAATTGAGTTGCAATACAAGGATCGGCATATTTATGCGATAGGGCATGGTGCCGCAGCAGACTGGACTCTCGAAAAAAACAAATATGGAACGACTATCAGTGAAATACGTGCCGAATTTTTACCTTCTATTGAAGTGCCACAGGTTACCGCGGATACTGCCGACAACGAAACGCAGGTGTTGCAAATTGACCATCTTGCAGCGGCGGGTCTGGAAAATTCCCATATTTATGATGAATTAGATGATTTTGTCACAGGCTATGCGAAATGGATTGAGAAAGAGAAGCAAAGTGCCATTTCCCTGGCACAAGACGAGCAAGAAATAGCGAAGCGAATCATAGATCGAATGGAAACGGCATTAACGCGGATGAAACAAGGTGCCGGAATATTGCGAGAGAACCATCATGCCAGCCAATCATTTGCCATTGCCAACAAAGCGATGTGCGACCAAATGATTCAGTACGATAAAACACAAAATAAAATCAAGGCGAGAGACCAATATCGATGGCGGTCTTTTCAATTGGCGTTTTTGTTGAGCAGCATAGAGTCGGTCATCGATGAAGAAAGTGAGTTCCGCGACACGGTTGACCTGATCTGGTTTCCGACTGGTGGCGGCAAAACGGAAGCCTACCTGGGCTTGATTGCCTTTCTGATTGCATGGCGTCGGCTGACCAATCCAGCCTCAGGCGGCGGAACAACGGTGCTTATGAGATATACTCTCCGGCTTCTAACCGCCCAGCAATACCTCCGGGCGACAAGAATGATTTGCGCCCTGGAATTGATACGGCGCAATACACCAGCCTTGGGGAATGAACCGATCACCGTCGGTATGTGGGTGGGTGAGGCCACAACACCAAACACATTCAAAACCGCCCGGCAGATCATTGATAAGGCGGCAACGGGAAGCGGCAAAGCGCCGATGGAATTGATCATCGATCGTTGCCCCTGGTGCGGAAATTCCTTTAACGCGCCGGATAATTATCTTGCCACGCCAGCACGTTTTCAATTTTGCTGCACCAATCCACGCTGCGATTATGGCCGGACTTCAGGAGGAGTTATTCCCTGCAATGTCGTTGATGAAGCGCTTTACGCCGATCCTCCAACGCTATTAATCGCGACCATCGACAAGTTCGCAAGGCTGGCGTGGGAAGAAAGGACAAATTCTTTTTTCGGCAAAAAGGGAAATCGCCCGCCGGAATTGGTGATTCAGGACGAATTGCATCTCATTTCCGGTGCGTTGGGCTCTGTTGCGGGGCTTTATGAGGCTGCGCTGGAGACAGTGCTTATCCGGCGAGGCATTCATCCCAAATACATTGCATCAACGGCAACCATTTGCATGGCGGACCAACAGGTAAAAAGGCTTTACGAAAAGCAGGTGGCTGTTTTTCCACCACCCGGACTTTCCTGTGATGATTCATATTTTGCACGAACAATACCTTTGCATGAAAAACCGGGAAGGCTCTACGTGGGCTATCTTGCGCCGATGTTGGGACGCCAGCCGATTGGAAAAACACCATCGAGTATTGTGCCATTAGCAGCAGCCTTGCTTGCTGCACCGGAAATAATCTTCGCTGCTCAGGAAGATCAGGCCATTCTTCTTGATGCCTGGTGGACTCAGGTGGTTTACCACGGAAGTCTGAAAGGTGTGGGCAATAGTCATAATGCATATAGCAATGACGTTCGGGAGTATATGAGGCTGTTTGCGCCTACTGTCCATGAAGAAAGCAAGAAGAATTCTGACCACCGAAAAATCAGTATTGCGCAATTGACCAGCCTCGCTCGGGCCGAGGAAAACGCGCAAACTTTTGCAAGGCTCGAACGGCCGCGCGAAAATCCTGAATGCCTGAGCACTGTTTTGGCAACCAATATGATATCCGTAGGCCTCGATGTGGCCAGGTTGGCCCTCATGATTATCAACGGCCAACCCCTGACAACGGCGGAGTATATTCAGGCAAGCAGCCGAATCGGGCGCGCTGAGATCCCAGGTTTGGTATTTGTCAACTACTACCGCGACCAGGCACGGAGTCTGTCGCATTACGAAAATTTCCGTCCTTATCACGAATCTTTCTATCGTTTCGTAGAACCTACCAGCGTCACGCCATACACCTATCAAACACGCACGCGTGCCCTGCACGCTGCATTAGTCATTGCGGTCCGCCATACGTCCGGACAACTCCTCCCGAATGGCAATGCAGGAAAATTTAATCCAGATGAGGACCATCTAGCCAAAACGATTGAAGAATTAAAAAAACGCTGTGGCCGGGCTGATCCTGAACGCGCTTCACAAACAGCCATGCATATAGACAAGCTGGTCGATGAATGGAAAGCCGAAGTGGCGTTATGCAAGAAGCGGAAGCGGCAAATAAATTACCATGTGCCGGATAATAATGATGTAGCGAATCGACTCCTCTATAGCTACAATGACAAGATAAAGGGCTGTTGGGTCACACCGCAATCCATGCGAAATGTTGAAGACACGGCCTTAATGGAGGTAAAATGAAAAAAGCAAGAGAGCTTGTTCCCGTTCGCCTTTCGCACCTCCTTCATCATTGTTCTGTGGGGTCAATCGTTCGCGGACCGAATGGCATCATGACAGTGAAAGATATTCGTTCTTGGACGGACAAAAACGGGAACAGCGCCGGCCGGCAGATTCCTTATGTTGACGGGGTACGCACCGCTCTTGATATCCCCCAAGAATTACGCGTACCGCCTATTGCGGTTGAAATGGGCAAGGATTATGTCGACGGCCTATGCATTCCGGCAATGCAATTCCCTTCCTGGATGAGATGCCCCAATCTCAAGTGCGGACATCTCTATTACAGGCCATGGCATTCACAAAAACTCACCGATCTCCGTTGCGAAAAATGCGAAAAGCATCCTGTTTTGGAGCAAGTGACATGGATTTTGGCGCATCCTGATGGTCACATGAATGACGTGCCATGGCATTACCTGACGCATAAAGATTCCAGAAATATAAAGCAACGGCAATGTAAAGAAGATAGGAAAGAATCTTATCTGCAATTAAGAGCAGACCGGACAAAGGGCCAAAAGCTTTCCTGCCGCACATGCGGGGCAGAAACTGAGTTTAACGCTGGAATTAGAATTTCCTTCGGGAACAATACACCCCGTCAACCCTGGCTAAAAGAACCACCTGAGAGCACTGAAGGCTCCGCCCCTGCCGAGGTATTGGAAATTAATGATGTCCGGGTTCATTCAGCCGTTACCCAAAGTGCTTTGATTATTCCTCCCGAATCGCGGATTCGCAAAGGCGCGGTGGTCGATCGTCTCTATCAAAGTTCGCCAAAGCGACAACAGCTCGACCAAGCAAAAACTCCGCTTTCCAGAAAAGCGGCATTTAATAGATTGGCTGCGGAAATTCGATGCGCACCGGAAGAAATTGAACAGGCATGGAATGAGATCAAAAAAGGCTATCCTCTTTACGGTAAGAATATCACGACCGGAATCCTTCGTGAGAATGAATATCAGGCGCTGTTAGAAGAAATTCCCGACATGTCCGAGGACGAGGATTTTGTGAAAGGGGACGTCACATCTGCTTGGAAAAGCATGTCAAGAGATTTCCCCGCAGAATCCAGAGAGTCTAAAATCATTAACATTGTTGCTTCCCTGGTGAGCGTGAGCCGCCTGAAGGAAATACAGGTCCTGAAAGGTTTTAAGCGGCTTGGCGGCACCCTGACACCGCCGGACATCGTCGGGCAAAGCAACTGGTTGCCTGCTATTGAACTTTATGGTGAGGGTATTTTCTTTGTGCTGGATGAAAAAGTTCTAACATCATGGGAAAAATCTGACACCCTAACAAAACGTGTGAAAGAGATAGACCGCCGTTATGCGCGATCCGGCATGCAGTTTGAAAATGAAATACAAGTGTCTCCCCGGTTATTGTTGCTGCACACACTATCACATCTTCTGATTCGCCAGCTGGAAATAGAAGCCGGTTATCCGGCCGCCTCATTGAAAGAGCGAATTTACTGCACTTCGGGCGGCATTCCGATGGCCGGTATTCTGGTTTATGTGGCAGTGCCGGATGTCGTAGGATCATTGGGCGGCCTGGTTGAGCTTGCGGAACCGCGACGTTTTCTGAAACTGCTCTCTAATGTCTTTGATCACGCCGAATGGTGTTCTCTTGATCCAGTGTGCAGCGAACATGAAGGCCAGGGACAAAACCTGCTCAATCGCGCAGCCTGCCATGCCTGCGCATTGATTCCGGAACCAAGTTGTTCGTTCAATAACGTGCTGCTTGACCGTATTTTTATTCGGGGGGATTCAGCTGCCGAAATTCCTTCGATCCTTGATTTTGTTAAAACAGGTGTATTCTAAAGATGGCCAAACGAAAATTTGTACTCCCGGGAATTCAGGAACTTAGCAAGGAGCAGGAAGACGCCCGTGCGCTTCCCAAAAAAGGGCAGCATTTGATTATCGGCGGTCCTGGTACGGGAAAGTCGGTGCTGGCGCTCTTAAGATCCAGACGTCATCATGTTGATAAAGATAATTACCTGTTCTTAGTTTTCAATCACCTTCTCCATCAGGCAAGTCGCCATTTGCTTAATGATACTTTAACAAGTAAAACCTGGCAAAGCTGGTTTTCCGGTTTTTTTAATGAATGCACCAATCAATCCATTCCGAAGTTACCGCCAAAGCAGGAAACAAACTGGCAGGATATTGATTGGGAAAATGCTTCGAGGATAATCGCAACCGTCGCGCCTATTAAAAAACCAGATTCATTGCCATTCCTAATCATAGACGAAGGCCAGGACATGCCGCCCGAATTTTATCGATCTCTCGCGCAATTGGGATTTGAAAACTTTTACGTGGTAGCGGATCAAAATCAACAAATCATTTCAGGAAGCAACAGTTCGCGGCGGGATATCGAGATTGAACTTGCCATTTCCACGGACGACGTGATTGAGTTAAATGATAATTATCGAAATTCTTATCAGACAGCACGTCTTGCGCGGCAATTCTATACGGGCGATCCGGCCAGTCCGCCGCCAAACCTGCCTTCCACGAAGCGTACCGCAAAAACACCTTTGTTGGTGGAATACGGGGAAAATGGCCGCTTTAATTTTAAATCTGTAATTCACGCCATTCTCAAAACAGCCGATAGAGATCCAAGCAAACTGCTCGGTATTATTACGCCAGACAACAATGTCAGAAGGCGTTATTTTGATGGCCTCTCAAATGTGAATCTCAAGCTGGATAACGGAATACCCAAAATCCAAACTTATAAAAGTGGCACTGATGCAGCCAAACTTACTTTCAATGAAGGCGGCATTATGGTAATCAACGCCCAATCATGCAAAGGCCTCGAATTTGATGTTGTCCTTCTAGCGGATATTGATCAGCATTATTGCACACCCATGTTAATGGATGAAAAGAAGCGGCTTTTTTATGTGATGGTTGCCCGCGCCAGAGAAAACGTCATAATGCTGAAGAATGGGGATAACAAGCATTGTCCGGTTGATGCGATCATTCCCCAAAACCAGGAAATCTTAGAAATCAGGAGATGAACTCATGGATAATAGCATATCGCTGTTTGACGAGAATGTAGCCTCAGTGAAATCAAGAAAAACGCCAAAATGTCGATTGGTGACAAACCAGCGTAATTTGTTTTATATGCTGGCAGCAGGTTTAATCATGTCACCCAAAGGCTTCGGCTCGAAATATTACATTGACACCTTGTCAGCATTTCCGGGCTGGATTCCATTATTCGCCGATTATGTGCCGCAGGCTGCTATTGAGCTGTCAAAAAGTGAAAAAAGTCATCTTTTGTCATGTATTATCACCATTGATCTTAAGTCATTGTACGGCAAAATAATGGCCGTTGACGCATGTGGCCAATCTCGTGAAATTGTTTTTCCAGATGAGCTTACAGACAGCGATACAGTATTGCTTGTGCCTGCCCCTCTGCCGGTGACGTGGATAGAATCCATTGCTTTTGCATCTAAAGAAGAAAAAACAAATTGCGAATCCGATGTGCATGATTTCGGGAATGTGCCCCTGTCTGATTTCAACCGCGTAGTAGATGCCCGTCTATTTTCAAAAAGTTCGAAAGCTGCATGGCCGCCGATTTTGGAATTGCCCAATCGCGATTACTCATTGGATAAACCGTTTGCGGTTGGCGGGATCATGGCCATGCTGTTGCATATGGGGAATCTCTGCGATTTTGGCATGCAGGCTTATCAACTGGCTTGCGCCCCAGATGCAATGCACACTCCTGAAATTACCGATCCAATAATCCGTGACCTGGGCATATGGATGGAATCGGGAAACCTCCGGGACTCAACTGAAATATTACCCAGATTGTTCTGGGGTGCCGTTGAGAGGGTCCTAAATTGTCGTACAGTGAATGAAGGCGTCGGCTCAATCGATGTGCTTCTGCAATACCTGGAAACAGCAGGTACTGACTTGGATGAAAAGATGAAACAGGCGTTATCGAAACTATCGACTGACCTGCGAAATATGATTGGTTTTGCGGAGAGCACGATTACAGAATTATTTGAGCGCCATCCCAAACCCTTTTCGAGAGTAATGACGATTTTCTTCCTGCGCGAAACATGTTCAGACTTGCTTGAATTTCGGCATCCATTGCTGAACGATGTTGACTATGTGGCTGCGTCCATTCTATTTGCCTCGCGTGATGGATGGATTGGCTTACCGTTGGTTTTGCGCGATACCAATGGACTTCAGGATGCGGTATCCCATCGCATGGCGGCACTGGCCCATCGCATGGCACAATCGGGAATCGATTTGGGTGCGCCGCCCGCCTGGCCACAACCTTTGCGAGCATTATTTATTCCGGGCGATAAGAGCTGGACGGCAAAACAGAGGGATGCGGCTTTACTATTGGCACGGGAGTCAAAATGGACCGAGTGCATTCAAACCCGCATCCTATTAGGCAAGGGGGATTACCGCATCGTCATTGATGGAAGCGGTGTCCAAATTTTGCTGCCAGGGGATGTAAAAAATGTGCAGACAGAAGTCAACCAACCACAATTTTTCAAATTACTAAGTAGAACCACAGCACCACTCAAACCGGACAGGAAAGTCAGAGATTTATTAAAGATTTGAGGAACAATAATATGGATATGATTCCGGCAATTCCTCACGGCACACACAGCCATGCCGAAAAGCGTGTGTTTGATCGGATACGCGCAGCATTTTCCGATGTGCCCGACAGGAGATTGACTGCCTACCACTCGCTTAATCTTACAAGGCATGCATATAAACGTTTTGGTGAAATCGACTTCCTGATATGCGGGTTACCCGGCATTTTTGTTTTAGAGGTTAAAGGCGGGCGTATAGCCTGCAGAAATGGTGTATGGCAATATACCAACAGGTTTGATGCTGTCTCAGAATCTGTTGAAGGGCCATTCAAGCAGGCAGAATCAGCCCTGCATGGATTAATAAAAAACCTCCGGTTAAATCTACCCCCCAACATCATTTCACAATTTACTATTGGCTACGGGGTCATTTTCCCTGATTGTGAATGGTCTGTGAAAGGAGCTGAATGGGATGAGCATATTCTTGCCGACGCATATAAATTTCACGACCTCGAAAAATGGCTGCACAGCCTTTTTCAATACTGGCGGAAAAAAGATGGACAAAATAGCCATCCCGACGCTGATGCCTTAAAAATTTTACGCCGCTACCTCAGGCCTGAATTTGAGGCCGCAGTCCCTTTGTATATTCAGACCGGGCATACTGAAGAACAAGTTGTTGCCCTTACTGAAGATCAGATGGTCATGGTTGATGTTGTAAATGCCAACGCAAGAGTTTTGTGTTCGGGTGGCGCGGGCACTGGAAAAACTTTTCTTGCCTTGGAACTTGCTCGCCGTTGGACTGCTGAAGGGATGAATGTTGTTCTGGCCTGTCGCTCACCATGGCTACGGCGTTATCTTGAAATAAAATTTTCCCTATCGGGATTGACAATAACGCGCGCAGATTCGATTCAAACCGCATGCAAGCGGGCAGGATTAAGTCAATTCGATGCACTGATTGTGGATGAGGGACAGGATCTATTTGATATGGAAAGCCTGGAATATCTGGACAACTCATTGCTTAATGGTTTGAGTGGCGGCCGGTGGGCTTTTTTTCATGATATCAATAATCAGGGCGGCTTCTTTATCAATCAGGATCAGGAGGGCCTTGATTATCTGTTAAGTATGAATCCTGCCCTTGTTCCGCTTCGAACAAATTGCCGAAATACGCGCATCATTCTGGAAAAGGTTAAAGAGACTCTTGGCGCCGATATGGGTGTAAGAGGCGTCGGTGAAGGTCCAAAGGTCATTGAACATATTGTAAAAACGAGGGCAGAATCAGCCTATAGACTATCAAAAGAAATTTCAAAAATAGTGGATGAAGGTGGCATTTCTTCCGGTAACCTTACGATTCTATCGCCTTTTCCATTTTGTGAGTCATCTGCCTACCTTCTCAATGAATCTTTAAAGCGAGAAATAAATATCTTGGATGAATATGCTCTAAGAAACACCCCTTTTGGTAGGATAACCTTCGCGGAAATTGCAAATTTTAAAGGTTTGGAAAATGAGGCTGTTATTGTAATCGATTTACAACCACCGGTTTTTGGAGAAAAACAACAGGCAATGCACTATGTAGCCATGAGCCGTGCGCGTGCGCTACTTTCATTGATTTTTTTAACCCGGAATGCATAAAAAAACATTTTCGTAGCGTCTCATCTTTGAAAATTGAGCTATATACAATTGCCCTCACCGTCAGCCTGGGCGAGCCGTTCAACGGCTTTTGCTATAAACTGGTTGCGGTCGTGATAATGCAAAACAAGGATTGAAAATGAAAGAGTTATTCACCATCGGACATTCGGTGCATACCGTGGAAGCGTTTATAGAGTTGCTTAAGCGGCATTCAATCAACGCCTTGTGCGACGTCCAGTCCTTACAGCTGCTATTCGTCTCAGTTCAGCCGCAAATATTTAAAGGAAGACGTCTTGAAGCTCGGCATCGCTTATATTTACCTGGGCGCCGAGCTGGGGCCTCGAGGCTCCGATCCGTCCTGTTATGAAAACGGCAAGGTCCAATATCCGCGTCTTGCCGAAAAAGAAAATTTTCAGCAGGGTATGAACCGTTTGCACAAAGGCCTGGAGACCTATCGTATTGCCCTCATGTGCGCCGAAAAAGACCCCCTGACGTGTCACCGGATGCTCTTGATCTGCCGCCATCTGCGCGGCGAAAACGTTCTGATCCGGCATATTCTGGAAGACGGCTCCCTGGAAGATAATCGAGACACGGAGCGGCGACTTATGAAGCTGTTGAAAATCGATCCAGCGAATCTTTTTTCAACCGAAGACGAGCAAATTCAGCGTGCCTATGACCTTCAGGCGGAAAAGGTCGCCTACGCACTGGAGGAAGGACAAGGACAGGGAATAGCATGAACGAAGTAAAGGTATTTACCATCGGTTTCACAAAAAAGACGGCCGAGGAGTTTTTCTCGCGGTTAATACGGGCAGGGGTCAAACGGGTGATCGACATCCGACTCAACAATGTTTCCCAGCTGGCCGGCTTTGCCAAACGCGACGACCTTCGCTATTTTCTCCGGACGATCGGCGTAATGGATTATATCCATCGTTCAGATCTGGCTCCCACGCAAAAGATCCTCGACGATTTCAAAAAGAACAAGGGTAGCTGGCCGGTTTACGAGAGGGACTTTTTGGCTTTGCTTTCGTCAAGAGGGATTGCAAAGGAAATAAAACCTGAACTGCTGCATGAGGCCTGCCTTCTGTGCAGCGAGGAAAAGCCGGCGCAATGCCACCGAAGATTGGTTGCAGAATATTTCCATGCTCAATGGCGCCATGTTAAAATATCTCATCTTTGAGCATAATCTGTAATCATAATGCCTTGACATGCACGGGAATATTTCTTATAAATCATTAACATGTTTGTTATTTTATGATCTAGATTCATGACGAAAAGGCAATGTATGACGCAACCGCAAATTAATATTCCCATGGATAAAATCAGGGATTTCTGCCGACGATGGAAGATTGTGGAATTTGCGTTGATCGGGTCAGTGCTTCGTGATGATTTCAGACCGGACAGCGACATAGATATTCTGTTGAGTTTTGAGGAAAACGCCGGCTGGAGCCTGTATGATGTTGTGGATATGAAAGATGAATTGAAGACCCTGTTTGGCCGCGAGGTTGATCTTGTGGAAAAAGAAGCTATCCGCAATCCATACCGACGCCGGACGATGCTCACGGACAAAGAGGTGCTGTATGCCGCGTGATGAAAAACGTGATCCGGCATACTTGTGGGATATGCTTGATGCTGCAAACGCGATAATGGTCTTTGTTTCCAATCGCACATTTCATGACTATCAACGGGATAGAATGTTAAGAAATGCTATAGAACGAAATATGGAAATTATCGGCGAAGCTGCGAATCGCGTTTCTGACGGCTTTCAAAAAAGTCATTCGGAAATTCCATGGAGAAGTATCATTGGTCAAAGAAACATATTGATACACGAATATGGCGAGATCAAGGATGAAAGAATATGGGCTGTTGTCACGAAACGCATTCCAGAACTCATCCAATTTCTGGAGCCGTTGCTTCCCCAAAATCCTGCCATGGATAAGGAACGGTAACAAAATCCGTCACGCAGGAATAAACTTAACAATTACCTTTCGTATGCGCGGGCCGTCGAATTCGCAAAAGAAGATCGACTGCCAGGCGCCTAAAACCAGGCGGCCGTTCTCAATGATGACCAGTTCGGAGGCTCCGACGAGCGAGGACTTGACATGTGCGGCGGAGTTGCCTTCGGCATGGCGGTAATTCGCGCTCAAGGGAACAGCCCGGTCGAGAGCGATGAGTATATCGCGCGGGACATCCGGGTCGGCGTTTTCATTGATCGTGATGGCGGCGGTGGTATGCGGCGTGTAAATCAGACAAATGCCGGCTTCGATGTTTTCCTCGCTTACCGCTTTTTGGACGGACGCAGTGATGTCCATCATCCAGGCACGTGTCGGGGTTTGAAGGGTGATTTCTTTCATAGGCGTTTGCCTCTAGGGTGCGGTTTTTTTGACCGAGGCGTAAATGTCGTCGGTCATTTGCCGGGAGAGCGCCCGCATGGCCAGGCTTGCCGCCAGGGCGTAGCCGCGCGCGGAGGCTTCCTGAAGCGCCTCTTCCCGAACGTATTTTTTCTGAAACATCATTTTTCTGCCCGTCTCTTTTTCGCTTGTGTCTTTGAGGGATAGCGTAATGCCGATGACGGCTGTTTTGCCGGTCTTGTCCGCCCGCAGGTAAAACTCTTCTATTCCGCCGGACAAAATGAACCGCCCGTCTTCTGCATCATGCCGGGCGAAGACCGCATGGAAAAGGCCGCTTGCCCTCAGATCACGCAAAAGTCCGTCTGCGATCATGTCCGCCGGATTAACCGCCCATCGCGAATAATTAAAGGCGTCGATGCTGTAAGGATCATTGCGGAAGATCATATCGACTGTATTGTATGCGGAGGCAATCGAAAAGCGGTTGAATTTTATAGATGCTGCAAGCTGTTCCTGTTTTTCCCGGGAGGGTGCGGTGTAATTCAACAGATAGCTCTCCACGTTGTATTGCGGCCTGCTGCCTGCGCCCGTGCAACCGGCAAGCACGGAAGCTAAAACAATCATGGTTAAATAGATGCCGACGGTCTGTTTCCGGATGTGCAATGTATCTGATAAAAGATGTTTCATGGATGAAGTTCCTTTCCTTATTCCATGGCTTTTCTCGGCGGCGCCGGTTTTGTGAAAATAAGGTCCGACGGATGTTTGTTGAGACCATCGGAAAGTTTTTTCAGATTCTCGGAAGT
This sequence comes from uncultured Smithella sp., assembly GCA_964547345.1. GTDB lineage: Bacteria > Desulfobacterota > Syntrophia > Syntrophales > Smithellaceae > UBA8904. The sequence continues at coordinate 38,338 of CAZJMX010000009.1, read as the reverse complement.
CACCCGTAAATGTTCGGATGTGTCTTGCATCTCCGTGGTAATGGCTTTGGTCTTCTGGTTGATGTCTTCCAGGATGGCGTCCGTCCGGACCGACTTGTCCGCCAGATGCAACGTATTGATTTCGTTTTTTGCCTGCCTGATCAATTGACGGGCATCGGATAAAATGGCGATAACTTCGTTGACGGCCCGGTCCATTTTGCCTTCCGCAATGGTTTTGTTGATGCCGGTTATCGCCTGGTCCAGATTGGCGGATGTGGATTCCAGGTGTGCAATAATATTGTTGATGCGCTTGCCTTCCACAAAACCTTCTATCGCGTGAGCGGTGTTTTTCAGTTGATCGGAAATACCTTTGAAATCGATATCCTTGATGTTTTTCATAATTTCACCGGTGTCCGCCAGAAAGCGGCTGATTTCCGACCGCCGCGACGGGATAACCGGATATCCCGGCTTGAACGTTATTTTAGGGGTGTGATTCAATTCGCCGCCATTGATCCGGTCGAGTTCAATAAAGACAAGACCGGTGATACCTGCGGACTTCAAGGCGGCAATCGTCTGGTTTTGCAAGTCGCCTTCCAGATCGATTTTCATGATCACTTCAATCAGGCGATAATCCGGAGCGACATCAATGCTTTGAACCTTGCCGATTTCCACGCCGCGGTATTTGATGGCCGAGTCTACCTGAAGTCCCTGAACGGATTCGTCAAAATAGGTTGCGTACAGAGAGCCTTTCATGAAGATCCCTGCCGCACCGACCCAGATGATGATTCCCGCGCAGATCAGCGAGCCTGTGATGACGAAAAGGCCGATTAAAAATCTTGAGCTTTTAGCCGACATACAACCTCTGTTTCCCGGATGCGGCGGGCAGCTCGCGCAGGAAGAAACTTTTCACGCGCGGGTCTGTCGCCTGTTCTTTTAAATCTCGCGGCTTGCCTTCGGCGATGATGCCTTTGGCGTCTTTATCCAACATTAACACCCGATGGGCTATTTTGTAAATAGATTCCAATTCGTGCGTGACAATCACCATGGTGGCGCCCAGCGCTTCGTTGGTCTTGATGATCAAATCGTCGAGTTCCACGGCGGTGACCGGATCCAGGCCTGCGGATAATTCATCGAAGAAAAGAACGCGCGGGTCAAGCGCCATGGCCCGTGCGATGCCGGCGCGCTTTTTCATGCCGCCGGAGAGTTCGGACGGGTGATGATTCTCATAGCCGGCTAGGTTGACCATGCCCAGTTTCATTCTGATAATGTTGTTGATCGCGCCGGAATCGAGATTGGTGTATTCCGAAAGCGGCAGCGCGATATTTTCGCGAATCGTCATGGAGCTAAACAGCGCGCCGGACTGGAAAAGGACGCCGATATTCTGCCGGTATCGGTTCAGTTCTTTTTCTTGCGCCTGGATGATATCGCTTCCCTGATAGAATACCTGGCCGGCAAAAGGTTTTTGCAGGCCGATCATAATTTTCAGCAGGGTCGATTTTCCGCAGCCGGATTCCCCGACAATCACCAGGACTTCTCCTTTGTAGACCTCAAAGCTGACGTCTTCGAAAACCAGATTATGGCCGAAGCGGGCGGTCAGGTTTTTCACCGTGATGATGGGTTCCTTTTGGGGCGAATGCAAACGATGTCTCCCTTAATACCTTTTAATGTAGTATAGCATGATGGCGAAGATGGAGTCGACCACCACAATCAGAAAAATGGCCGAGACCACGGCGGAGGTGGTATACTTTCCGACATCCTGAGCGCCCGCGCGCACTTGAAATCCTCTTTGGCAACCGATGCCGGCGATCATTCCGGCGAAAACGGCCGCTTTGACAAGGCTTGTGACCACATCAAAAACCTGGATCGTCTTGACAGACTGAGTGATATAGGTTTGTGCCGTCAGATCAAGGCTGGTCACCCCGATGATCATCCCGCCCAGGATACCGAACAAATCCGAGTATACGGTGAGAATCGGTACAACAATGATCATGGCCAGTACTTTCGGAACAGCCAGAAAGCGGATCGGATCAAACCCCATGGTACGCAGCGCGTCCACCTCTTCATTGACCATCATCGTGCCGATTTCCGCGGCAAACGCCGAGCCGGAGCGGCCTGCCACCAGAATTGCCGTCATAATCGGCCCCAATTCCTTGACCATTGCAAAGCTGACCAGCGCCGGGACGTAAATATTGGCCCCGACCTGTTTGAATTGCAAAAAAGACATAAACGCAATGATCAGGCCGATCAAAAGGCTGATCAGCGCGACGATGGGCAATCCGTCCACGCCTGCGCGCTGGACGTAAAAGAGAACGTCCCTGACTCTTAATGTTTTGGGGTGGCGGAGCGTATAATAAAGGGCGATCAGTAATTCGCCGACAAAGGTGACGATGCTGACGAAATCGCGTGCGATGTTGATGGACGTTCGTCCTACCTGCCGAATAAAATCGTCTGGATAGGAGGCAGCTTTAAACGGAGGATGGGAAAGCGCCTCTTCGTGAATTACGCTGAAAATGCCTTTGGCCTCATCATTTAAATTGATCAGCCGGCAGGGTATATGATTCCGGGTTGATTCCTGCTGAATTTGAACCAGCGTAAGGGCTGCCGCACTGTCCAGATAAGATATTTTTGAAAAGTCAATGGTTGCGGATTGCCATTTTTGCGCGGCCAATTCGCGTTGAAGATCATCTCGAAAGGCTGTCAGGTTTGTAAGCCCGAACTTGCCTTCCAGGTAAATCAATAGATCCGCGCCTCTTCGCTCAAAGGATAGTCTGTATTGTTTGGGACTATCTGTTGGTTTGGTTTTTGTCATCACTATGCCTTCTGGGTCGGCGTTCAAGAATTATTAAGGCAAATACTTAAATTTTGTAAGGTATTTAACGCCTGCGCCGGATAATTGTCAATGGAAATTAGAAGACACCCTTCCCATCTGTTCATTATACATTTCGTTGAAGTTGTTTAAACATTTCATTGAAAAAAAGTGAAGAACGCCGTTTAGGGCAGTGGCGCCATTCGGCAAAAATTAAACTATAACTATGTATAATCATGATGTTACGAATATATTTGACCTGTCGTATAAATCTGGCACGCAACTTTCATTATATAAAGGCAAATAAAACGAACTACCCCAAGGAGGTAACAGATCATGAAAAAGACATTAGGAACCATCGTAGCGGCGGCAGCAGTTGTTCTTTTAACGGCAACCTTCGGATTTGCACAATACGCGGCAACGGGAACTGCCGATTTCCCGTACTTTCAACTGGGATGCTTGATCGTGGGCGGATTGATCCTGGTTAGCTTAAAGAGAAAATATAACCAGATGTACACGGCGGAAGTTGTTGGCGCCTTTGCCCTCTACACCATTTTGATGGCGCTGTTTACCAACCCTGTAATCGATGCTGTAAAGAATATCGTGACCTGATCGATCGATCTTCATCTGCGTCATAAGGTTCTATCGGGAAGCGAAGCAAAGGATGAAAGATATTTAACCGCTGCGAAAAAACATGATCTGTGAAATATAGGCCCCCTCAAGCGCAATTGGCTGGAGGGGGCTTTTTTAGTTTTACGGTGTCTATTTCGCGCTCAAGTCAAATTCGGCTGAAGCCAATTTAATGCAAACGGCAAGCACTTCGATGGCTTTTTCCAGTTCGGCAACAGGCGGCCGGGTCGGCGAAATCCGGATATTGGCATCCTTAGGGTCGCGGCCAAAAGGAAATGTTGCGCCGGCCGGTGTAATGGCCACACCTGCTTCCTTGCACAGCGCCACCGCACGCTTGGCGACAGGTTTTGCCGTATCCAGACTGATGAAATAACCGCCCGCCGGATTGCTCCAGGCGGCCAGCCCCGTGGCGCCCAATTCTTTCGACAGAACTTTTTCGGCGATGTCAAATTTGGGTTTCAGGAGTTTGGCGTGTTCCTTCATGAGGCCGGCAATCCCGTCCGGATAGGCATTTAAAAACTTCACATGACGCAGCTGTTCTGCTTTGTTGGGGCCGATGAACATGGTCCCGAAGAGTTTTGAAATATAAGCCAGGTTTGCGACGCTGGTCGCCATGAATCCCAGGCCTGCGCTGGAAAAGGTAATTTTGGACGTCGAGCTGAAAATATAGACCCTGTTGGGATTTCCCGCTTCTTCGCACGCGCGCAGCAGGTTTTTGGGCGCTTTGGGGTTTTCGACCAGATGGTGCACCACATAAGCGTCATCTGCAAAAATGGTGAAGTCCGGCGCCGCCGTCTTCATCGAGGCCAACCGTCTTACCGTTTCGTCGGAAACGGTATCGCCCGTGGGATTGGAATAGGTGGGAACAAAAACAATGCCTTTCACGGCCGGATCCGCCACCGCTTTTTCGACTTCGGCCATGTCCGGCCCGTCCTTTGTCATTTTAACCTGGATCAGATCAAAGCCCATTTCGGAAAGCAGAAGGAAATGCCGGTCGTAGCCCGGCACGGTGACGATCATCTTGGGTTTGTTGAGAGTGCTCCAGGGCGCAGGGCTTCCGGAAAGCCCCCGCAAGAGCGCCCACATAAGGACCTTGGAGAGGATGAGCAGACTGGCATTATTGCCGACCAGCGTTTCTTCCGGTTTTGCGCCCAGGATGCCGCAAAATAATTCACGTGCCTCCGGCAGGCCCAAAACGCCTCCGGGGTAATTACGAATATCGAAGCCGCTTTTCGTCATGATGTCTTTTTCTGCCAGGATGTTGAGCAGACCATTCGACAGGTTGAAATTATCGTCGCCGGGTTGACCGCGCTCGATATTCAATTTCAGCCCCAGCCCTTTGAGGGCGTCATAGCGCAACTGTAAGTCCTTCAAGCTTTCCATACTATTTACAAACCTCCCATAAAGTCATATCTTTTTGTTCTATGACCTCATGTACATGATTATTAAATTTTGTCAATTGAGCAACTTAATGTTTGTTTGGCACATGAAATAACTGTGCGTGTAAAGCGTTAATTTGCCTGTTTGCACTCCATGGCTTCACCACATCAACCTTCAGTCTTCAGTACAATGAGCGCGTCCACCACCACCGGTTTTGCGCCCATGAGGATGACGGGATTGAGATCGATTTCCGCAATGTCCGGAAAGTCGAGGCCGAGTTGTCCCAAGCTCATCAGCATTTGAGTGAGGGCTCCGGTATCCGCCGCTTCCATGCCGCGCACGGCGTCCAGAATTTTGTGTCCCCGAATCTCCCGCATCATCTCGGAGGCATCCCGCGCGACGAGAGGTGCGCGGCGGAAAGAAATGTCCCGCAGGATTTCCGTAAAAATGCCGCCCAGGCCGAACATCACACAGGGACCGAATTGCGGATCACGGGTGAGCCCCATAACCAGCTCCCGTCGGCCTTTGATCATTTCCTGCATCAAAACGCCGCCGTCAAAACCTTCCATGCCGGTCATGATGTCACGGAGGGCTTTTTTAGCTTCTGTGGCGGTGCGGATGTCCACATGGATTAATCCCTTTTCCGTCTTGTGGGCGATCTCGGCCGAGCAGCCTTTCATAACCAGCGGAAAGCCGATTTTCCGAATCCCTTTGTCCAAATCCTTTTTATCTTTGATCAGAATTTCCTTCGTGACCGGAATATCGTAGGCGGCGAGCACTTGTTTAGCCTCATATTCGGATAACGTTTTACGCCCTTTGCGTAAAGCACTGCCGATCATCTTCACTACTTTATCTTTTTTCATGATTTCTACCTCCATAATAGGTGTTCATATGTGCGACGGCCCGAATGGCGTCGTGTAACTCATCAAAAACGGGAATGCCGCGATTCAAATATTCCTGCCTCGCCATCGCAATCATTTCCGTGACGTCCATATTGTCTAAACCTCTTTTTGCGTTGGGAAGTACGGCAATTATTGGTTTTCCGGTTTGATCAACAACGTCGCGAACAGCCTGAGCCAATTCCCGGAAAGGCGCAACGTCCGCCACAGGTTTGTCCATCATTCGGGCGATGGTTTTATAATGGAAAAGCAAGGAAACAAGCATTTGCAGTTCAACGCGTTTGTCCTTCGCTGCGGCAAGCAGCACTTCTTTGAGGGTCTGTGGCGCAACAAAGGGGTTGGCGACATCAATCGGGTTTGCCGCACTTGATCCCGGTTTGGGCAAAATATCTCCGATGCGCGCCTGGAGTTCATCCGGAAACGGCGGGATATCGATGCCGTAGACTTCGGCTATATCACAGGCCGTCACACCGATGGCGCCGCCTCCTCCGACAACGGAAATGCCTGAATATTTTTTTGGCGGCAGAAGCGCAAAAGCCAGAGTGGCCTGCGTCATTTCCTCCGGGTCATTCACCCAGACAGCGTTTGTCTGCCTGATCATGGCCTTCCAAATGACGGCGCTGCCGCCCAGGGAGGCGGTATGACTCGCGACGCTTCTGGCGCCGGCACGGGAAAGTCCTCCTTTGTGAACGATAACCGGTTTTTTCTTTGCCGCGGCTTTGATTTCCCGGAAGAACGCGTCACCATCCTGGACGCCTTCGATATACATGGAGATCACTTGAGTTTCAGGGTCGTCTCTGAAATAGCGCAAAAGATCGGTTTCCCGCAGATCCGCGCCGTTTCCGAAACTGACCATTTTGCTGAAACGGATGCCCATCCATTTACCCGCGTGCGCGAAATCAATCGACATACCGCCACTTTGCGCCAGATAGGCCACCGGACCGCTTTCACGTGAAAGATCCGGCCCCGGAAGCAGCGTCAGGCCGCTTTTGGGACAATAAATGCCAAAGCAGTTGGGGCCGACGACGCGAATGCCTTTGGCGGCAATCGCTTTGATTCGTTTTTCCAGGGCAATGCCTTCTTGTGTTCCCAACTCACTGAAGCCGGAAGACAGGATCTCCACTCCGGCCACGCCGAGCTTGAGACAGGATTCCAGAACGTCCGGCACGTATCGAGCCGACACAGCGATAATGGCAAAGTCGATTTTCTCCGGAATGTCCTCAACGGTTTTGAAAATATTCAATCCAGCAATCGTGCCGCCTTTCGGATTGACGGGGAATATTTCGCCTTCAAAACCCATGGCCGTGATGGCCCTGAACATGCCGACGCCGAATCCGAGACCGCCTTCGTCAGCGGAAACGCCGATGATGGCAATCTTGCGGGGATGAAAAATTCTGTCAAAATCCGTCTTTGGTTCATTCACCTTATTGTAACTTCCCATTTTTTTATTACAGTTTTTCATCTTTGACCTCCAGAACGACGAACTATATCTTGCATACTAAGCATTAAAGCTTTTTGTTACTTTCGCAGGTCCTTCAGCATTCTGATAAAAAGCAGTCTTTCTTCCGGACTGAATGTTGAAAGCACTTCCTGGTTCACTTCGACGGTGTCATTCAGGAATTTATCCCGATGCTGGCGCGATTTTTCTGTCAGCTGGATATTGAGGACACGTCGGTCTTCTTTTACAGCGGTCTTGAGAATCCAGCCACCCTCCGCCATACGATCCAAAACGCCGGACAGGGTCGCGCTGTCCAGAGCCAGACGTTTCCCCAATTCTCCGGCGGAAAGGCCTGCTTCCTCATAGAGGGCGTGGAGAACGAGAGCCTGCATGGGCGTCAGACCGTAGGACTGGAGGCGGGACTTAAAGGTGCCGTATACTTTTTGGTAGGCTTTGCTGAGTATAAATAAGATGACGTCCTGGTAACTGATCAAGAAAACGGCCTCCTTAATTACTTAGCATACAAGATAAATGAACGGACCCTTCAAGTCAAGAAAATTTATAGCGACATTCGGGAGACAGGAAAGAAAAAGGAGTTAGCTTCTGAAAGCTAACTCCTTGATTTAATTGGTGCGCCCAGCAAGATTCGAACTTGCGACATCCAGATTCGTAGTCTGGCGCTCTATCCAGCTGAGCCATGGGCGCACGTGGTTTCCAAACGACGAGCGAGCCCTATAGCACATTATTGACGCGATGCAAAATGAAAATATCAAAGCGCCAAAGTGACTTCGGTTGCGCCGCGGACGGAGTTGGTCAGCACAATTTTATCCGCCCTTTTAAGATCTTTTAAGTGCAGAATTTTTTCCGAGGCGCTGAGTTTCTTGATCATCACCTTCCGTTTAATGCCGCAAAGCAGTCCGCAGGAAAGCGGGGGTGTGTACCATTTTCCCCTGCTTTGAATGAAAACATTGGAAATCGCGCCTTCAGTAATTTGATGTTTTTCATTTTGAAAAATGACGTCAAAATAGCCCCTGTCGGCATAATGTCCGAATTCATCGTCGTACAATTTTCGATGTGTCGATTTATGATAAAGAAACAAATTGCCGGAATCGGTTTGAATGCAGGATAGCGCAATGACCGGTTTTGCATGCCTGGCGACAAGAGGCCGGTGCTCGAAAAGGACATCGCCGCTTGATTTCAAAAGCAAACGCAGGCGCATGACGCCCGACAACGTTTCCCCGCACGCTTTCAATTCGGCCCTGATTTTGGCGAGGGAGCAGGGAATGGAGAAATAGTTTGCCGAGGCTTTCAGTCGTGCGAGATGCTGATTTAAATATCGAACCCTGTCATGATCAAAAAGCATGGTTTCGATGAGAGCAAAGTCCGGTATGGTGTTCATCAGAAATTTTGCCTTGAGCCGGCATTCCTCGTATTCCGCAGTGGGCTCGGAATCAAAGACAATTCCGCCGCCCACGCCCATGGAGGCTTTAAATTTACCATCCAGCCTTCTTTGCAGATCGACCGTCCGGATGGCCACATTAAAGACCGCCTGACCGTCCGGGCTGAAATAGCCCGCGGCGCCCGTGTAGATATTGCGAGGTTCTTTTTCCAGTTCGCGGATGATTTTCATGCTCTGGATTTTGGGCGCGCCTGTGACCGATCCGCAGGGAAAGAGACTCTTGATCATCTCATCAATGCTGATTTCAGGCTTCAATTGGCCCGTCACTGTAGAAGTCATCTGTAACAACGTTTCGTATTGCTCAACCGCGAAGAGCTCACGGACCGCCACTGTGCCGGGCTTGCAGATTCTGCCGAGATCATTGCGCAGCAAATCGACAATCATGACATTTTCGCTGGTATTTTTTGCGTCTTCGCGAAGCCATGCGGCAGGGGTGTTGACAGGGGCTGTTCCTTTCATCGGCCGGACGGTGATTTTACGTTGTTTGTCAACGCGAAAAAAAAGTTCGGGAGATAATGAAATAATATAGTTGCCGCCGGAATTGATAAGCGCCGAATAAGAAACCTGCTGGTTGGCTTTAAGCGATTGATAAAAATAAAAAATATTTCCAAAAAATTCGAAAAAATATTTTGACGTATAATTGATCTGGTAGGTCTCGCCCAGACCAATCAGGTTTTTGATTTTCCCGATGGTTTGTTTGTAAGCCGCAGGTTTTACGGCCAGTGTCGGCATGGACAGGAAAAAGGGGTTATCGCCGCTTGGAGGCGCTGCGGCAGCTTGCCTTTTAGGCTTGCGGTAAACTCCAAACCAGATTAACGGATAAGCCGAAGGAGGCAGATTCCTGCCGAATGCTTCTTCCAGGTAATAGCCCAGCTCGTATGAGAAAAATCCAGCCAGATAAAAACCCTCTTGCAGATATTTTTCCATTTTCCGGAAACAAAGCTTAATTTTATTTTGATGCCGGCACTCTATGATATCGACGGGATTCGTAAAAAGAAGGTTTTGTTTATTGTCCTTGTCCCGGCGCAGGGTTTCGAGCAGGACAAAGTTGTCGCCCCAATTCATACATGCCTCATATTTTTCAGAGAATCAAATCAAGAAAAAAGGTGGGTATTCAAAATGGCGGAGAGAGCGGGATTTGAACCCGCGGTACACCTTTTACGGGCGTACAATCGCTTAGCAGGCGATCGCTTTCGGCCACTCAGCCATCTCTCCACTGATTATTTCAGGCCTGTATCCTTTAAAGCATGTCGTCTGAAAATGCAAGACGCGTGCTGTGTTTTTTGGCGGAGGGAGCAGGATTCGAACCCGCGAGACTTTCATCCAACGGTTTTCAAGACCGCCGCCATCGACCACTCGGCCATCCCTCCATGTTATTTAATCATACTTTCGATGATTCGTTTCTTAATGTCTTTCTTTTAAATCGTAATGCGTTCAAGCCCTCTCATGTAAGAGCGCAGGGCTTCGGGGATGACAATGCTTCCGTCCGCCTGCTGGTAATTTTCCATAATGGCCACAACGGTTCTGCCGATGGCTAGCCCCGAGCCGTTTAATGTGTGCACAAATTCGACTTTGCCGTTGTCTTTGCGGCGGTACCGGATGGCCGCTCTTCTGGCCTGAAAGTCTTCAAAATTGCTGCACGAAGAAATTTCCCGGTATGTATTTTGTCCGGGCAACCAGGCTTCCACGTCATACGTTTTGGCGGAAGAAAAACCCAGATCCCCCGTGCACAGGCAAACTGTCCGGTAAGCAATCCCCAGGCGCTTCAAAATCTCTTCGGCATTGGCCGTCAGTTTCTCCAATTCATCATAGGATGTTTCCGGCTTGGAAAACTTCACCATTTCGACTTTGTTGAACTGATGTTGGCGGATCAAACCCCGCGTATCTTTCCCGTAAGATCCGGCTTCCGCCCGGAAACAGGGGGAATACGCCACCAGGCAAATCGGCAGCTTGTCTTCTTCCAGGATTTCATCCCGGTAAATGTTGGTGACCGGAACTTCCGCCGTCGGAATCAGATAATAGTCCATGCCTTCAATTTTAAAAAGATCTTCCTTGAATTTCGGCAACTGTCCGGTTCCGGCCATGCTTTCCGCATTCACCATGAAAGGTGTTAAAACTTCCGTATAACCGTGCTTTTCCGTATGCAGGTCCAGCATGAAGCTGACCAGCGCCCGTTCCAGTTGGGCCGCCGCCCCGCGATAGACTGTAAAACGTGCGCCGGTGATTTTCGCCCCGCGTGCAAAATCCAGAATGTTCAGACTTTCGCCCAGATCAAAGTGCTGTTTGGGTTCAAAGCTGAAAGCGGGCTTTTCGCCCCAGGTGCGAACGACGGGATTATCTTCGGAGCCGCTGCCCTGCGGGACGGATGCATGCTGAATATTCGGCACGATCATGACAAAGGCATTGAGCTCTTCTTCCGTCACACGCAGCGTTTCATCATATTCTTTAATTTTGGCCGCGACGTCACCCATCTTTTCAATGAGCGCTGAGGCGTCCTCTTTCTTTTTTTTGAGCTCGCCGACTTGTTTGGACACGCTGTTGCGTTCATTGCGGAGCGTTTCCACGGCCTGTAAAATGTCTCTTCTTTTTGCTTCCAGATCGACAAACCGGTCAAAATCAATGTTTTGACCGCGTTCGGCCATCTTTTGGCGAACCAGATCGATATTCTGCCTTAAATACTTAAGATCCAACATGATTTTACCTCTTCGCCTTTAGCTGTTCACACCAGTTAAAGACGAAGTCTCCTATCACTTTGGATGATTGAAGTCAATGCTTTTGTCGGCCGAATCGGTGCTAGGCGCGGGTCAGCCTGCCTTTAACCCGGTTGACGAACGCATGAATTTCCGGGCTTTTCAGCAGGTAGGCGCACAGAAAGAAAACGCCTCCTCCGGCAATGACGTTCAAGGTCAGGTAGAGCAACTTTGCGGTAAACGCGGCGTGGATATTCCATGGTATCATGTACTCAATCAAACCGATGACGCCCAGCATGATGAAAGAGGCCAGGATGATTTTTAAAACAGAGGTAAAGAAGGTGCGGTCGAGGAAACCCCCGATTTTTTTCTTTAAAACCCGGGCCAGAATCAGGACGCTTAACATGGCGGAAAAAGAAGCGGCCAGGGCAATGCCGTTATGTTTTAAAGGATACATCAGGGCCAGGCTTAGCAGCACATTGGTGATCAGTGTGATGACGGCGGCTTTGAGTGGCCATTTGGAATCCTGAAGTGAATAAAAAGAAGAAATAAAAACACGCCGCACGGAAAATGCACACAATCCCAGCGCGTAACAAAACAGGGCCTGACCGGTCATTGTGGCTGCTGTTGCGTCAAAAGCGCCGCGCTGAAACAAAACGGAAATAATCGGCTGGTGGAGCGCCATCAGGGCAAAGGTTGCCGGGATGGTCATAAAAAGGATCAGGCGAAGCGAGAAAGAAATGCTCGAGCGCAACTCATCTATCCGGCCGTCGGCGACGTGCTTGGAAAAACTGGGCAGCGTGGCTGTTCCGATGGCAATCGCAAAAACACCCAGGGGCAGTTCCATGATGCGGTCGGCATAAATCAGATAAGAGACGCTGCCACTCGGAAGAAGTGAGGCCAGAATCGTTCCAACCACAACGTTGATGGTGTCGACGCCCGCGCCCAGAATGGCGGGAAACATCAGCGAACCGATTTGACGGATGCCCGGATGTTGCAGGTTAAATCGAAATTTAAGGCGGATGCCGTACTTCTTCAAAAAAGGCCACTGCATGATCAGCTGTAGCACGCCGCCGACAAGGACGCCCACGCCCAGTGCGGTAATCGGTTCTGCAAAGAAGGGGCGCAGGAAAAACGCTGCCGCAATCATGGCGATGTTCAGCATCACCGGCGACAGGGCGGGGGTTGAAAAGTGCCGGAAGGAATTCAGAATGCCCATGCACAGAGCCACAAGCGAGATGAAAAAGATATAAGGGAACATCAGGCGGTTTAAAAAAACAGTCAATCCGAACTTGTAAGGGTCGGTGATAAAGCCCGGCGCAATGATGCCTACGATGACAGGTGAGATGAGAATACCCGCCACCGAGACAACCGCTACAAGTATGGAGAGGATGGTAAACGCGTTTTGGGCCAGTTCAAGGGCTTCTTGCCGGGATTTTTTTTGCAGATATTCGGTGAAAACCGGAACGAAGGAAATCGTCAGCGATCCTTCGCCCAAGAGGCGTCTAAACATATTCGGGATACGAAAAGCCACCCAGAAAGCGTCGGTCATCCAACTGGCGCCGAAAAGGGCGGCAATCACGATGTCGCGCACCAGCCCGAAGACGCGGCTGACCATCGTGGCCGCGCTGACAATGCCTGCCGCCTTGGCGACTTTGGATTTTTCCGATGGCTGATTCATATTCTTATTTCAGTTTTCTCGCCTCATTCAAAGGGGGCGGCGCTTGCTGAGAATTTATTTGCAATGCATGAATTTTTTGTTCCAGATCCGCCGTGCTGATATCCCGCACCCGGATTGTTTTTTTACGACCTTTATCGCCTGCGATGATGTCCATCCGGCTTTTTTTGAGCCCCAGCTTTTTGGAAAGCAATAAAATGCAGGCTGTGTTTGCCGCGCCTTCCACCGGAGGGGCGGTGACCTTTACTTTCAGCAGGCCGCCGGCAATGCCCGCAATCTCCGCCTTTGAGGCGTGCGGGTTGACGTGGATGTCGAAAGACACGCCGTCTTTGGTTTCACGAATCAGCAATTGATCGGTCAAGTACGTTGCCTTTCCCCGTCCATTAAAACCCGCGCGACCATTGAATCATCGTCTGCACAAGAAAGTATTGCAGAAAAATAATGACCAGCAAAACGATCAGCGGTGAGAAATCGATGGGTAGACTGTGCCGGGGGATGATCCTGCGGATCGGTCCCAGCACGGGTTCGGTCACGCGGTATAAAAAGATGACAATTTTATTGTAGGGATCGGGATTCACCCAGGAGGTCAGGGCTCGGGCAACGATAATCCACATATAAACCGTCAGGACAATGTCGATGACTTTTGCCAGCGCGAAAACAAAATTACCGGTTCCGATGTTCAGCATGAAAACCTCTGTGTTTTAAATTTTTATCTGTCAGCCGCGTGCGGCAATGCCGCGGCGAAATTATGGATGGCCTCATTGAGCCCCAGCGGTTGTTCCATCATGACCATGTGTCCCGCACCTTCGATCAGGAGCAGATTGGCGCCTGCAATTCCGGCTGCAATTTGCGCAGACGATGCAGATGGCGTCATTTTGTCCTGTGTGCCGCAAATGACCAGTGTCGGTGTGGTGATTTCCGGAAGTTGTTTCGTCAGATCCACTTTGCTGCATGCCTGCATATCGGAGGTCAATACATCGATGCGGGTTGCGGCAAGACTTGCTCGAAGAGCGTCAAACAACCGGGAGCAATTTTCTTTGGCCAGCGAAAATTTGCAGATCATATCCAAAACAATAGCCGGCTCACTTTTCAAACCGTCCAGGATGTCGGGGTTTACCGGCAGGGTGACGCCTCCGCCAAGCGTTACAACGCCGGAAATGTCCTGCGGATATTTCGCGGCAAAAGCAAGGGCGATTGCGGCGCCCATCGAATGGCCGATCAGGATCGGGCGGTTGAGGCCTAAAATATCGAGTAGGTCTTTTACGTGTCCGACGTACAAAGCGATGTCTTCTTCCCCGCTACCGCAGGACTGGCCGTGTCCGGGCAGATTCAAAGCGGCGATGTTATAAAGGCTGTGCAGCCTGCCATACTGATGCGACCAGACACCGGAGTTGCTGCCGGAGCCGTGGATGAAAACAAGGCTTTGCGTGTGTGCGCCGAAGTCACGCGGATTAATCCAGCAGGTAATTTTGTTTTCTTTTACAGAAAAATATTTAAGCATTCAGAATTGTCCTTTGCAGGAGTGAGTATCATAAAAGCAAAATGTTATGCAACCCAAGATTGGAAAAAACCTTCAGGATTTGTATTGACAGGATACCCGGAAAAAGTGCATGTATTCGGCATCAAAGCGGAGGTCTTCAAAACTATGTTCACAGGCAAAAAAGTGGCTGTTGTCGGTGGGGGAAAAATGGGCAGTATCCTGGCCCGGGGGATGATAGATCGTAAAATCCTTTCTTCAAAAAACATCACCGTGACGGATGTTGATCCCGCCCGACTCGACTATCTGCGTGCTACCCTGAAATTGCAGGTATCCGCCAATAACAAGCAGGCCGTCAAAGATGCAGACATTATCATTCTGGCCGTCAAGCCGCAGAATTTTTCCGAAACGCTCAAAGAAATCCGTCCGGCTGCCAATTCGTCCAAATTGTTTATCTCGATTGCGGCAGGCATCACCGCCGATTTCATCGAAAAGACACTCACCAAACGTCCGCGCGTTTTACGCGTCATGCCCAATGTCAATGCTGATGTGGGCGAAGGCGCGTCCGCCGTGGCGCGCGGACATTTTGCTCAAAAGGATGATGTGCAGTATGCGCTGGCCATTTTGAATGCCGTGGGGCTGGCCGTGGAAGTGGATGAAAAACTAATGGATGCCGTAACGGGTTTAAGCGGCAGCGGGCCGGCGTATTGTTTTGTGATGATCGAAGCACTGGCCGACGCCGGTGTGCAGTTGGGACTTTCGCGCGATCTGGCCGAAAAACTGGCCGCGCAGACCATGCTGGGGTCCGCGCGGCTTTGTCTCACAAGCAAGCAGCATCCCGCGCAACTCAAAAACATGGTAACGTCGCCGGGCGGCACCACTGCTGCCGGATTGAAAGTACTGGAGGAAGGCAAGATCCGCGCGACGCTGATTGCCGCAGTCGAAGCGTCCGCCAAAAGGGCAAGGGAACTGGCCGGCGCGTAAAAGATTCGTCGGTCGATCAGAAAAAATATAGATCATTTATTAAAAAGAAGGAGGATCTTAAGCGATGTCGGAAAAAAGATGGATGTTAGTTCGTTCCCATTCAGGGCGCTTGCTCATGCTGGTCTGCGCAATCTCCCTATTGGTTTTGTCGGGATGCGGCGCTGTTAAAAGCGCGCAGGCGCCGGATGCGGGAAAGGCCGCCGCAGTGGCTGCCGTGGAACGCCAGACGACGGAAGGCCCGGTGCTCGGAGAAGAAAATGCCGCCACCAACACGGTGTCCTGGAAGGCGATTCCTTACGCCAAAGCCCCTGTCAGCGCTTTGCGCTGGAGGGCCCCGCAGATGCCGGAGAAAAGGACGCAGCCTTTGAAGGCCGACAAGTTCTGCTCGATCTGTCCTCAGTACATTGATCACGATCGCAATCCGGCGACCCCGCAGGTCGTCTTGGGAAATGAGGATTGTCTGTATCTGAACATCTGGGCGCCCAAAAATGCCAGCGGCAAACTGCCCGTATTCTTCTGGATTCACGGCGGCGGCAACAGCATTCAGTGGCCGCTTTTATCCATGCAGGATGGCGGAGTTCTAGCCAATCGCGGCAACATGATTGTCATTACCTTTAACTATCGTCTTGGACCCATGGGTTTTTACAGCCATCCGGCCCTGAAAACAGGTGATGCGGCGGGTGATTCCGGAAACTACGCCATTTTGGATATTCTTGCCGCCTTAAAGTGGGTGCAGGCCAACATTAAAAACTTCGGCGGCGATCCCGAAAACGTTACTATCGCCGGAGAATCGGCCGGTGGGCAGAATGTATTTTGCCTGGTGTCATCCCCTATGGCCCAGGGGTTGTTTCATCGCGCCATTTCGGAAAGCGGCGTAATTCGTCCGTCGACCCCGGCGGAAGGCACGGCGCATATTAACGGCATTCTGTCCAAATTAATGGTCAAAGACGGCAAGGCCGCCGATGTCAAAGCAGCGGGAGCAATGCTTGCAGCCATGTCGTCAAAAGATATTGAAGCTTACATGAGATCAAAAACCCCGGCTGATTTCCTGGCAATGTATCCGGAAGGCAAGGCTACGGGGATGATCCAATTCCCTACTGCGTATGGCGACGGTAAAGTCCTGCCGGCTGATTTCTACGGCGCCCTGGCCGCAGGCAATTATAATAAAGTGCCGATGATTGTGGGAACCAACAAGGAGGAAACCAAACTCTTTTTGAGAAATTATCCGCCCTTTGCCGGCTGGCTTCAGGACGGTTCTCTGTTTAAAGACCCGGTCAAAACGGAATATTTTGAACTGGTCGCCAAATATCAAAGTGACGGCTGGAAAGTCATGGCTGTGGATCAGCCCGCCACAATGATGCGTGATAATGAAGGTCAGCCTTTTATTTTTTCGTATCAGTTTATGTGGGGTGCAGGCGGCGCGAAAAATAACGTCCAGGCGCCTCCCCGGAATATCATTTTGGGCGCCTGTCACGCGATGGAAATCGATTTTGTTTTCGGCACGGACAAAGCCTCTCTGGGCGCGTTCGTCTTCAGCGACGCCAACAAGGCCGGACGCGTGGCTCTGTCTAACGCCATGATGGATTACTGGTCTCAGTTTGCCCTTACAGGCAATCCCAATAAAGACAAGTCGGGTTTGCCCAAGTGGTCGCCCTGGTCGAATATCCAGGGATTTCCCAAGACGCTGCTTCTGGACGCCGATCTGGAAAAGGCTAAAATCACCATGGGCCGAAGCGAGTTGACTCAGGAAATGGTTGAAGCGGCGCTCAAAGCCGAGCCGCGACAAAAAGAAATTCAGCCTTTCTGGGATGCATCGCCTTTTCGCAGGCGTTAATGGAAAGAAAAACCCGTTGCCTCGTTTTGACGGCGAGGCAACGGGCAGTTCATCGAAGAATCTGAAGCAAGGAGATTAGTCATAATGGATATTAAAGGAAAAGTAGTAATCGTTACCGGAGCGGCCTCGGGCATCGGCCGGGGGTTGTGTCTGCGGTTTGCAAGAGAAGGCGCCAAAGCCATTATTGCGGCAGATGTGAATGAAGCGGGTGCGAAAGAAGTTGCCGCTGAAGTTAAAGGCGATGCCATTGTTTGTGACGTGCGTAGCGAAGAAGATGTCATCCGGCTGGTAAAATTTACGGAAGACAAGTATGGCTGTGTTGATCTTTTCTGCTCCAATGCGGGGATTATTGCCATAGGCGGATACGAAGTGGATAACGCATCCTGGCAGCGCATCTGGGAAATCAATGTGCTTGCGCACGTGTTTGCGGCGCGGGCGGCCATTCCCGGCATGATTGGGCGCGGGGGCGGCGCGTTTATGATTACGGCCTCGGCTGCGGGGCTGCTCAGTCAGATCGGCTCTTTGCCTTATTCCGTCACCAAGCACGCGGCGGTCGGCCTTGCGGAGAGCCTCGCGATTACTTACGGCGATCAGGGCATTGCGGTTTTTGCCTTGTGCCCGCAGGCGGTTGACACGGAAATGACGCGTCAGACCGAAGGCGGCGGCGTGGCGGGAGTAGACGGCATGATGAAGCCGGAGCAATTGGCAGATGCCGTGATGGAAGCTTTTGCGGCCGATGAATTTTTGATCCTGCCGCATCCGGAAGTCAAAACCTACATGCAGAGAAAAACGTCTGATTATACGCGCTGGATTCAGGGGATGCGCAAGTTGCAGGAAAGATTTTTTAAGGGAGCGCCACTGAAGAAATAGTCATGCCATCGCAGGGAACGGCCCTTGACCGTTTCCTGCGATGAAACGTCATCGGGTATCAGGAAGGGAGGAATTGATGAGCACAGCCGAGTCCTGCGCATTAGTGGACAACCTTCATGATCTGGAGGAGGCTCTTCAAAAGAAGGACAGGGTGGTTGCCATGGTTTTCGCTTCGTGGTGTCCTTTTTGCCGGAGAGTCCTGCCGGTTTTTGAAAAGCAGGCGCGCGAAGATGAGCGCAATTTGCTTTTAGTGGCGGATGATGAGGAGCATATCGCCGATTTATATGGAATCGATGTGTTTCCAACCCTGCTTCTGTTTGAAAAAGGTCAGATCGTCAAACGCCTGGACGGCAAACCCGGCCTTGGCCTCCATGAAAAACAGATTACCGATTTTATCGCATCCTGCTCCCTGGTTTGATGGATGTGCCGGCCGGCTCAAATCATGCGCCTGGAAATAAAAGAGTATTGGAGTTCGTCGTTCGTTGGATATTATCGTTAAGTACTGCGGCGGTTGCAATTGTCAGATCGACCGATCAAAGCTCATCCGGGAAATTGAAAAATTATTGCCGTTTGGCGACCATTTGATGTCGGAGGGTGGAGTTACGCCGGCGACGGCGGGTATTTTGCTGTGCGGCTGCACATCAGCTTGTGCCTGGAGGCCGGAGCTTCCCGGTCTTGCGAATCACTGGATTATCGCCGCCGGAAAAACGGTTGATTTGTGCGAGATGTCGGAAGATCAAATGTCGGAAGCCATCTTAAAAAAAATAAAAGAAATAAAAATATAAAGGAGATACTATGGATTTAAAATATTTGCTGCTCGATGTGGATGCGAAAGTTGCAACCGTAACCATCAACCGGCCGGATAAGGGCAATGCGCTGGCCCCACCCGTGCTCGACGAAGTTGCTCTGGTGTTTGCCGCGATTGCCTCACGCAAGGATATTAATGTGGTTGTTTTCACCGGCGGCGAGCGGTATTTTTCCGCCGGATTCGATCTAAACGAAATCCGCAGGCTGGAAAAGGTTTCCAATGAGGCCTATATCGATTTATTCCACCGGGCCTACCGGGCCATTTTGTTTTGTCCCCAACCGGTCATCTGCGCCGTCGGCGGCGCGGCCATCGCGGGCGGTTTTGATCTCACCATGATGTGCGATATCCGCTACGCCTCCGAGCGAGCCAAGTTCGGTCAGCGGGAAATCGTCCTGTCGCTCACCCCGATCATGGATCCGCTTTGGCGCATTATTGGTCTGGGCCGCGCCAAGGAAGTCGCGCTCACCGGTCGTATCTATGATGCACATGAAGCGGAAAAAATGGGCTATGTCAGTAAAGTGTTCCCGGAAGGAAAGCTTCTGGAGTCGGTGGGCGAAATCGCGCGCGAAATGGCGGCTTACGACCACGGCTGCCTGAAGGAAACCAAAGCCCTTTCCAATAAAGTGCTCAATGAAGACCTCGACGGGGCCATGCGGATTCAGGAGTGGCTCTTCAGGACCTACATCGGATCGGAAGACAATCATCAGCGCATCGATGCTCTTCAGGAAAAGCTTGCGGCGGCCAGAAAAAAATAACGGAATTCGTATCTCGTATCTTGTGACCCTCTTAAAGGGGGCGCGAGCATTAAAGGCGAGATACGAACGACGAAATATATTCTGAGCAAAAACCAGCAGATACCCCAATTAAATGACTATTAACTATAAATATACATTGAAAAACAAAGTGTCACTATGGAATGAAATAATACTTGACAGTGGGACTATGGTGCTGTAGGTTAAAGTCGAAGGAAGAAAAGGGACTGCAATGGTAGAGCACGTTCGGACAAAGACAAGAAAAGACCGCATTATGGATGCGGCTTTGCGCATTTTTGCCGAAAAGACTTTCCAAGAAGCGACCATTTCTGAAATCAGCAAAGAAGCGGGCGTTTCTGAAGCTACCATTTACGAATATTTCGGCACGAAAGAAGATCTTCTTTTTGCCATTCCCGAAAAAATTTCCAATGAAACATTTGAAGAGTCGGAATCCGTCTTGCCTTACATAAAGGATGTCGAAGGTCGGATGCGCGCCATTATGCTGAGCTATGTGAATCTTTATGCAAACAATCCGCATTATTCCGCATTGGTTTTACTGCAGCTGATGTCCAACAAGCGTTTCCGTCAGACTGCGGCGCATGAGGCCATCCGCCGTTCGGCGCACCGGTTGCTGGATTGTATCCGCGACGGCATCGCCAATGGCACATTCCGCAAAGATGCGGATGCCTACCTGATTCGGTCGATGCTGATGGGCGCCATCGAGCATCTTTTCATTCACTGGCATATGCAGGGAATGCCTGCGCGCGAAAAAAGCATGATGGACATGCTCGATCCATTCCTGGAAATTATTTTCAGTGGCATCAGGGCGAAAAAGGAAGAGCAGGGGTTCACGCTCACTTTAAAGTTGGAGGATGCACAGGCTCTCGGGAAACTGCTGCAAACCGATGCGCCGGGAAGAACAACCGACAAGAATTCCAAAACGGTAGGAAATGTAAAAAAAAATAAAAAACAGAAGGAATAAAAAAGAAAGGATTAAAGAAAATGAAAACAAAACAAGATTTTATTAATCGTCTATCCAAAATGAAACGTAATATTTATTACGACGGCCAATTGATTGACCGGACTGATGAGCTGCAGATGGACTGCATTAACACTATCGGCACCACCTATGATGAAGCGGCCAAGCCCGAAAACGAAGGGCTCATGACGGCAACGTCTCATCTGACGGGTGAAAAGATCAACCGCTACACACACATTCACCAAAACAAGGAAGACCTGCACAAAAAGCAGGATATGACCCGCATGCTCTGCCAGAAAGTTGGCGGCTGCATTCAGCGCTGCATGGGCATTGACGGTACCAACGCCATTTACAATGTTTCTTATGAAGCGGACAAGTTAAATAACGGCGCCACGCAGTATCATGAAAACTTCAAAAAGTGGTTGACCCGTTTCCAGCAGGAAGATTTGATCGGCGCCTGCGCTCAAACCGATACCAAGGGCGACCGCATGCTTCGTCCCGCAGACCAGCCCAATCCCGGTTCCTATGTGCGCATTAAAGAGCGGACCAAAGACGGCATCATTGTGGAAGGCTGCAAGGTTCATATTTCCGAAGCGTCCGTGGCCGATGAAGTTCTCGTTCTGCCTACACGCGCCCTGCGTCCCGAAGACAAAGACTATGCCGTGGCGTTTGCCGTACCGGGCGACTGGGAAGGTTTAAAGCAGGTGGCGACCATTCACAATCTGCGTCCCCGTGAACATTACAAACGCGGCTTTGTGCCCGGTTCCACGGATTCCTATATGATTTTTGACAACTGCTTTGTTCCCTGGGAGCGCGTTTTCCTGGCCGGTGAACATCAGCACGGCGGCGTCCTGGCTCTTCTGTTTGCTCTGTTCCATCGTCATTCCTATTCCGGCTGCAAACCCGCCATCGGGGATGTGATTCTTGGATCAGCAGCTCTGGCCGCCGAGGTCAATAATATCCACAAGGAATCGCATGTCCGCGAAAAACTGGCTGAGATCATCATGACCATCGAGCTGGGCTATGCCGCGGGCTATACCGCATCCGATCTGGGCAAACCTGAAGTCTATATTCCCGGCGTCGGTTTCGTGCCCTATGGTCCCGGTTCTTTCATTCCGCACTCCATCTACTGCAACGTCGGACGCTGCCTCTCCGGTGAAGCGGTCTGGCGTGAAGCCGAGATTCTGTGCGACATCTCCGGCGGCGTCACGGCGACGTTCCCGCATGAGAAGGATTTCGCCAATCCCGCAACCGGCGAAGCGCTTCTGAAATACACCAAGCGCAATCCGAAAATGTCCGCTGAAGACCAGGCGCAGTTCTGGCGTTATCTGGGAGACACACTGTGCTCCGCCACAGGCGGTATCACGAATGTCGGCAACTACCACGGCGGCGGTTCTCCGATCATGGAGCAGATTGCCATCACCACGCAGTATGACATTGAATCCCGCAAGAAGCTGGTGAAATACATTGCCGGCATGAGCGGCGGCGATCGTGAAGCACTGGCTCCCAAGAAAGCAAAATAAGTTTAACAAGAAGAAGAGGCCTGAATAGTCAGGCCTCTTTAAGTATCTAATCTTTTAGCAGAAAGGACAGAGCCATGAGAACAAAGCAGGATTACATAAACGGCCTTTCCAAAATGAAACGGAACATTTATTTTGACGGGCAGTTGATCGACCGGACGGATGAATTGCAGATGGATTGTCTCAATATCATCGGAACAACCTATGATGAGGCGGCCAAGCCGGAAAATCAGGACCTTTGCACGGCCATCTCTCATCTGACCGGCGAGAGGATCAACCGCTATACCCACATCCACCAGAATACGGACGATCTGCACAAAAAGCAGGACATGACCCGCATGCTCTGTCAGAAAGTCGGCGGCTGTATTCAGCGCTGCATGGGTATTGACGGCACCAACGCCATATACAATGTTTCCTACGAAGCGGACAAACTGAACAACGGCGCCACGCAGTATCACGAGAATTTCAAGAAATGGCTGACCCGCTTCCAGACGGAAGATTTGATCGGCGCCTGCGCTCAAACCGATACCAAGGGCGATCGCATGTTGCGTCCCGCCGACCAGCCCAATCCCGACTCCTACGTTCGTATTAAAGAGCGGACCAAGGACGGTATTATTGTCGAAGGCTGCAAGGTTCATATTTCCGAAGCGTCCGTGGCCGATGAAGTTCTCGTTCTGCCGACTCGCGCTCTGCGTCCCGAAGATAAGGATTACGCTGTGGCTTTTGCCATTCCGGGAGACTGGGATGGGCTGAAGCAGGTGGCGACCATCCACAATCTTCGTCCCCGTGAGCACTACAAACGCGGCTTTATGCCCGGTGCAACGGACTCTTACATGATCTTCGAAAATTGTTTTGTACCTTGGGAACGCGTGTTCCTGGCCGGCGAACATCAGCACGGCGGCGCCTGCGCATTGCTCTTTGCTCTGTTCCATCGTCATTCTTATTCAGGCTGCAAACCGGCTATCGGAGACGTTCTTCTGGGGACAGCCGCTCTGGCCGCGGAAGTCAATAATATCCATAAAGAATCCCATGTCCGGGAAAAACTGGCCGAGCTCATCATGGTCATCGAACTGGGTTACGCCGCGGGTTACACGGCTTCATCCCTGGGCAAGCCGGAAGTTTATGTTCCGGGCGTCGGTTTTCTTCCTTATGGACCCGGTTCCTACATTCCTCATTCCATCTACTGCAATGTCGGACGCTGCCTGTCGGGCGAAGCGGTCTGGCGTGAAGCCGAGATTCTGTGCGACATCTCCGGCGGCGTCACGGCAACGTTTCCGCATGAGAAGGATTTCGCCAATCCCGCGACCGGCGAAGCGCTTCTGAAATACACGAAGCGCAATCCGAAAATGTCCGCCGAAGATCAGGCGCAGTTCTGGCGCTATCTGGGTGACCATCTGTGTTCCGCAACAGGCGGCATCATGAACGTCGGCAACTACCACGGCGGCGGTTCTCCGATCATGGAGCAGATCGCCATCACGACGCAGTATGATATCGAGTCCCGCAAGAAGCTGGTGAAATACATTGCCGGCATGAGCGGCGGCGACCGCGAAGCTCTGGCGCCTAAAGCGGCTAAGAAGAAATAGACATTTCAAGCGCGTCAGGCGCCGTCAGTTCAACCGACGGACGCCTGACGCTTTCTTTGCAAAAATATTGAATTTTTTGCCCAAATCGTTTCTGTAAAAAAATAAAACATAAGGAGTCATAGCTATGTTTGATATCTCTCAGTTTTCACTCAAAGGTAAAGTGGCAATTGTCACCGGCGGCAGCCGCGGCATCGGCCAGGCTATTGCTTACGGGTTTGCCAAAGCCGGCGCAAAGGTGGTCATCACCAGCCGCAAGGCGCAGGATCTGGAAGCGACTGCCTGCGAGATGACCAATATCGGATGCGAAGTTCTGGTCGTGCCGGCGCATCTGGGCAGAATTGAAGAAACCCAGCGCGTCGTGGATCTGGTTCTCCAGAAGTTCGGCCGGATTGACATTCTGGTCAACAATGCCGGCGCAAGCCCCGCGATGGCGTCCGTGCTCGATTCCGACGAGCGCCTCTGGGACACCATCATGAATCTCAATCTCAAGGGTTTGTACTTCATGAGCCAGGCCGCGGCAAAAGTCATGAAGAAACAGGGCGGCGGCAAGATCATCAATGTCGCCTCCATCGACGGCTTCAATCCCGAACCGTTTGTCAGCGTTTATTCCATTTCCAAGGCTGCTGTCCGCCAGGTCTCTCGCTCGTTTGCCATGGAACTGGCGCGCGACAACATCCAGGTCAACACCATCTGCCCTGGCCCCATCAGCACCAAGATGATGAACTCGCACTGGCATCACCTTTCGCCGGAAGAAGCCCAGAAACAAAAAGAAGAATTGTGCAAGCATCTGCCTACCTGCCGAATCGGCGAACCGGATGAAATCGCCGGTGCAGCGATTTATCTCGCTTCCGACGCCTCCAGCTATACCACGGGTACGGAAATCATCATTGACGGTGGCTTGCTCCTGGGCACGCATTTGTAGGCGCGTTTCGTCACCTGCTTTCCGCTTTTTTGAATCTATCACAGGCCGCCGTCCGGTTCCGGACGGTGGTAAAGCTTTTACGATGTTTGCCTTACCTTGTTTCCGCAAAGGAGATTGTTCATGAAAACGCTTCAGCATTTGTTATCCCCGATTAAAATCCGTTCGCTTGAAATTCCCAACCGTCTGGTGATGCCGCCGATGGGAACGTCTCTCGGTAATGTAGATTCAACCGTCAGCGACGCGAACCTGGCCTACATCAAGCGCCGGGCGCAAAGCGGCGTCGGCCTGATCATTACGGAGATTACCTGTATTCACCCATCCGGCCTTGCCTCGCCTCGTTCACTGGGCGTCTGGGATGATCTGTTCATTCCCGGCCTCACGAAAATGGCCGATGCCATACATGCTCAGGGCGCCAAGGCGGCCCTCCAGCTGCATCATTGCGGCCGGGAGAATTATTCGTTTCTTAAAAAGAAAACGGCAATCGGACCTTCGGCGATTCCCAGTTTTGTCTTCGGTTTCCTGGGGGCGCCGCGGGAGATGACGCCTGACGAAGTTCAGATGATCATCACCGCTTTCGGAGCCGGTGCAAAACGGGCGAAAGCCGCGGGATTCGACATGGTTGAACTCCACGGCGCCCATGGCTATCTGCTGATGCAGTTTTTATCCGCGCATTCCAATCAGCGCACCGATCAATACGGCGGCGACTTCAAAGGCCGCTCGCGCTTCATGGTGGAGTGTATTGCCGAAGTTCGCAAGCAAGTGGGGCCGGATTTCCCCGTTGGCATCAGAGTCTCCGGTGAAGAATGCGTCAAAGACGGTTATACTATAAATGATATGCTGACGATCGTTCCTGATTTAGTGAAGGCCGGTGCGGATGTTATCAATGTTTCCTTCGGTACGCACGGCTCTCCGGAAGTCAATATCGATGCGCCCAACGCCAGTGCGCCTGTGGAATACGATCCGGGATTCAAGGCCTTTCTGGCGCGCAAAGTCAAAGAGGTCGCCACCGTCCCGGTCATTTCCGTCGGACGCTACACCGACCCGTTCTTCATGGATGAGGTCATTGCAAGAGGCGACGCGGACATGGTTGCCGTGGCGCGCCAGCATCTGGCCGATCCCGATTTTCTGAAAAACGCGCAGGCCGGTCATCCCGAAGAAACACTGGAGTGTCTGGCCTGCAATCAGGGTTGTATCGAGCGTCTGGCGCTGGAGATGCAGCCCATTCGCTGCGCCATCAATCCGCAGACCGGGCAGGAATTGCTTTGTCCGGAAGGTCCGGCCAAAGTTAAACAAAACGTGTGGGTCATAGGCGGAGGGCCTGCCGGACTGACTGCCGCACTGGAAGCCGCGCGCCTGGGGCATCGCGTCACGCTTTATGAGCGCGACAGCCGCACCGGCGGCAATGTGCGCTATGCCTCGATGGCGCCGCACAAAGATGTTTACGATCGGTTTGTCCGGACGCTCGCGCATAAGTGTGAGAAGCAGGGTGTGGACATCAAACTCGGCGTGGATGTTACCGAAGCCATGATCAGTGAAGGTAAACCCGATGCCGTGGTTCTTGCCATCGGCGCGGATAAAACCGCCTGTCCGGCGGAAGGCGTCAACGCGTCGGTTGTTTGCGATGCCTGGCAGATTCTCGATGGAACCATTAAACCGAAAGAACCGGTGGTGGTCATCGGCGGCGGTCTGGTGGGCTTAGAGACGGCGGATTTCCTGCGCGAAAAAGGCGTGAAAGACATCACGGTCGTGGAAATGCTGACCAAGCCTCCCGTGCTGCCGCAGGCGGCGCACGGACAGATGCTCTACCGGCGTCTGATGGCCGAGGGCATTAAGCTGATGTTTGGAACCATGGTTAAAAAAATTGAAGAGAATGCAGTCGTGATCAGCGTGAAAGGTGAAGAGAAAAAGCTTGAGCCCGTGGCCCAGGTGATTGTGGCCATTGGTGTGACCCCGAGAAACGAACTCAAAGACATGCTGGCGAAAAAAGGCATTCGCCATTTTGTTGTGGGCGACGCCGTTGCGCCCAGAAGAATTATTGAGGCGACGACGGACGGGGCGAAGGCCGCCTGGGAAATTTAAAAAACAGGTTCAAGGATAAAGGATCAAGGTGCAGGGAACGGTTGCGGCCGTTCCCTGCAAACGACGAGATGCGAAATACGAGATACGAGGTTTAGGCCAATGAACACTTATAAGGTCACTGTATCGCGGGGGACGTTCAATGTCCGGGACCGGGGAAATCAAGACGGATTTCCCGTCGTCATGCTGCACGGCTGGCCGGAGAGCTCTTACTGCTGGGAGGGGGTCGCGGCTTTTCTGAATCCGTCTCTGCGCGTGATCGCCCCTGATTTGCGGGGTCTGGGTGACAGCGAACGCACATTGAATAATGTTCCGGCGTATCAGAAAGCGGAACTCGCGAAAGACATTGTCGAAGTTCTCGATGCTTTGAAAATCGATTTCTTTTTTCTGGCCGGCCATGACTGGGGCGGTATTGTGGCGCAGGAGGTGGCGCTTCTCATCCCGCAGCGGATAAAGAAACTAGTCATCATGAACATTCCCGTTATCACCAATACCGCAGGCTATGGTGAAGCGATGAAGGTGATTTACAGCCGGGGGGCCGTTCCTTTCTGGTATCAGTACTTTCAGCAGATGCCGGGACTGGCGGAAGCCATGATCAAAGGCAACGAAGATCTTTGGATTCGCCATTTCTTTGGAAGGGCAGGCAAGGACGGCACTATCGCACCGGAGGCGATCGCTGAGTATGTGCGCTGCTACAGCATTGAAAACACACCAGCGACCGGCGCCTCTTATTATCGCGCCATGCGCTCCGACGTTAAACGCTGGGCGACGCTGGGCGGACAAAAATTTCCTATGCCTGCGCTCTATATTCACGGCAACGAAGATCCGGTTATCATCGCTGAAAACTTAAACCATATTGAAGATTGTTTTAACTCGATCAAAGTCGAATCGCTCAAGGCGGGACATTTTGTTCAGGAAGAAAAGCCCCGAGAGGTCGCCATGCTGATGAATGATTTTTTCAAGTAACGGCAGGCAACAAGTAGCAAGTGACGAGTGATCAGAGGTCAAGATACGAGATACGAACGACGAGATACTAAAAACGCTGGAGGTTTTTATGGATTTACGAGAACGTTTTATTGAAACCAACGGAATCAAGCTGCACGTCATGGAAGCGGGACCGGCTGACGGCCCGATGATTTTGTTTCTCCACGGCTTTCCCGAATTCTGGTACGCCTGGCGCAAACAACTTTCCTACTTTGCCGAAAGAGGCTACCTGGTTGTCGCGCCCGACCAGCGCGGCTACAATTTGAGTGACAAGCCCGAAGGGGTTGCCGCCTATAAGATTGATGAACTGGCCAAAGATATGATCGGGCTCATCGACGCTTACGGCCGTAAGCAGATTTATCTTGTCGGCCACGACTGGGGCGCTTCCGTGTCCTGGTGGGTGGCGCTCAAGTATCCCGAAAGAATCCAGAAGCTCGTCATTCTGAATGTTCCCCATCCCAAAGTTATGGCCAAGCATGTTTTTACTGACACGGAGCAGATGAAGAAAAGCTGGTATGTCTTTTATTTTCAGATCCCCGGCGCGGTGGATAAACTGGCCGCGGCGAGCAACTATGAATGGGTGCTGCAATTGATTACGACGTCGGCCAATCCCGGCGCCTTTACTGCAGACGAGCTCGAAGAGTACCGCAAAGCGTTCAGTCAACCCGGTGCTTTTACGGCGATGGTCAACTGGTATCGCGCGATGGTTCAGACGAAGCAGGAACCACCGGCAAGCTTTGACGTGACCATGCCCATGATATTAATGTGGGGTGAAGACGACGTCGCCATGCTGCCTCAACTGGCCGATGAGAGCATGCCCTACTGCAAACAGGGAAGACTGATCAAAATGCCCGGCGTCAGCCATTGGATTCAGCACGAACAGGCCGACAAGGTCAACAAGGTGATCGAAGAATTCTTTCCCGGCGGGAAATAAAATGTGGTATCCGGTCGGGAACTACAGAAGCCCGCCCGGGTACCGCAACACTTTTCTCGTTGGCGTCGGGAGATCTCTGTGCAAAAAACAACATTTACCATTTCCAAAATGGATTGCTCCTGCGAAGAACAATTAATCCGCCTGAAACTGGAGGCGTTTAAAAACATCGCTTCCCTTCACTTTGATATTCCCGGCCGCAGGCTGGATGTTCACCACACAGGGGACTACGAACCTATCTTCAGCGAAATTAATAAACTGCAACTCGGCGCTTCGTGGGTTGCAAGCGGCGAAGCCGAGGACACCCTGCCTGATGTCCGGGACAATAAGCAAAGAACATTGCTGCTGCAGGTATTAGCCATTAATTTTTTCTTTTTCCTTCTGGAAATATTGATGGGCTTTGTTTTTAATTCCATGGGGCTGGTTGCCGACAGTCTGGACATGCTGGCCGACAGCCTTGTTTACGGGCTTGCGCTCTTGGCCATCGGCAAGACGATGGCCAAGAAAAAAAGTGTTGCCAGGATGAGTGGATATTTTCAGGTTTTTCTGGCGATATTGGGTGTGGCCGAAGTTGTCAGGCGCTTTTGGGGGTTTGGCGAGGTGCCCGCGTTTCAGGCGATGATTGTTGTTTCCATCCTTGCCCTGATGGGGAATACAGCTTGTTTGCTTTTACTTCAAAAAAGTAAAAGCACCGAGGCCCATATGCAAGCCAGCGTGATTTTTACATCCAATGATGTCATTATTAATATGGGCGTGATTCTGGCCGGTGTGTTGGTGTTTGCAACGCACTCCGGCATTCCTGACTTGATTGTCGGAGCCATTGTGTTTCTTATTGTGGCCCGCGGCGCCTACCGCATATTGCAAGTTGCAAAATAGCAGGCGCGGTCAGGGTATTGAGAGGATCGGGATTCGATTAATAAATCAGGTTAACTTCCACTGTGCTGCGGCCTGCTTCTTTCCCCCGGTACAGGGCGGCGTCCGCCCGCTGAATGATGGCGTTTGCATCCTGATCGCCCGGAAGCAATTGCGAGATGCCGATGGTGGCGGTGATGCGTATGACGGATGCGCCCGTGTCGATATCCGTGGCCGAAAGTTCGCTCAACAGCCGGTTTGCGACCAAAACGGCCTGATCGATGGCTGTTTCCGGCAATAATATAATAAACTCTTCTCCTCCCAGGCGTCCGATAATATCCATGGTGCGCAGATTTTTCCGGCAGATTGCCGCTGTTCGCCTGAGGACGTCGTCGCCCACGCCATGTCCGTAAGTATCATTCACTTTTTTAAAATGATCGAGATCAATGATGCACACGGACAAAGCCGTGTGCAAGCGCCTGGCGCGTTCCATTTCATGCGCAAAGAGCATTTCGTACTCCCGCCGGTTATACAGTCCGGTCAGGGGATCGGTTGCGGCCAGCTCCTTGAGCGTCGCTTCCAGTTTGAGGCGTTGCTGAATTTCGCGCTCCAGCTCCTGGTTGATTTTTGCGGTTTTACTCAGCAGGGCAAATTGTTTGCGCTGCAAAAAGGCGAGACGGCGGGCGGTTGTCGCGCCGACGACAAGCGGCAGCATCAGGATAAAGAACAGTCCGATCAGGTTGGCTTTTGAAGATCCCATGACAAAGCGGGTCAGCAATGTAATGATGACACCGCAGACAGCGGATAAAAATGCCAGGCTGAACCGGATCGGTATGAACATCAACAAAGAGATGAGCATGATCATGATAACGCCCACCGTCCAGTTGATGGCATCCGGACGATAAAAAAACAGCATCATAAACCCGGAGAAACCGGCAATGACGACCGGTGTGACGGCATAACTGAGACTGAACAGACTGGTGTCGTATTTGATGTTCAGAATGATGATGAACAAAGCCAGGGCAATAACAACCCGATAGGCCAGAAGATAGAAAAATGGAGGTCGGGCGCCGATGACCTGGTAGTCGGGTATCGCAAACACAAGCAGGAGCAAAGCCCATACGACGAGAGCGATGCGCAACTGCCGGTTTAAAATGTGTTGAAAATGTCTTTGAAAGGATTGTTCGGTTCCCGGATCGCTAAATTCGGCAAACCAGCGCGAAATTCGATATTCGTTGGTATGAGTTGTCATGACAACTTTTTTCCAAAGGCAAAGCAACGCTGTTTAGATAGCGCCACCGGTTTTAATAAACCGTCTTACAGGTTATCGGCTGATTGCTAAGGGTACTTGAATCATCGCCCCCGGACCCGGGGCGATTCAAGCAGTATATTGATAATATTTATTTATGGATGAGGCCCAGTTCCCGGGCGCCCTTGCGCCAGCGGGAATCCGAAACGGCGTAGTTAAGTACGGTCCCGGCGTCGGCCGACAGGGCGCCTGTCTGGCCGGGGGCGTGCATAACTCGAAGCAGCTTGACCATTTCAGGACCTTTGAGCGTTCGGGATTTATCCGATCCCAGGTTGATTTCGATGGTCGGTTGGAGCATCCAGTGCGTGCCGAAACTGTCTGATTCGCGCAGGCAAAGGGGCATCGGCAGATAGATGAACTGAAAGCGACCTGACTGCCCCTTCTGAGGCGGCAATAAT
Organism: uncultured Smithella sp.; assembly: GCA_964547345.1. GTDB lineage: Bacteria > Desulfobacterota > Syntrophia > Syntrophales > Smithellaceae > UBA8904. Next base: position 7,100 of record CAZJMX010000009.1, on the reverse strand, counting down.
CAGAGCTGGTTCCTCTTTACGGCTCAAGCTGTAGTTTTCGAGCAGTTGGGCCAGTTGAACATCCGGCTGTAAGGTATTGGCTGCGCTCAACTGCGGCTGCTGCGCGCCAAATGATAAATATAACCCTGCCGCGAGCGTGATGATCAGCAAGGTGACCCCGGTGAGATATTTAAAATCCAGCATGCGTTCGTTTATGTGCGCGGGACTTAATGGCGCTTTGCCGCCGGGAAAGGCGCTGGGCGCCACGGATCAGCAACAGTTGCAGGGGCGCGCCCGGCACCACGGTCAAAAAAGCGCGAATCAGACCGCCAAGGTTTGGTGTAATCACCGTACTGCGGCTTAAGAACAATTCGGTTTTGGTGATGGCTTCGCGATAGGTATGGGTATATTGCAGACCGCCCCAGACGCAGGCAAGGATCAGGCAGGCGGCAAGCAGAGTGACGGCTACCACGGCGGCAGCCAGCACGAAAAAATGACGGTAAATCAATATGCCTTTGGAATAAGTATTGCCGCCCGCCATCCAAATGATGCCGCAAGTCGCAAGCATTACCGCCACCTGTATAATCAAATCGGCTCGGATGGTCCAGCTGCGCTTAATCGACAGGCGTGAAAACCCTGTCAGAAGAAAGAAAACGGCGACGGCTGTCAGCCCCGCCACTCAGAGCCTGGCTGTGCATTCCGGAACCCCCATGACAATGATTGCAGCGACAAGCGCAGGCAGGATCAGGCCCTGATAGGAATGGCGGCAGATACCAAAATGCCGGTCGGGGCGCCCTCCTGCGGTGCGATTGGTATGGAAGTCGGCAAGCCTGAGCCCATCGTCGATTTTTTTGCCAGTCCGGACAGGCAGGAAAAGAAATTGTCCGGAAACTTCCTTTTTGTTGCGTTCATCTTGTCCTCCTTTTTAGCTCAAGCCTTCAGCAACTATCCTCCGGCAAGCACCCGTGTGTGGAAAAATAGTGAAACGTTTTGAGAAATTAGAGGAGATTATACCGGAAAATAGTTTCGAGTGCAATTGATACGCGTGTTTCCACGCCCGCCGTCAACTTTCAACGTTTTAAAGAAATAATATGAAATGCCGACATACTGTAAAAAGGTTTCAGGGGAGGTGTTACAATGGCAATGTTTCAATGGGACGATTCTTTGAGTGTCGGGATTGCCGAAATTGATAAACAGCACAAGCAACTTGTCGAAATGATCAGCAAATTGAATGATGAGATGCGCCAGGGGAAAGGCAAAGAGGTTCTTGAAAAAATACTTACCGGGATGGTCAACTATGCCTTGATGCATTTCGAAACCGAAGAAAAGTACTTTCTCAAGTATGGATATTCTGATGCGGAAAACCACCGGCAAGTCCATCGCGCCTTTGTGGAGAAGGTTTCGGATTTCAGGGCCCAGTTTTCCGGCGGTCGGAAGGGTTTGACGATTGAGGTCATGGATTTCTTAATTGAATGGCTTCAAAAGCATATCAAGGGAGAAGATAAAAAATACGCACCATTCCTGATAGCCAAAGGCATGAAATGAAGCAAAAGAGGCGTGAATACATTTGCCGGCGTCTGTGTCCCCCGCTGGCGGGGGTGGCGCGAAGCGCCGGGGGTGGAGGGGTTTCATGCGCCGAAAGACAGGCAAGACCCCTTGTTCTGAAGTTCACTTAATATTTAAGTACGTTGAGCACGTTGTGGCCGGAGGCCCAAAGCGCGTCGATCATTGCCTCCTGCGCTGCGCCGGTGATCCGCACCACGCAGAGCTTCCGATCCGCCTGATCCACCGTCATCAGGCTTACCACGCGAACATGCAGCTTCAGCGCTATCGGGGCGATCAGGCTGAACGTGTCTTCATTATTAATGATCTCAAACGTGATCCGCGCGCCTGCACCCGTGGATTCCAGAATGCCGACAAACGCCCGGAAAATGTCCGACTCTGTAATCAGTCCGACCAGTTTTGTTTTCTGAACCACCAAAAGCGTGCTGATCTTGGCGTCGCGCATAATTCGGGCGGCATCTTCAATGGGCGTTTCGGGGACGACCGTTCTTAGCGCGCGGCTCATGATCTCTCCTGCGGTTTTGTGTATCCGTTGCCTGCCTGCAGCCGATAATGAAAAGGGGTTCACGTCCGGCGGGTAGGCATGGAGGATGTCGGTTGCGGTGATCATGCCCACCGGATGCAGGTTGCCGTCATGCGGCTCGGCCACCGGCAGACGCCGGATGTGCCTTGCGGCCATGATGGCGGACGCTTCGATAACCGGCGTGTCGGGCCCTATGGTTACAACGTCTCGTGTCATCCACATGCTGACGATCATCGTTTTTTGTTTGCCTCCCTCAAATTATTCATGCTTCCCGGAAAGCGAAAGCATGATCCCCGACAGCGCCAAATAGGCTACCGCCAGGAGATAGTGTGTCTGCGTTGCGATCCGCCAGGGCAGATAAAGCTCGCCCGAAGGCATGACGGAATGAATGACGCCGAATAGGGTCAGCACGGCACAGATGGCAGCGCACAGGGCCGCAAGCCGCGCTTTGTGATCTATTAAAAACGCCAGCAGGCTTCCCCAGAGCAGCCCCGTCAGAATGAAGCCGTTTGCCAGCATCGTGAGCGAAGCGTGGAGAGTCTGCAACTGATGTGGGAGTTTGCTGGGAGTGATCCCTGCCGCACCGAGGAATTGGCTGAGAATGATCATAATCAGGCTCGCGATCACCGGCAGCATACTTAAGCTAACGGCAGGGGAATGTGCAGGCGGCGATTCCTTGTAAGCCTGATGGACGATTTCAAATCCGATGAAAATGAAAATCGGCGCAATGACCGCGCGCGGAATCACGCTTACAAACAAAGACAAAAGACCGATCACCGAGGCGATGCCGATTAATAATCCGGTGGCCAGCGTGTACCACCAGGTCGCCCCCATCTTCTTGTAGGCCGGATGGCCGATGTAGGGCGTGGTCTGCGCCACGCCGCCAAAGAAAGCGGCAATCAGCGACGTGACCGCTTCGGTGAGTAGAATGTCGCGGGTGCGGTAGTTGTCGCCGGCGAGCCTCGCGCTTTCCGTGTTGTTGATCCCGCCGATGATGGTCAGAAGGGCGAAGGGAATGGCCAGCGGCAGATATTGAATGCTTTGCGGAAGTTTTTGAAGAAAATCGATGGAGAATACCGGCAGGCAAAGTTGCATATCGAGCGAAGGCGTTTTGAACTCCGGAAGAAATCCGCCATAGCCCAGCGCAAAGTGGATGATTGTGCCGAAAAGTACCGCCGCCAGAACGCCGTTTATCTTGCCGGGTAAATACAATTTACTGAAAAGTGCGGCAAAGATCAGCCCCAGCGCTACCATGCCGACCACGGCCTCATTGAAAATTTCGATAAGCGGCAGAAACCCTAAAAGCAAAAGCCCCACGCCCGCGATGGAACCCAGTAAGCCTGCGGTGGGAATGACACGCTGAATCCAGCCGCCGATAAACGAGGTGAAGATTTTGACAACACCAATCATGAAGAGCGTCGCCATGCCGATCTGCCAGGTGAGCTCCGCATCTTTTGTGGCGATGTAGGCGGGGCCGAGCACCGCGTAGGCAATCCCGATGCTGGAGGGCGTGTCGAGCCCCAGCGGCATAGCCGTAACGTCCGTGCGTCCGGTTTTGCGCCTCAAACGGATGGCAAGCCAGGTATAAATGAGATCGCCTAAGAATACGCCCACGGCCGTTCCCGGAATCATGCGCGTCAGGATAATGTCCGCCGGATAGTTGAACGTGAAAATCAAAATGGCGGAAAAAAAGATCATCGTCCCGATGTTGTCAAAGAACAAGGCCAGAAAGGCCGTGACCTCTCCCCAAACCCTGTATTGCCCGACTGTGTTTTCTGCTTGTGTCATGACCTTGTCCGTTTGTCGATCCTGGTCTGAAATGAAAACCACCGAACCACACCTCTGTGCCGCGCCAATATAGCCAAAACCAGGAGGTTTGACAATTTATTAATAACGATTTGATGTTTTAGTAGCCCTCCGGATTGAGGTTTGTTTGCGAAATACTTTCATGTTAAAGTATGACACATGAATGGTTACCAATTTCCATAGGATGTTATGTCGCAAAAATCAGTGTTTGGTTGATTCGCAGGGATACGCATCAACGAGGTTATATATTTTTTATACAGAGGGGGGAGTAACGATGATGAACAAAAAAGAAGCGCAAGAATTCGCTTCAAAGTGGCTGCCTGCCTGGACCGGAAATGAACCCGAAAAATTAGCCGACTTTTATTCAGATGATTGCTTCTACCTTGACCCGGCAATTCCAGCCGGTGTGCGCGGAAAAGCAGAGCTCCTTTCGTATTTCAGCACGCTTTTGTCCCAAAATCCGGATTGGATCTGGACGCAGATTGAACCGATTCCCATGGAAGGCGGGTTTTTGAATAAGTGGCTGGCCAAAATACCTGTGGGGCAAAAAATTATCGAATGCGTCGGCGTTTGCTTTGTGCAATTTGATGATCGAGGAAAAATAAAACGCAATGAAGTCTATTTTGACCGAAGCGAGCTGATTGCAGAAGTTTATAAATATATAAAGTTGAAATAATTACATATCAAGAACCCGTATGGGTCGTAAAAAAGGCCGCAGGGTAAATCCTGCGGCCTTTTTCAGCACGATCGTTTATTTACCGTTCACCTTTATTTATAGTACCCGCTGTTTACAAAATAATCCGCACCGGGCACGATCTCAAAATAGGCTTCCTTCTTTTCCACTTTCTTGGTCTGCTGATTGCTCCAGCGATACTCGATCGTTCCGCTTCCCTTCGCCTTGACGATGTCTATTCTTTCCTTGACGAAAAGCTTGCCGTCGGCATCCTTCAGGTTGTACATATTCTTGCCGATGAGCGCGGGCGTGTAAGGATGAGAAAGGTTTGTCCCGTCCAGCGCGGTTGCCCAGACATAAAGATCCTTGTAGATAAACTTTCCTTTGGGGTTATTGAATTCGGCAATGGCTTTGTCTTTTCCGACTTCTTTGATATAAGCAACCGCTTTTTTTACCAAAGCTTTCGCCTCTTCCGGTGTGCCTTTATCCTGCGCCATAACGACGCTGGCGCCGACTGCAAGCAATACGATGACCATCATAAACACGAAACATTTTTTCATCACTCTTTCCTCCTTCTGTGGTTTTAGTTTATTAACTCTCACTATCTTATCATGACTCTTTTCTTGACACCTTTTCCCATGGTTGAATGAGAGAGGCTTCCGGCAGTGGATTTCCCGGTCGCATCGTCTGAATCCTCCACATTCTCCGTCTTAAATATGGACATAATCGCCGACAGGTTTTCCGCGTTACCGGCATTCTGCTGTGTGGTACTGCTCATTTCAGCAATTGCCGTATTGACCTGATCAATGCCCTGGGATTGTTCTCTGGAGGCAGCGGCAATCTCGGACATGAGATCGACCACTTTGTCGGAACTATGCGTAACTTCGGCAAAGGCTGTGCTCGTGACATTGACTAGATTTTCGCCCTCTTTAACCTTCAGCACAATGTCCTCGATCAGGCTGGACGAATTATGCGCCGATTCTTTAGCCCGCAGAGCCAGGTTCCGCACCTCATCGGCCACAACAGCAAATCCGGCGCCCGCTTCACCCGCCCGGGCCGCCTCGACGGAGGCATTCAGGGCCAGGAGGTTTGTCTGGAAGGCAATTTCATCGATGCTCTTGACGATCTTTTGCGTCTGCTCGCTTGCCTTGGTAATCTCTTGCATCGACCCGGTTAATTGACTCATCGATGCATTGGCTTGTTGAATGGCCCCTCTTGCCGATTGCATAAGTTGGTTTGCTGCGGTCGTGTTTTCGGCGTTTTTGCGGGTCATGGAGGCGATTTCATCCAGAGAGGCCGAGGTTTCCTCGATGGAGGCGGCTTCTTCCGATGCGGCTTCCGTGAGCAGGCCGGAAACCTCAAGGGCATGTCCGACTGCATTATTCATCTTACTGCGCATGGTATTGACCGATTGGACCAGTTCACCGATTTCATCGTTGGACTGCAAATGGATGTCCTGGGTTAAATCGCCTTCCGCAAGGCGGCGCATCACTTGGATGGTCTCCCGGATCGGTTTCAGAATAAGGCCCGTCACCGTCACGCTCGTCAGGAAGGAAACAATAACGGCAATCAGCAGGACGACGAGAAAGATTGTCAGCGTCGTCGATGCCATACGGATGGAAAAGTTATACTGCTCCTTGCTGAGCTTGTCTTCAAGGGCGTTGAGCATCCGCAGGCTCTTATCCACATCTACAAACTTATCCTCCGCCATACTGAATGTCATGACGGCCGTGCTGGCATCCTGCGCAGCAATCTCCAAGGTGCCTTTAGCCAGCTTGTGAAATTCCACCAGGTTGTTATAGGCGACCTGGTATAATTTTTTTTCTTCCGCTGTCAGGCCTCCGGAATTGAGGATCTTTTTCGTGAATTCCACATTGACGGCAATCTGAGCGTCCGTCTTCTTGGCCAGTTCATCGATGCGCTGCTTATCATAATTGGAGGCGATCCAGTTCATGAGTTTGTAGAGATTAGCCTGGACCGTGGACATCTCCACCAGGATGTGTGAACTATTCTGATAGCCCTTGAAGCGATTATTGTAGATATCGTCAATCGAGTGTGTCTGGATGGAAATAGCCATGTAAGTGCCAATGGCAATGATAATCATAAAGAAAAATACGACGACCGGCGCCAGAAGCATTTTCTTCTTCAGTTTCATGTTATAAATTAATCTCTTCATCGGATCTCCTCCTGCTTTTGCGCATCTTGCCATTTACGTGGCATGTGTTCTTCCGGCATTCGCCGGTAAAATGGCGCTGTTTTGACAACTTAAGGGTTATCTGCCTGATGAAAATTTAAAAGGAGACTCACTCGACGCGTTACCCTCCTGCTTAGCATATTCGGTATTTTTAAAAATAACTTTAGAAAAAAAACGGCTGTCATTAATAAAAACAGAGGCTTCCGCGATAAAGTGGCGGTATTTTTAATTAGAACGGTAAATCCAGTCCCCGCAGTTGAAGGTTAAACGTCTTGCGCATTCAGCCGTTTCCGCCTTTCAACGGTTCTAATTAGTCCGTCCTGAAAAATAGGTTTTTTTGAAACCTTATATTGCTCTGTTCT